>SKKK01000692.1 GCA_007121535.1 Planctomycetaceae bacterium | reverse complement strand
TCGCGGACCAGATTCAGATTCAGGATCGAGCGGTCGTTCGCCTTGACGCACCGCTCCAGCACCCCCAGCCACTTGCCCGTCGTCACATTGCCTCGCCCGCAATCCGCCAGGAACGCTTCGACCTCGGCCGACCGGACCCCCGCCTGGACATACTCGGCCGCCGCGATCCCGGCCAGATACTTCAGCAGCGCCTCACCCAATTCCAACAGCCGCTCGATCCGCGGCAACCCGCCCGCCGAACGAATGACCGCCTGATACCGCTGGCTCAACTCCGTCGGATAATCCCGAAGCACATCCTCCGCCAAAGCAACCGTCATCGAAACCACTCCTGCATCGAAACGCAAAAAACGATAAAATGGAACTCATTCCGTTGCCAATTTTGGACTGCGGCGGCTCGACGCCGCTTTGGCCGTGCTTTTCTTTCACGCCGCTCCTCCGACCATACCGCGCGACAAGTCAAAAGCTGACGCAAGAGGAAAGCGGTGTCAAGCCACCGCACTGCGAAAACGGCTCGACGCTGCTGCCAGTTCAAAAGCAAATCGGAATGTGTCGTGGTTGCCCCCGGTGGTAGGCTGGGCCGCGGAATGGGATACTGTTTGAAAAACACTGCCTCTTTCCCCTTTAGGTTTTTCAGCCATGTCCCGATCCGAGAGTCCGAGTCTTGACGAGTTGTTGACGTTGTTGGCGGTGGTCGACGAGGGCAGCCGGGATGCGACGGCCAAGGTGCTGGGCGTGAAACAACCCGTGGTCAGCCGCCGTCTGCGCGTGTTCCGACAGGCACCGTCATCTGAAGCAGTATTTGGCAGGCCGGCGCAAGGAGGGAAGCATGCTGACGATCGGGGCCGGGGCGTCGTCAAGGAGACGCTGGACGCGGCGCTGGTGACCCACAGCCCGTTGCAGATCGAAGCGATCGCGCGATGGGCATGGACCAGCCGAGCCGAATTGCAGATCGACCACTTGGCCGACTTGCCGTTGTGCGTGATCGCCGGCCGCAACTCGCCGCTGGCTCAACCGCTGCAAAACGTGCTCGCCGGCCAGATCGTCCCGGTCGAACTGCTGGTCGAACTGCCGCTGGCCGGGTTGGACCGCGAATCGGGCATCCGGCGGCAGATCGGCAAGAGCGTTTCTTCTCGTTCCAGGAAGGCATTCGTACTGGTATAATCGAATTGTGTGAAACAAACTAGCGCCAACACGTCACCCCGTTGGCACGGGGACTTTGGAGGATACCATGCAAGCTATCACGTTGAAGGATGCCGAGCGAAACCTGCCGCGCCTGGTGGAACAAGTTCTGGCGGATGCGGAACCGCGGATCGTGGTCAATGACAAGGGCGAACAGGTCGTGGTCATGCCGCTGGACGAATTCAATTCCTGGAAAGAGACCCAGTATCTGCTGTCCAGCCCCGCCAATGCAGCGCATCTGGGGCGTTCGATCGCGGAAGCCGAATCCGGTTGGGCGCGAAAACGGGAGTTGACCCCGGAATGAACCTGACCTTTACGCCGTCGGCGTGGGACGATTACCAGTGGTTTGTGCGGCGTGACCGCAAGCTGCTCAAGCGAATCAACCAACTGGTCGAGGTTGTCCTGCGCACACCGTTCGAGGGTATCGGCAAGCCCGAAGCGCTCAAGGGAGACCTGTCCGGATATTGGTCGCGACGTATTAACGACGAGCATCGTTTGGTGTACACGGTCAAGGCCGACGATGTGATCATCATCGCTTGCCGATACCACTACGGAGATTAGAAGCTTGTAGCCGCCGCTCCGCCATCCGCTCCGGCATGAAATGCTTCTCGGCTACGCACGAGAAGCATTTCAGCCTGCGGAGATGGCTCCGCTAACGTCGACTGACTGCTAGACTGACCTACCTGCGGGACTGATCCACCGAACTGAAGGCCAAGCGGAAGCCGAGGCTGCCGTGCCGGTAGTCCGGCCAGCCCCAGGTACGGGACGCCGACCGGCAGCTCCACGCGTTGTCGTACGAGCAGCCGCCGCGGTTCAGGCGAGTCGAGCCTGTAGCGGGCCCCGCCGGATCGTCCACGGTCGTCGGCGCGTACCAGCCATACCAGTCCGAACACCACTCCCATACGTTACCGTGCATGTCGAATAACCCGAATCCGTTGGCCAAGTTGTACGATCCGACCGGGGTGGTTCTCTGCAAGTACGGTCCTTTCTCGTTGCACCCATAGGGGTAGTCTCCGTCGAAATTCACCAGCTTCGATGTCAGCGCCTTGCCGTCCCCGATCCCGAACACCCCGTAGTCTTTCGCACCACCGCGGCATGCATACTCCCATTGGGCCTCCGTCGGCAAAGAGTACTGCCCTCCCTCCTGCGCACTCAAACGGCGACAGAATTCCATCGCATCCTCCCACGACACCTTCTCCACTGGAAAACGACTCGTGTCTTGACCCGACACCTGGCTCTTTCCTCCGCCGTTCGGCGAGAAGTAACTCGGATTCGTACCCATCACCCGTTCATACTCCGCCTGCGTCACCGGATATACGCCCAGGTAGAATGGCTGAGTGATCCGCACGATGTGTTGCGGGCCTTCATCATCTCGCCGCCCCTCTTCCGTCTCCGGTGAGCCCATCAAGAATTCGCCCGCCGGGATCAACGCCAGTTTCATGCCGATCGAATTGGTGATGACTTCCAACGGTGGTCCGTCGCCGACTGGCTGGATTGCCGGGGATGCCACCGTCTGCACCCCCGGAGCCCGGGCAGCCGGCACATCTGTATGCTGCTTGGAGGTGGTGGTACGTTGCGCATCCGCGGCGGCCGCGGGCTTCTCCGGAGCCGATGGTCTTGCCGGCGGTTGTTCCGGCGTCGGTGCCAACTTGGCAACGTGAGCCAGTCGCGGCTGCAGCGTGTGGCTTTGCCCTTCACACACTTCGCAGATACCTTCCCCCGGCTCGTAGTCCTCGCGCTCCACGCGGTACGCGTAGCTGCCTGCCGGGACGCGCCGGCGGCCGGGACCTTCGAAGACTTGTGTCTTCTGTCCTTCCCGCAACAATGTCAATCGTGCGTCGACGGGCGTGCAAGCTACTGTCAGATAGCCCTCGGCGGGCTCTAGCTGGACCGGGATCGGTTCCCATTCGTCGGCCGTCACGGTCACTTCGACTTCCGCCGGTTGGAAGTACTTGTGCGAAACACGTATCGTGTGTTGGCCCAGCGGGATTTCGCGCAGCAATTCACCGGTCCGGCCGCAAACCCGGCCGTCCACTTGGACCTCCGCAGACTCATCCGGTCCGCGGGCGACGATGAACAGCTCGCCCGTCTCGACTGCCGGCCCCGGTGTTACGCTCGGCAACTGGCCGAAGGTGAACTTGATGTACGGCGCGTTGTCCGGGCCCAGCAGCCACGTGCTGCCCGGATCGTCCAGCGGTTGGTCCAACACCAGCGGCGAGTCCAGCGGCAGCTCGAGCGCGCCCCGGCAGATCACGAAGTGGTGTGCCAGTTTCCTGCGTTTCACCTCGACGCCCGTCAGCCGGGCCAGCGGATAGCGGCGCAGGCATTCGAAGAACCGCAAGGCTTCGATCTGGGCCGCTTCCAGCGGTTCGTTCAGACACGTCTTGTACAGCGGCGGCAGCGGCGTCCGCTCGTCGATCCCATGCACGCACCGGTTCCGCCACCAGACGAAACCGTCCAGGAACTTGGGGATCGTCGTCGCCGCCGGCGTCCCGCGCCGCAACTCGGCCTGCACCAGACCGGCCGGATCCTTCGCATTCGGGGCCTGCTGCAGCAGCGGTTTGACAATCTGCACGCACTTCACGAAACCGGCCATCGCCTGCTGGTCGGGCAACTCGCGGACCAGATTCAGATTCAGGATCGAGCGGTCGTTCGCCTTGACGCACCGCTCCAGCACCCCCAGCCACTTGCCCGTCGTCACATTGCCTCGCCCGCAATCCGCCAGGA
>SKKK01000378.1 GCA_007121535.1 Planctomycetaceae bacterium | reverse complement strand
TCCTGCCAAGTCTCAGATTTCGAGTTCGCGGGTCTCGAATTAGTTGTCGTGGCACCCCGCTACCGGTACCCCGCCTGAATACCCCGCTCTGATACCCCGCCTAGTTCAAGAAATTTCTGGTACCCCGCCCCTCTTTTTTCGGTTCGGGTGGTCGGTTAGAGTTCCGATGGATCACAAAAAAAGAGGACGGAAGCCGTGTCTTTGGCGGGCCCGACTTCCGTCCTGCATCTACAAGAGGAGAATAAGCATGAGCGATGTCCAACGCGAAGTCAATGAGTACAACCAAGCAGTCCTGAACAATTTGTTTGTTTGTCAACGTACGGCTTGTCCCCGTTGCCATTTTCCGCGGCCTTCACCAAGCACGACTGCGCCAGGCGCCAGTTCCGCTTCCGCGTGTTCTATCAGGAACTCGACGAGTTCCTCGTCCAAGTCATCCTCTCCTGGCGCGTGCGGTTCCGTTGCAGCCACTGTCGGGCGGTTTTCACCGAATATCCGCCTTTCGCCTTGCCTCACAAACGGTTCGTCAAACAGGATCTCCTGGCCAAAGCCCAGAAATACTTGGCCCAACAGCAGAGCGGCGAACCGACCACTTACCGCAAGGCGGTTCGAGACCAACACGCGCCGCCGAGTTACGCCAACCAGGACGACGGCCGTCAGTTGAGCCACGTCACCCTCTGGCGCTGGCTTTCCTGGCTGGGCTCCCGGAAGAATTTGGTCCAATGGGCAACCCAACTGATTTTGCAGAAAGATCCGCGTGCCGATGTGCATCGCCAGAGTTGCCCCGTTGCCCACGCCAACGTGCGTTCCGACCAACGCCGACGAACGCTGGAAGAGGCCAGCCTGGCCCTTCATGTGGCCAATGCCTTCTACCAGTGTTTTGGGGTAAGCATGTTCACACACATGGCAACAGCCGGGGTCCTGGCTTGAGGTAACTTTTCCTCCGTTTGAAGTCGAGTTCCATTCAACTCACCCCAACGGAGGCAAAGCATGAGCGAAAAAGACCAAGTTTGGGCCCTGTTCTGGTGTTCGTTGCTGCGGCCGCTGATCGATGGCGAGACCGAGCCCGATGACGCTCCGCGCTGCCTGCGCGAAATCGCCGCGCAGGAGCACTTGTTTCCGGACGGTCGTCGTCGCAAAGTGTCGCTGACCACCCTGCGGCGCAAGTGGCAGACCTTTCAGAAGGACGGGTTCGAGGCCCTGGCCCGCAAAACCCGCAGTGATCGCGGCCAATCGCGCAAGTACCAGCCGGAGGTGCTTCAGCGGGCTGTGGAACTGAAGAAGGAACAGCCGCTGCGTTCGGACGAGACGATCAACAAGTTCCTCCAAGCCCAGTTCGGCCAATCGATTCCCCGCTCGACGTTGTATCGGCATCTCAGGCAGGCCGGCGCCACGCGTCTGAAGCTGGGCTTCACGACGACCAAGATCCGCTGCCGTTGGACGCGCGAGCAGAGCAACGCGTTGTGGCAAGGCGATTTCGAGGAAGGCCCTTACGTGCTGTACGAGGGCCGCCCGGTCCGCACGCACCTGTCGGCCTTCATCGACAGTCACAGCCGCTACGTGGTCACGGGGCGGTATTATTTCCGCCAGACGCTGGACATCCTGATCGACACCCTGCTGCGGGGCTGGGCGGCGCACGGGGCCAGTCGCGAGCTGTACGTGGACAACGCCAAAGTCTACGACGCCAACGCTTTGAAGGCCGCCTGTTTGGCCCTGAACATCAGACTGCTGCATCGGCCACCGCGCGATCCGGCTCCGGGGGGCCTGGTCGAGCGTTTCTTCCAGACGTGTCAGACGCAGTTCGAAGCGGAGGTCCGCGCGGGCGACATCCTCACCCTGGACCGTCTCAACCGAGCCTTCTCCGCTTGGCTGGACGTCAGCTACCACCAGCGAACGCACTCGGAAACCAGCCAAACGCCCCAGCAGCGTTATCAACAGGGTCAAGCCTTCACCCGGCAAGTCGATCTGCAACGGGCCCTGGAGTTCTTCCAGCGGCGCGTCGAGCGGACCGTCAACCGCAAACACTGCGACGTGCAACTGGAGAACTGCTACTTCCGCGTCACCGATCGCAGCCTGCGAGGCGACGTGGTCGAGGTCCGCTACGATCCCTACGCGCCCTTGGAACAAATCTTCCTGTACACCAAGGCCGGCGTGTATCTGGGCAGTGCCCAACGCTATCAGCGGGAATTGGGCGCTCACGGTGAATCCGTGCCGCCCCCCGCACCCGGCAAGCCGCAACACAACTACCTGGACTTGCTCGTGGATCAGCACGAACAGTCCTTGCAGCAGCGGAGCCAAGGCATCGACTACCGCCAACTGCCTGCCGCACGCTCGTGGTCGTTCGGCGAATTCGTGCAAACCCTCGGTCAGTTGCTCGGTCGCCGCGGCGGTCTTTCAGCCTTCAGCAGCGACGAATTGGAAATGCTCGCCAAATGCCACGGGCAAGTCGAAATCAGCGAGCCTCTGCTGCGTCAAGCGGTCGAACGAGCCCGGGAGAAGACCATCGCCGCCATCATTTTTGAACTGCGGCGTCTGGACCCGCCCTTCTGACCGCTGACTACCCCGGGGCGCGAGCAAGTATCCGTGCCCATGACCCATCACTTGTTTTCGGAGGAACCTTGGATGTTAGAAAAACACTTTCACTTTCACACGCAACCCTTTGCCGAGCACACGCCCGCCGAGCGGCTCTGGCCGGACGGACGCCTGACGCAAGGCCTGGCCCGCATGCGGTATCTGACCGCCGCCGGAACCTTGGGGCTGATCACCGGCGCCAGCGGAGTCGGTAAATCGGCCCTGCTGAAACGCCTTTGGCATGAACTGCGCGGACCCAGCGTGCAAATCCACTACCTGCACCTGGCACAACTCTCCAGCAACGATCTACTGCGACTGCTGGTTCGCACCCTGGGCGAAACGCCCCTCTGGAGCAAAGATCAACTTCTGGGGCAAATCCGCCAGCACGCCCAGCAAGTCGAAGGAACCTTGTTGGTGCTGCTGGACGAAGCCCACTTGCTGCAAGCCGCCACCTTGACCGATCTGCGTCTGTTGGTCAGTTCGGCCCTGGACGACCAGCCACCCCTGAAGCTGGTGCTCGCCGGTCAAACGCCGCTGTTGGACCTGCTCCGCCGCCAGCGCGACGTACTCGACCGGATCAGCGTCCGCTATCACCTGCATCCGCTCTCCAAGCCCCAGACCGCCGCCTACCTCGACTTCCACCTGCAGGCAGCCGGCGGCAAAGATGGGCTGTTTGATCCGCCCGTCAAGGACCTGATCCATGACTACACCGGCGGCGTGCCTCGGCAGATCAACAATTTGGCCACCGCTTGCCTCTTGCAAGCGGCCGTTCAACAGGCGGTCCGCGTCGACGAATCCCTGCTGCAGCAAACCCTCTCCGAGTTTCATTTACCCTGAGCATTTTCCGAAGGAGTTCCATCATGCATGAACGTCATACCCGTCCACAACTGCGACGGTTCCGCAACGAGATCCTCTTGCCGAACGTCTTTCGCGTTCTTCAATGGCCGCACAAGACGCGCGACGGCTACGTCCGTTTTCTCTGTCCGCTGTGCCGCGAGTTTAACACGGCCGTCAACCCCGCGACCAATCTAGGACGCTGCTTCCGCTGCGAGCGAAACTTTAACCCCATCGACTTCGTGATCGAAGTGCAGGCTTGCGATTTCCGCGAGGCCATCGCCTACCTTTCGCCCCTGTTGCCGCCTCCTCGCCGCGATTCACAACCCTGACCGCCACTGAGCATCTTTCCCACCAAGCCCCCTGCGAGCAGGGGGCTTCTGTTTTTCGGCCTACCCCAGAAAATACGAGACGATCTTCTCTTCCCATCCCTTCGAGATCAGCCAACTAATCCGAGACTTACCAAACAAACAATTTGACACTCGAAATCAAATAATTTGACACTTGGCAGC
>SKKK01000137.1 GCA_007121535.1 Planctomycetaceae bacterium | reverse complement strand
GACGTCGCCGCCGCCTCGCGTGCATCGGATGGTTACGATCTTCGGTTGCCCCCAGAAGACGACCTGTCGTGCCATGGGGTCGACGGTTGTCCTGCGGGCGGTTGTTCTTACGTCTCCATCAGGATACACGGTGGCCCCCGTGGAAGTCCAGTAAGCCGAGCCATCAATTTCGATGTCGTGCCGCGAGTCGATCCATCCCGTCGCGTGGCCATTGGCGATCCAGTTAGCCCTGCGCCCGGGCCCGTTTTCGCGTTCGATTCAGACGGTCGTTGAGTCCACGAACGGAGGTTCCGTTTCTTCGTCGCCATCAGTGTTGACGTTTGTCTGGCGAACCGACTCGTCTTCGCGTTCCATTCGGACGCCCGTTGACGCCGTGAACGGTCCTTCCGTTTCTTCGTCGCCATCAGGATTGATGTTCGCGCCCGGACCAGCCCGTCCCGCCGCGATGCCGCCGTTCGTCACCCTGCGCGAGGACGTTCGGTCTCGGCCCCGTCGACGAGCGTCGGCTTCAATCCGTGGCGGTTGGGGTTGGATCGTAACGACGGCGGTAACGGGGCCGCCGCCAAGAAACTATGATTTCAAAACCCGCGTCATCGGCGGCTCCCGTTTACCGCATAGTTATCACGCTTCTTTGTTCAACCGCGCTCGTGAAGTCTCCAAATCCAAAACGTCCACCGAATCAAATAGTTCGTAGCAAATCCTAGTTCCATTGAATCGGACGGCTTTGCAGCATCCGGAGATGCGATCTGATTGTGTGCAAACTTTGTTCTTTTTATCGATCAACACAAAGCAGAAGCCGGGTTCATCGCGTGGAGAGATGAGCCAACCAACGAGTAGCAAGTATCTTTTGTTGTCACTTTCCGCATAGAGATCCTGCCACTCGACATCAGGTAAATCAGGAATCCATGAGCCCTCAAGCGTAAGTTCTGCTGTCCTGTACGGCGATCCCATGCGAATCTCAACGGCATTCGAGTAAGCCGGATTCAACGATGGGTATCGCATAGAGTCTGCGTGATAAAACGGCAGCGATCACCCAGTCGCCGCCAAAAAACTATGATTCAAATTCGCTGCCGACCGGCGACTTGGGTGGATCGCTTTGTTATCGGCCATTCGCGTTGAAGGAACGGGTTGTCACTAAGGTTTCCATTAGCTGCGACCACGGAAGAACTCGTCGAAATCCTCACGAACATCGCTCAACGCACGATCCACCAATCGACGGATCTGCCGTTCCAGTTCATCGACGTTCCGTTTGTCGTTTGGCAAGCCCATCCAGCAGAAGTGTATCGCCTGACGGATTTGTTGGTCAATTTGCGTAGGCCCGAACATGTCGCGCATCTTGTCCATCGCATCGTCGTCATTTGCATCGAAGTAGGCCATCATCCATCTCGATCTGTAATGCGGTTTCGGGGCTGATCTGGGAACGCGTGCTTCATTGTGTGTTCATTGCTGGGCCGATAACGTCGCGGATCACGGAGACCGAGCAGTTGATTCTGATTTCAGGACCGACGACGCCGAGGTCTCCCGTGCATCCGGTTGTTCTGTCTTCCGTTGTCGATAGCTTGACCCCGGCAACAAGCCAAGCACAAGCTTAGTAATATTCCATACGACCGGCAAAGTTACGGCAAGCACGCCAAGTGAAATTGGCAGCATCGCAACGCCGTTCATCCCCGCTTGAACGGCGTAGGACGACATCAGCCCAAGTATGAGCAAGGCGTTTGACCGTGTGGTTCCGCGTCCAGCACCGCAATAGTGAATCCAAACTCCAACCGGGAACAGTCCAATTGGAAGCGCAGTCGGGTACGCCATCGGACCGAGGAATCGGAGCGGTTCACGAACCAACCCGGCGACGAGAAAGCCGCCAATGCAAAGGGTGAATCCCACAATAGCGTCGACGATCCACCGAAAAGGGTGTTCCCGGGCGACACGGATGGGCGCCGGCCTCCTAGCAAATTCGACGAGACGCGTCCAAATACTGCGTTCATCGAGTGGAAGCGAAACCGGTTCGTAGGGATTAGGTTTCATTTCGATGACAGAACGACCAGGATCAGGCGGCGGCAACGGGAATAGGCCACCACTTGCAACCGACCTTACCGCCGCTCGCCTGCATCCTTTTGTTCTACGAGACGAACACAGATCCAGTATAAACAATACACACCGCCTGAGACGAGCCCAACCAGCCACCCTATCAAGCAAACGCCAGTGAATATGAGCCAATCTGGATCGGACCATTCTTGCGAGAAGAGACTGACGCCAAATGCGAGCGTAGGACCGATAATCAGAACCGTGAACAAATCAGACTTATGAACGGTGACTGCCACGATGCCAAGAATGAGAAGGCAGGAGTGAGCAATCCAAAACAAAAGGAATATGGGACTCAAACTAATGTGGGGATGGGCTGCTCGGGCGTAATCCCTGAAGGTGCTCAGGAAAAACGCTTCCGCATCGCCGCAACCAAAAGCCAACGGGATTGACAGAGCAATCCACAGACCCGCCAAGATGGCAAGTGTTGCGATCTGCCAGTGGGGTGCCCCGTGACGAATGGACTGCATGGCTTGCCCGTAGCGTTCCCGATCACGCGGGCGGCGCGCGTGATTCAACCACTTGCGAGGACGTCGCCGCCGCCTCGCGTGCATCGGATGGTTACGATGTTCCGTTGCCCCCAGAAGACGACCCGTCGTGCCATGCGGTCGCCGGGTACAAGGCCAGTAGGCAATACCATCATCCTGAATCTGGCCCCGCAGACCGACCTGTTCGTTTCCGTGGCTATTGGTGACTCGGTCTGCCCAGCAAACGGACCTATGCTTGCGGTGGTGGTATTTCCCGCCGCCGCCGACCCCGCGTCGGCGGAGCGACGATTGAAGGGCTAGACGCCGCGCCCGCCCCCCTCCCTCGCCGCCCGCCACCGCTGGCGGCGGGCGGCGAGGGAAAGAAGGTCTTTGTCGGATCGGACGTTCTAGCCGGCCAATCAGCCTTCCGCCGACGCGGGGTCGGCGGTGAGGCCCAGCCACATCACAATGCCGCCATTCTTCCACCCCGTGCGAGAACGTTCGGTTTCGGGTTCGTCGACGAGCGTTCGATTCTCCACGTGGGGACCGGGTTTCGATCGTAACGTTCCCGATCACGCGGGCGGCGCGCGTGATTCAACCAATTGCGAGGACGTCGCCGCCGCCTCGCGTGCATCGGATTGTTCTGCTGCCTTTCGTTCAATTCAAAGCTGAACCGAGAAGTGCCAAAACAATTAGAAACGCCGCTGCGGCCGCACCGAGGGCAATTCCAACCGCGAAGTATTGCCAAGTAATCGCTGCAGCGCAACAGCCCATTGAACTCACGGTCAAAACGGTATGTCGTTCCCGCAGTTGCCCAATCGTGGCCAGGACGAAACCACCTAGAGCGCAAAAAACCGCTCCTATCGTAAACCAGCGGATCGGATCTTTGGTTAGTTCTGGTGGTGTTATCGCAGGTTGTTCTTCCTTTGGAACCTTCCCACCGAAATTGACCGATAGCTGTTTGAATTTCAGGGTCACTCCTCCTTCGCGTTCGGCGGCCGGTTTAACCTCTCGATCCTTCTTCGTGGAGTCGGCGAAAGGGTTCGGCAAGGCGCGTTCAAGGGCGATTGCCGGAATGGCCGCGAGTGCCAAAGCGATCACACCGGCGATGAGTCCGATGATACTCAGCATCATGGGTCCACGGCGATACGGGTCCATGGACGACGGCGAGAGCGTCGAGTCCGTTACGGCATTCGCAATGTTGTTGGGAGACTCGGGCATCCTAGGATCCCATGTGTGTGGGGGCATTTCGTGTTGCAGCAGAACGACCCCATTCAACCGGCGGCGAGGGATGGACGTTCCATGGAAAAACGGGTGATCGCCGCTCGGTTGCAATGGATGGTTCGTGGGTTGCGTACGTCGGCCACCAGTTCGATGCTGGACG
>SKKK01000158.1 GCA_007121535.1 Planctomycetaceae bacterium | reverse complement strand
TCGACCGCTTCGACCGCGTGATCGACCATCTCTGGTACGCCTACGCCGCCAGCGCCGACCGGGACCGCTACACCTACGGCTACGACCGGGCCTCGAACCGCCTGTACCGCGAAAACACCCTGACCAGCGGCCGGGACGAATTGTACGGCTACGACCAAGTTAACCGCTTGGTCGAATTTGCCCGCGGCGAATTGAACGCCAACAAGGACGGCATCACCGGCACGCCTGCCCGGGAAGAGGATTGGTCGTTGGACATGACCGGCAATTGGCCGGGCTATGTGCAGAAGACCTCCGGCAGCACGGACCTGGATCAGGGCCGCACGCACAACCCGGTCAACGAGATCACCGCCATCACGGCCGCCACCGGGACCGACTGGGCCGACCCGGCCCACGACCGCAACGGCAACATGACCACCATCCCCAAGCCCGCCAACCTCGCCGACGGCCTGACCGCCATCTACGACGCCTGGAACCGCCTGGTCGAGATCAAAGACGGCGAGACGCCTATCGCGCGCTACGACTACGACGGCCTGAATCGCAGGATCACGATCCACATCGACAGCGGCGCCCCGTCGAATCCCACCGGGATCGACAGCTATCTCCACTGCTACTACACCTCCGCGTGGCAGATCCTCGAGACCCGCCAGAGCGATACCCCATCGGCCCAGCCCGAGACCCTGCAGCCCAAGCACCAGTACGTCTGGAGCCGGCGCTACATCGACGCGCCCGTCCTGCGCGACGAGAACACCGGCGTCAACGGCCTGTGCGACGACGACCGGCTGTACTTCCTGAATGACGCCAACTTCAACGTCACCGCCCTGCTGGACACCGCCGGCGACGCGCTGGAGCGTTACGTCTACTCCCCCTACGGCGTCGTCACCATCTACGACGCCACCTGGACCAACACCCGCAGCGAATCGAGCTACGCCAACGTGACGCTCTACACCGGCCGCGAGCTGAAAGGCGAGACGGGATTTTACCATTATCGGGCAAGGTACTATAGTAGCGAGCCCGGGCGGTTCCTCAGCAGGGATTGGATGGGCTACGACGGGCTCAGGTCTAACCTATATGCTTACGTCAATGGCAGCCCCGCAAACGCCACGGATCCGCCGGGACTGAGGGTTAACGAGGCTTGCGCATTTCAATGCGAACAGGTCTGCGCAGTGCAGTACCCAAGCATGTGGCAATGGCTGCAATATGCAGGCTGTGTAAGTGGATGCCGAGCGTCATGCACGGGCCACACAAGCCTCCTGTGTGGCTACATCGAATCCTGGAGCGAGAGCTACAAAGATACCGTCGCGTGCGGATGCTGCCTTTTCAATCTTCTCGACATACTGCCGTTAGGCCCGGCTAGTGCATTCGTCGGTACCATGGATTGCGCATGTGAGATCCTACAGCTAGTACAGAGACACTGCAACACCGGCGCCGATCCACTGACCATACCGATGATTGCGACAACGGTTGCCGATTGCGGCTTCGATCGACTCGTTGGGTTCCCCGCCAGACCCTCGGTTGCTGAGATGCTGCAGAAAGCCCTTGGTGAAGGTTTCCTTTGGGCGCTTGGCGATTGGTTGAACGTGATAGGCCAGCCGCCTGGCTGTGGGCAGTACTGCACTGAAGCGTGCGAAAGTTGGTGGAATCGTTAAGATGCATTATCGTGTATCGTGCTGTTACCAAGCGACTTTTCTTGTTGATGATTCGCGGGATGGACATAATGGTTGCTGACGTCAATGGTGTCCGGCTGAAGGAGTATCAGCCGTGCCCGCAAGTCGAGGGGTGGCGGCGACATGTAAGTGCGTTTGCGGTCCGCGTGGCGTTTGCTATTCTTGCCATGGGCCTCTGGTGCCTATCTGTGGGCTTTGGCTTTCCAATGCTCCAGTCGGCTGTCGGCGCCGTGATCGTGTTTCTTGTCGGATGGTATCTCAGTTCCCTGGAACCGAGTCAGGCCGTCCGTCTCAGACCGGGTGTGTTTCCTCGCATTATCGCTCTGGATGGAGATACCCTAGGAATAAGGACTCCCAGCGGCGAAGAGCAGTTCTCCTTACGTGATTCATGCTGGTATCTTGGTGTGACAAGCGATGATCCAATCCTGAACGCTGGGCAGTACAGGCGGCCCGCTCCGATAATCGTCCTGCCGAACGGACGAGTAATTGCTTGTGGTATCCAAGCAGGATACATGGAGAGATGGCTCGAAGCATTACAACTCGCGGGCTGTCCTCGAGTGATGCGCCCAGGGGGCGTAGTGGGATTAGCCGGGGCGTTCATACTCGGCATGACGGTGGTGGCTGGCCTTGTAGGCGGTATTCTCGTGGGGACTTGGGTTGGATCGCAGCTGCCCCTTCCGAATGGGCTGGAAGTGAAGATCTTTCGCGCAAGTGGCGCTGTGCTTGGTGCATTCAGTGCTTTCATGCCCGCATGGTTGTTGACACCAGGCTTGTATCGACCCATTGCTGCCCACCGAGGGCGTTTGTACCGATTCGCGGCACTTTTGCCCGCCTTGATTGTATTGTCACGCTTACGCTGGGTCGGCTTGCCACTTCGAGCCGGCATCCCTTTTGCACTCGTCTGGGGTTCCATCTTGGTGCTCGTTACCGTGTGGCTTACAAGCCGGCGCAACCGAATTCTACGAAGCAGAAAGCGGACGAAGCAGAAACCGGACGAAGCAGAAACCGGGGGAAGCAGAAACCGGGACAGGCACGCTTATTGACGGCAGAAGGTAGAGCAGGCCAGACGAACGAGTGAAGAACCTACATCTGGGAGGGGCAAAAAAGTGGCCAAGAACGTATAGTCGGAAGGCTGCGGAAAATGGTCAACAATGATTGGTCGACCATATCATCAGTTGGGGCCGGCAACGGGAACAAAGGGGAACAAAGCACTGTCATGGGGGAATTTTGGGAAATTGGTGACGCGCACACGCTGAGCGCACCTACCATGAGGGTAGTTTTTTGGGTGCTCGTTGTCAAGCGACGGGTTGGCTGCCGGCAGGTCTCGGTCAGCTGGGAACAAAGGGTGGGAAAAAAGGGGGAACAAAGGGGGAACAAAGGTGGGGAACAAAGGGGTCAGGAGCATATATTGGGAATACTGGGGCGGGGGAACAAAGCACTGTCATGGGGGATTTTCGAAAACTGGTGACGCGCGCACGTCGAGCGCACCTACCATAAGGGTATTTTTTTGGGTGCTCGTTGTCAAGCGACGGGTTGGCTGCCGGCAGGTCTCGGTCAGCTGGGCTGGTTCGTTCTCGCCACCCTGGTAGATATCCGAAGCTCGAAAGCTCCACACTGTCTCATCCGGCGTTCGAACCGCTGACAGAGCATCACGCTTTTTCAACGGGCTGACTCGGCCAGTGGCGGAACCGGTCAAGGCTTCCCCACACGACCGATACCCTCGGGGTCAAAGACGATGTTATCAGTGTGCCTGGCAGCACAACAAGTCAGTCAGAACTCCGAGCTTCGGACGTATTCAATTCTAGCGGATCTTCAATCGCAACTCCAAGTCGGATGAGCAGGGGGATCATCAATTCGCTGATGTGTTGGGGGCCACGCCGCTTTTTGGCGGCCCATTCGGCCAGCGGTTTCGCTTCGCTGGCGTAAGCCGATTTCGGCAACCAGGCAACCGCCTCGTTCATGTCGCGGATTGCTTGGTCGATCGGAGTATTGTGGAGGCGATGGAACTCTTGCAGCTTGGCCAGCAGGTATTCGCGATCGACGCCTTTGCCGCGCCAGACTTGTCTGCCCCCGACGAGTTGATAGACCATCCGCATGGCACGGTTGGCAATTCGGCAACGGCGGTCACGCGGATCGATTTTCTGCTGCTTCCACAGGGCCGAGATTCCCCGGTAGTACGGATGGCATTTGATCAAGTTTTCGGCGACCAGCATCCCCGCACCGCGCAGTTTGCGATTGCACTGACGGACGAGGGCGCCATCGGCGTAATCGACCTGGTCGCTTTGGTATCGCG
>SKKK01000537.1 GCA_007121535.1 Planctomycetaceae bacterium | reverse complement strand
TTCCGCGATCACGAGACGGTGACCACGGCGCCCGACGTGACTTGCAAGCGGCGGGCCGCGTTGTCTTGTACGACGGCTATCTCCAGCAGACCGCTGGAGCCGATCAATGCCACGAGCGTGCCGGGGTCGCGGTGACCGTAGGTCCGCACGACGCCTCGGATCGTGTGCCCGGCACACCGGACGGAAATCGCCGCCGAACTTCCGAGACGGTCCAGCAGATCGCGGCCGATATTGGTGATCAGATTCCCGAAGGAATCCACCGTCAGCACCTGGCCGCGGATCTCCGCGCCCCGCACCTCGGGCTCGGGCCAGTCCAGCATCGTCAGGCGATCGGTTGCAGGTCCCAAACGCTCCAGCGGTTGACCGGTCGCGACGCGAGCAGCCACGGGGGCCATGATGTCTCGCCCGTGAAAAGTGTTCGACACGGGATGCTGCCACAGATCCTGTCGGGTCACCTCCCATGCTCGTCGCAGCTCACCCCGCCTCATCACTCGGCTCAAGACGCCGTTGTCCGGTGCGATGAAGGATTGCCGATCAAGTTGGACGAACACGATGCGGCGCTCGGTGCCGACCCCGGGATCCACCACACAGACGTGGATCGTTCCATCGGGAAATCGCCAAGCCGCCTGATCCAGGATCAACGCCGCTTGACGCACATCCTGGGGCGCGACCTGATGCGAGATGTCCACAATCACGATCTCGGGACAGACGCTCAAGATCGCTCCTTTCATTTCCGCCACGTACGGGCTGCCCATCCCGAAGTCGGTGGTCAAAGTGATCGCTCGTCTGGACATGGATTCGCTTTCTTCCGTTCAAAGAAGCCAGCAAGAAACGGCGGCTAACGCCTTGCCGCTCACATGAACACCCGGCAATTGTTGCCTCGCCGGCCTTAACGTTGGGAAAGAGATAACGATCTTGCGCATTGGCTGTACCTTAGGCCACTCTTCACCCAGATTCAAGCCAGGTAACGCACGTCCCCTTCGCGGCGAGTAAATCCGCTGCGGTCCAGATACTCGCAGTACGGGACCGCATACTTTCGGGTCGTGCCCAGCAGTTCGCGGATCTGGCTGAGCGTCAACCCGCCTCCGTCGCTGAACTGCTGTCGCAACGTCTCTTTCAACTGGCCATCGACCTCGGCGTGCAGATAATAGTCACCGGCGACTTCCACCAGATCCCCGTCAGCCGCGGCCAGGGCGATCAGTTGAGGGACCGATTGCTGGTTTCGCCCAACCTGCTTGCAGCACTGGTCGACCGTCGGTGATTCGATGCCGGCCTCGCGATAGATGGCGATCAATTCCGCCAACAGCTTCCGTTCGTTCGTCGACAGTTTCGGCCCTTCGCCCGCCACCACCAGTCCCCGCCCCGTCGCCCGCACTCGTCCGCCACGCTGCAGTTCGTCGATGATGGCGTCGAACAACGCGATATCCGGCAGGTAGCGAAAGGCGGCCGCCACCTGATGGCGATCAAGCATGGAACGCAACGGATTCTGCTGATGCAGTCGGCGCATCAGCGTTTCCATCCGATCGCTCAGCCGCGCCAGTACCCGTTGATGGATACGGATCGTTCGCGTCGGAGACAGACGAATTTCGCGCAAATGGCCGCTGTCGCGCAGGCATGCCGCCACGGTTTCCGGTTCGTCGACGCCGGCCGTTCGAGCCAGATCGTTGGGATGCCAATCTCGCAGTCCCGCGAAGAACAAGGCGGCCGAAGCGCGGCGCACCGGGTCGGACGCCCCGAGATCCTGCACCATTTGCAATATTTCGGCGTCGGGCTTTCGCAACCGTTCCGCATTCGGATTCAACACCAAGCCTCCGCCGATGGTCAACACGGGCGATTCCGTGCGGACCACCAGCGGTTGGGCCCAAATGGCCACCGCAGGCTGACTCAGATAGAGCTGCGCCGGCACCGATTCGCCTGCCATCGCCTCGTCGCGATCCAACAGCAGCAAGGTAGCCAGCAATTCTGCCGTTCCCAGGTGAACGCGCACGCGAGATCGGTGCTTCAGAGGCCGACTCAACGGGTCGATCAACGATAGACGAACCGTCAACAGGCGGCTGGGCATCAGGTGTCCGGGCGATGCCAATTCCTGGCCGCGATCGATCTCGTCGTGACGCACCCCGACCAGATTGATCGCAGCCCGCTGGCCCCGCTGGACCCGATCGACGGAACGGTCATGATTTTGCAGGCTGCGAACGCGAACCGTCCGACCCATCGGCTGGATACTCAGATCGTCGCCCACCTGCGTACGGCCGCTGCTGACGCTGCCGGTGACGACCGTGCCATGCCCGGCGATCGTGAAACAGCGGTCGATGGCCATGCGAAACGGGCCGCTCACGCGATCGACTCGCTGCGATTGGGCAACCCTTTCGGCAGCTTGCCTCAGGTGCTGTCGCAACGGATCGATGCCCTGGCCCGAGACGACACTGGTGCGGACGATGGGCGCTTCGGCCAGAAATGTATCCGCCACCAACTCCCGGATCTCGTCCTCGACCAGTTCCAGCCAATCCGGTTCCACCAGATCGCACTTGGTCAACGCGATCACTCCGGCTTCGAGATTCAGCAAACGCAGGATGTCCAGGTGCTCGCGAGTTTGCGGTTTGATCGAATCGTCGGCCGACACGACCAGCAGAGCCAGATCCATCCCGGTCGCGCCCGCCAACATGTTGCGTATGAAGCGTTCGTGGCCCGGCACATCGACGATCCCCAAGCGATAGGGTTCCAACACCAGTTCGGCAAACCCCAACTCGATCGTGATGCCCCGTCGCTTCTCCTCCGGCAGGCGGTCGGTTTCAACCCCCGTCAACGCGCGGACCAAGGAACTCTTGCCGTGATCGATGTGTCCGGCGGTACCGAGGATCAGGTCGATCGTCATCAGCTTTGTCGTCTCCTGCAAGATGGTCGTTCTGCGAGTCACCGAATGATCGATTATAGCGTTTTGCCTCGATCGTCGACTGCGTCTTCCCGGCCAACAGGATGGATGCCGTAAGCATCTGCCAAATAAGCACTTGCGACTTGAGAAAGCCGGGGTTGGGCCGTTGTTGTCGCCGCGAAAACCTGTTAAAATCTCGCCATTCCAAAGATCGAGCCTCGGCAGGGCGCGGCAGCGGCTTGCTGTCGAAGAGGACCGCCCGCCGATACCGATCCACCCAGCAGGAAAGGACCCTTGCCCTTGGCTAACGAATTACCCCCGAGCGACGAAGCCCCACCCCCTGAGGACCAGGAATCCAATCAGCCCGGAAGTGCTGAGCAGGATGTTTTGGATCACGCGATCGAGGATGAACTGAAAGAGAGCTATCTGACGTATGCGATGAGCGTCATTGTCAGTCGGGCGTTGCCGGACGTCCGAGACGGTTTGAAGCCATCGCAGCGGCGCATCCTGGTGGCCATGAACGACCTGAATCTCGGGCCAGGTGCGGGGCGGATCAAGTGCGCAAAGATCTCGGGTGACACCAGCGGTAATTATCACCCGCACGGTGAAAGCGTGATCTATCCGACCTTGGTCCGGATGGCGCAAGAGTGGAATATGCGGCACGTGCTGATCGACAAGCAAGGAAACTTTGGCTCGATCGCAGGCCTTCCACCGGCTCAGATGAGGTACACCGAGGCTCGGTTATCGTCGATCGCAGCGGCCATGCTGGACGATTTGAAGCTGGATACGGTCGATTACATTCCGACGTATGACGAGCGGAGCACCGAGCCGACGGTGCTGCCTTCGAAGTTCCCGAATCTGCTGGTGAACGGATCATCGGGTATCGCGGTGGGCATGGCGACCTCGATTCCACCGCACAATCTTCGGGAAGTCTGCGACGCCTTGATCCGGGTGATCGACGATCCCAACGTCTCGATGGACGAACTGCTGGAGATCGTCGAAGGCCCCGATTTTCCGACGGGGGGGATCATCTGCGGTCGGGCGGGAATCCGCCAGGGCTATTACACGGGGCGCGGCACCATCGTCGTTCGGGC
>SKKK01000563.1 GCA_007121535.1 Planctomycetaceae bacterium | reverse complement strand
TGCATCTCCATCGTGGCGTGGACGCGGGTAAAGATCAATCCTACGTTTTGTTCGGGATTCGTCGTGATCGTTTTCACCAGATGTTGTTACCAGTCGGTGGCTTTGATAAACCACGAATCCGGCAGGTCGCAACCGAACTCGGTTTGCGGGTGGCAGACAAGCGCGACAGTCAGGAGATTTGCTTCGTCACTTCCGGCGATCATGCCGATTTCATTCGCCAACGTCGAGCATCCAATGGCGACCGATCGGGAACGATCGTCACCACCGATGGACGGGTTGTCGGGCAACATCAGGGTATCGAGGCTTTTACGATCGGCCAGCGAAAAGGTCTGGGTGTCGCTTTAGGCGAGCCTTATTTTGTCGTGCGCATCGAACCGGACAGCCGTCGAGTGGTCATCGGACGGCGCGGCGAGTTGGATCGTACGGAGCTGACCGCCACAGACACCAACTGGCTGGTGTCGCCACCCGCCGACCGCTTCCGCTGCTTGGCTCAGATCCGCTACCAGCATCGCGCGCAAGCTGCGACGGCTCGAATCGAAAGTGATGGCCGATTGCGAATCAAGTTCGATCAGCCGTGTTTCGGCATCGCCCCTGGCCAAGCCGTGGTCTGTTATCAGGACGATCAAGTCCTGGGCGGCGGTTGGATCGAATAGGCGCCCGGTTCTTGCGATGAAGAACGCATCTGCCTATATTACGCTGCGCTAGCCATGATGCGTTTGACCGTTCAAGAAGTCCGAAAACACTATGGGCCCGATCCGGTTCTGGACGGCGTCAGTTTCGATTTGCGCGCCGGACAGCGGGCGGCGCTAGTCGGACCCAATGGAACCGGCAAGACAACCCTGTTGAAAATCCTGGCCGATCGCGAGGAAGCGGATGCCGGGACGGTGGATTGGGTCGCTGGCACCAGCGTGGGATTCTTGGAACAGCACCCGGAGTTCGCTCAAGATCGAACGCTTTGGGACGAAGCTCGCGAGGCGCTGCGGGAATTGCTGGACATGAACGAACAGGCCGAAGCGATCGCTGACCGATTGAGCCAGACGGACGATCCGGCCGAGCATCGGCGATTGGGTCAGCGGTTCGATCATCTGCAACAGGAACTGCATCGCCGTGATGGTTACCACGTGGATCATAAGATCGAGCGGGTTTTGATCGGGCTGGGCTTCGAACCGGCTTCGTTCCAACAGCGAGTGTCACAGTTGAGCGGCGGTCAACAGAACCGGCTGTTGCTGGCCAAGCTGCTGTTGGAAGAACCGGACGTTTTGCTGCTGGACGAACCGTCCAACCACTTGGACCTGGAAGCGACTCAGTGGTTGGAGGACTACTTGGTGACCTCGCAACAGGCGCTGATTCTGGTCAGCCACGACCGTTACTTTTTGGATCGAGTGGCGACGCGGACGCTGGAACTGTTCTGCGGTACGGTGGACTGCTATCCGGGGAATTATTCGGCGTACCAACGACAGAAGGCCGAACGGCTTGAGGTACAGCGGCGGACGTTCGAGCGTCAGCAGACGGAAATTGCCAAAATGGAGGATTTCATCCGGCGAAACCAGTACGGACAAAAGCACGCTCAGGCGGAAGATCGCCGAAAGAAGCTCCAGCGGATCGAGCCCGTCGAAGCACCTCGTGAAATCGCTCCGCCTCCGATGCGTTTCGCTCCGCCCAGCCGGACCGGCGATATCGTCATTCGCGTCGAACGATTATCGAAGGCCTTTCAGCAGCCTTTGTTCGAAAACCTGACGTTCGATGTCCTCCGAGGCGAAAAGTGGGGGATCTTGGGACCCAACGGTTCCGGCAAAACTACCCTGCTGCGCTGTCTTATGGGCGAGTGCCCCGTGGATTCGGGAAGAGTTGTCCACGGCACCGGTGTGCGAATCGGCTACTTCGATCAGCAATTGCGATGTTTGGACGAAGACTCGCAGGTCGTCGACGCCATCCGCCCCCAGCACAAGGAATTCGTCGAACAGCAGCGACGCGATCTGCTGGCTCGGTTCGGCATCACGGGCGACATGGCGTTCCAGCGAGTGGACCAATTGAGTGGTGGTGAGCGGAACCGAACGGCGTTGGCCATGTTGGCCGCGGCGGACGCAAACGTGCTGATCTTGGACGAGCCGACGAATCACTTGGATCTTTGGGCACGCGATGCGCTGGAACGGGCACTCCGTGATTTCGAGGGCACTGTGATGTTCGTCAGCCACGACCGGTACTTCTTGAACAAGGTCGCCGATCATCTGCTGGTCGTGGAACCCGGCCGATTCCGCGTGATCGATGGAAATTACGACACCTACCTGAATCTGGTACGCCAAGCAAAGGCCGTAGCGGAAGACGAGGCGAATCAGGCAGACCGTTCCGTTTCGGCGTCGCAAAATGGCGAAGCCGGATCGAAGGCCAGCAGAGCTTCGCGAAAGAAACGCCGCTTCCCTTATCGAAAATTGGCTGATATCGAGGCCGATATCCATCACCGAGAGGATCGCATCGAAACGCTTCACGCGGCGCTGACGGACCCCGAGATCTTGCGTGATGGCGCCCGAGTCAAGCAGACCACCGCCGAATTGGAGCAAACCAAGCTGGAATTGGCCGGGCTGTACGAGCATTGGGAAGAAGCCGCTGAATTGGGCGGCTAATGATTCCGCGCAATCGGTAGTTGCCTATTCGGGATCAGATCACTACGCTTTCCAGACGTGAAGAGATCGGCGCAGATGTCTGGCCATCCCAAATACCCCCCCCAAGAGTTGCCACGCATGAACGAATTAGACTCGCCCATTCAACGTCTACTGGTCGCAAATCGCGGTGAAATTGCTATTCGTGTGTTTCGCACTGCCCACGAATTAGGGATTCAGACGGCCGCCATGTATGCGTACGAGGATCGATACGCACTTCATCGAGTGAAAGCTGACGAGTCTTACCAAATTGGGCAGCCGGGCGAGCCGATTCGATCGTATCTGGACATCGAAGCGATTATCGCGTTGGCCAAGCAGCATCAGATCGACGCGATTCATCCCGGCTACGGGTTCTTGTCCGAGAGTGCCCCACTTGCCCAAGCTTGCCACGATGCTGAGATCACCTTCGTGGGGCCTCGAATCGACACGCTCAAGCAACTGGGAGACAAAATCAGCGCTCGAAAAATCGCCGCCAAGGCGGGCGTACCCGTCTTGGGGGGAAGTAATAGGCCGATCAAGAACCTCGAGGACGGCATTCGAACGGCCACGGAGTTGGGCTTCCCGGTGATGATCAAGGCGGCTCATGGCGGCGGCGGTCGAGGGATGCGGGCCGTGAATCGCCAAGAGGATTTCGCCGACGCGTTCGACCTGGCTCAGCGAGAATCACGCACGGCTTTTGGTAGTGCCGACGTATTCATCGAGAAACTGGTCAACCGGGCTCGACACATCGAGGTGCAACTGCTGGGTGATCGGCACGGGAACCTGATGCATCTTTACGAGCGCGATTGTTCGGTCCAGCGGCGGCATCAGAAGGTGGTCGAGATCGCACCGGCGCCGAATCTGAATCCGCGCGTGCGGGAAGCGTTGTGCGAAGCGGCCTTGGCGATCGGTCGCACGGTCAACTACGAGAATATCGGGACCGTCGAGTTTCTGGTGGATGCCGATACGGACGAGTTCTATTTCATCGAGGTGAATCCCAGAATCCAGGTCGAGCATACGGTGACCGAACAGGTGACGGGGATCGATATCGTCAAGACGCAGATCCTGATCGCTCAGGGTGCCCGTTTGAACGGTCCCGAGATCAATCTGCCGCCGCAGTCGCAAGTCTACACGCACGGTTATGCCGTGCAGTGCCGCGTCACGACCGAGGACGCGGCCAACGGATTCCGTCCCGATTACGGACGGATCACCAGTTATCGATCCGCATCAGGGATGGGGATCCGGTTGGATGCCGGCACCGCGTTCACCGGCGCCGTCGTTTTTCCCTACTACGATTCGCTGCTGGTCAAGGTCACCGCCTGGGCTCGACGCTTCAAAGACGCCACCATGCGGATGCAACGCTGCTTGCACGAGTTCCGAGTCCGGGGAGTCAAAACCAACCTGCCGTTTCTGATGAAATTGACCATGCACCCGCAATTCCAAGCGGGCCAGTGCACGACGCGATTCATCGACGAAACGCCCGAGTTGTTCACGTTTCCGGAACAATTGGACCGCGCCACCAAGGTGCTGGCCTACGTGGCCGAGACGATCGTCAACGGGAACCCTCACGTCAAGGGCCGTCCGGTCAGCAAGCGGCGCATCCCGGCTCCAGTGCCGCAGGTCGATGCCAAGGTCCCCGTCCCCGAGGGAATGCGTACGAAGCTGAAGGAGTTGGGCGCCGAGGGGTTCAGCCAGTGGATCCTGCAACACAAGCCGCTACTGCTGACGGACACCACGTTCCGCGACGCCCATCAGTCGCTGCTGGCGACGCGCCTGCGAACGCTCGATCTGGTGAACGTGGCCGATGCGTACTCGCGGCTGTTGCCCGAATTGTTTTCGATCGAGATGTGGGGCGGCGCCACGTTCGACACGTCGATGCGGTTTTTGAACGAATGTCCTTGGCAACGGCTGACCGAAATGCGCCAACGCATGCCGCATACGCTGTTCCAGATGCTGCTGCGATCGTCCAACGCGGTGGGTTACACCAACTATCCGGACAACATCGTCAAGGCCTTTGTCCGAGAAGCGGCGTCGGCGGGAATCGACGTTTTCAGGATCTTCGACGCGCTGAATTGGATGCCCAACATGCGGGTGGCCATGGAAGAGGTGATCGAGAGCGGCGCGATCTGTGAAGCAGCCATCTGCTATACGGGCGATATCCTCGATCCGGCTCGGCCCAAGTACAACCTGAAATACTACGTGGAACTGGCCAAGCAGTTGGAGCAGATGGGCGCCCATATCCTGGCCATCAAGGATATGGCCGGTCTGTGCAAACCCTATGCGGCCGAATTGCTGGTCAAGACGTTGAAACAAGAGATCGGCATCCCGATCCATTTCCATACACACGACACGGCGGGCGTTCAAGCGGGCGCGATCCTGATGGCCGCCGAGGCGGGAGTGGATATCGCGGACGCTGCGATGGCTCCGCTGTCGGGCGGTACATCCCAACCGAATCTCAATACGCTGGTCGAAGCGTTGCGATTTACTGACCGCGATCCGGGCTTGCAGGCCGCGGCGTTGGACGCGATGGCGACCTATTGGCGGGCGGTCCGCGAATTCTACGAGCCGTTCGAAAGCCCCGCGTTGGCGGCGGGTTCGGATCTGTACCGCCACGAGATGCCCGGCGGCCAGTACACGAATCTGTACGAGCAATCGCGGGCCTTGGGCCTGGCGGATCGTTGGGAAGAGGTCTGCCAGACGTACGCCGAAGTGAATAAAATGCTGGGCGATATTGTCAAGGTCACCCCGACGTCGAAAGCCGTCGGCGATTTGGCCCTGTTTCTGATCACCAAAGAATTGACGTGCGCCGATGTCCTGGACAGCTCACGCGAGATCGCTTTTCCGGAATCGGTTGTCGATCTGTTGAGCGGCCGGATGGGCCAGACGCCGGGCGGGTTCCCGCGCCGCGTCCGCGATCGGATTTTGCGAGGCGAAAAGCCGTTGCGCGGCCGTGCGGGCAGCCAGTTGCCACCCGCTGATTTCGAGCATGCCGCAGCCAACCTGGAACCCCTGCTGGGACGTGAACCGGAACACCGAGAAGTCCTGTCGCACCTGCTGTACCCCGCCGTGTTCGAAGGGTTCGTCGGCCATCAACAGGCGTACGCCGATACAAGCAATCTGCCGACGCCGGTCTACTTTTTCGGGATGGAGCCCAATGAGGAAATCGCGTTCGAGCTGGAGATGGGCAAGACGCTGATCGTCAAGTACCTGACCACCAGCGACCCGCACGACGATGGTACCCGCACCGTCTTCTTCGAACTGAACGGTCAACCTCGGCACGTCACGGTCATCGATCAATCGCTGGTCGGCCGCACCGCTCGCGCGAAAAAGGCCGATCCCAAGGACAATCGCCAGATCGGCGCCAGTATGCCTGGCATGGTGGTCAAGGTGAACGTCCAAGCGGACGATCAGGTGGCGAAAGGACAGAAGCTGTTGATGCTGGAAGCCATGAAAATGCAAACCACGATCATCGCCCCTCGCGATGGCAAGGTCCAGGAGGTCCTGGTCAAACCGGGCAGCCAGGTCGAAACCGGCGACCTGCTGGTGCGGTTCGCGTAGAGT
This sequence comes from Planctomycetaceae bacterium, assembly GCA_007121535.1. Classification (GTDB taxonomy): domain Bacteria; phylum Planctomycetota; class Planctomycetia; order Pirellulales; family Pirellulaceae; genus SKKK01. The sequence goes on along the minus strand of SKKK01000563.1, from coordinate 30,287 downwards.
CTTCGGATGGAAGATGCGCACACGGTGCGCGCAACTTTGTAGGTTGGGACTCTGTTCCGACCGGGTCGGGTCGGAGACCCAACCTACGTCGGTTGCGGGCGTCAACCCGCGTCAGCCCCGCAGTCACATCAACGGCTCCGATGTGCCGCCTGCCAGCTTTCGTCCAACTTCTGCAGCAGACTTTCCACCAACTCGGCCTTGTCGTCATCGCCCGCGACATTATGCGTCTCGGCCGGGTCCACGTCGTGATCGTACAACTCCAGGGCCTCGACCTGCTGCGTCTTTCGATGCTTCCATGCGGTAAAACGATATCGGTCGGTGCGCATCGAGTACCCCATTACCGAACCGCGAGGATACTGGCTCAGCGCCACGGCTTTCCAGGGTTGGTCCGGATCGTCCAACAACGGTGCGGCGCTGGTTCCCTCCAGATGGTCCGGCAGATCCAGTCCGGCCAGTTCGCACAGCGTCGGGTAGATATCGACGAACTCGACCAGCGCCCGCGTCTTGCTTCCCGGCGCCTTTTGACCGGGTGCGCGGATGATCAAGGGAGCCTGCGTGTCGTTCTCGAAGTTCGTGTGCTTGCACCAGGAATTGTGTTCCCCCAATTTCCAACCATGATCGCCCCAGAGCACGACGATGGTATTGTCGGTCAAGTCCAATCGATCCAATTCGTCCAGCAATTTCCCCACGTTGGCATCCAGGAAGCTGACGCACGCATAATACCCGTGCCTCAGGTGCCGAGCCTGTTCTTCCGTCAAGTCGCCCTTGGCGGGCATGTCGGCGTAATTACGCAACTCGCCCCAGTTGGTCAATGAAAACCGAGTCACGTTCTTTGGCGGAAAGGGATTGGCGGCCAGTTCGATCTTCTCCGGATCGTACAGGTCCCAATAACGTCGAGGCGCGTTGAACGGTAGATGCGGCTTCAAAAAACCGACGGCCAGGAAGAACGGCTCATCCCGTTGCTTCAATTCGCGCAGCGCTTCGACGCCAAGCTCTGCAATCGCCCCATCGGTATACGCGTTGTCGGGCACGTCCGCCATCTCGGTAGCGTTCCCACGGGCCGCGCGGCTCAAAGCGATCCCCGTCAACCCCCGCTGCTTGGCCTCGGCCCTCCGCTGGACCATGATCTGCCGGTTCTCCTCCCTTACGTACCCCGCTCCGCCCTCGGGCCGACGCGCGGGCTCGCTCCAGGTCGGCGGATCGTCGTAGCCGCCGTGATACACCTTGCCCATGCTGACGCAGTAATAGCCGTACTTTTGGAAGTGTTGGCCCAGAGTCACCACGTCGGGTACGTGCGTGCGGAAATGGGTCTGCAAGTCGTAGACCTGCGTGGAATCCGGCCGCAAGCCCGTCATCAGACTGGTGCGGGACGGCGAACAAACGGCCTGCTGGCAGTAGGCTCGCAGAAAGACCGTACCCGTTTGAGCCAATCGATCGATATGGGGACTGTGGATGTGCTCCGCCCCATAGCATCCCAATTCGATTCGCAGATCATCCACAGGGATGAACAAAACATTCGGTCGCTCGGCAGCTCCCACGGCCGCCACCCATACGAAACTGCTGATCCACATCAAAAGAGAAAACGTACGTTTCATGTCGAATCACTCCTTGCCTGAAACCGAATCTCGACCCGTCGGCCATGTCACAACACGAGATTATTGTCGCACGGCCCGGATCGTGAGAGAAGCTGGCGAATGCCCGAAGCAGATGACGGCTCCCTTCCGGCCGATTCCCAACGAAAGGTCACTTGGCGATCACGCGGCTGATCACGCGGGGCGCACCCGGACGCGCTTCATTGTAGCTAAACAAGACCTCTCGCGTATCCAGGGGAGCCATGTTGGCCGAATAGAACGGCTTCATTTCCAACTCGGCCACGCGGGTTGCCGTTCCGTCCGCTTGGACTCGCCAGCGGGTCAGCGCGGCGCCCGTATAGTTTTCGTAACGGGCGGTCAGATGACGCACGTGGATGCGGTCGACGGTGGTGAAAGCCAGCAGGATGTCTCCAGCGCCGGCCCGAGCGGTTGCGAAGTTGTGCGTCGAGGCCTGCTGGGGACTGAAACCGGCGATCACGGTACTGCCCACGGTTTCGAGAGAATCGGGATCCAGGGTGCTCAGCACTACTTCGCCGACCAATCCCGTCCGTGGTCCCTGCCGTCCGGCGCGGTCGGAAAACTCGGCGGGCCGCAGATAGACCATCGAATACAGATCCGGATCGTCCATCCGAGCGAACGACATGTTTCGCGGTGGTTCACCGCTGTTGGAGGTGAACCGATCGAGGCTGTGCATCGTGACGCCGTGATCGTTCAAGTCGATGACCATCAACAGCAGTTCGTGGACCACGGCCAGCGGTACAAGCAGGCGGTCGCTTTCGATCAGACGGTCGTAGATTCGAGCGCCCGATCGAGGCGTTTCGATGTCGGGCAATCGACGTTGATCGCCGGTCGCAGGATCGACGAGGAAGCGGCGGACGAGGCGTCCGGTGCGATCCGGAATCAGGATGTGCAATGTTCCATCGGACAAGGCATCCATCACCGGGTTCAGCACGCCTTGGTTGTCTTGAAAAGTCCACAAGGGCGTTACCTGATCAGCTACGCGAACGAGATGTACCGCGCGGTTCCGCTCGTCTTTTCGATCCACGTACAGGAATACCAATTCTCCATCGCCCAGCGGCAGCATCGAGACCATTCCCGGGTGATGCTCGCGGAACAACGCCCGTTTCTTCCATGGAGTCTCGCCCGAACTCCGTTCCCACAGCGTGAAGTTCTCGCCCTGCCCCGCACCGTGCCGCATGTTCTCGACGGAAAAGAAATACTGGGTATCGCGGTAGACGTGGACTCGACCGTACAAACCATCGCCCAGCACCTCGCGCTGCGCCATCTGCAGTCCGTCGACGCTTGCGTCGATCGATGCCGGAAGTTCCTCTTCCGCAAATGCTGCGTCAGCGGTACACGCATCCACGGGGGAAGTATTCGCCGGGTCTTCGGCTGCGATGCAGAATCCTGATAAGCACAACGCGACCAACGAGGAAAAGATGTTTGTTCGGGGCATGGCTGGGTTCCTTATCGATGTCGAGGGATGGGGTGCCCAATTTCGCTCAGACATTCACTTCCGCTTGGATGGTACCGGCCTCGGGGTAGCGTAGGCGAATGGGGCGAACGATCTCTGCGATGAATTCATCGACTTGCTGGGGCGCTCGACCAACAAATCGCGACGGGTCCATGGTGGCAGAAAAATCCAGGTGGGTAAAGGCGGGGTCCGCTTGCAGGCGTTGGACCAGATCGTTGGGGCGACCTTCATTTTTGACGACGGCGGCGGCGGCTTGGCTGTGCTGCCGAATCCGTTCGTGCAGTTCCTGACGGTCGCCTCCGGCGGTCACGGCGGCCATCAACAGGTTCTCGCTGGCCATGAACGGCAATTCCTCGTTCAAATGCCTGGCGATGACGTTCGGGTAGACGACCAAGCCGGAAGCGATGTTCTGGCAGAGCACCAGGACGGCATCGACGGCCAGAAACGCCTGGGGCAGGACCAAGCGGCGATTGGCGCTGTCGTCCAGTGTCCGCTCCATCCACTGAGTCGCCAGAGTATTGGCCGCGCTGGATTGCAGGCTGATCGCAAATCGAGCCAGCGAGCAGATCCGCTCGCTGCGCATCGGGTTTCGCTTGTAGGCCATGGCGGACGATCCGATCTGCGATGTCTCAAACGGCTCTTCCACCTCCTTGCGACTGGCCAGAATCCGCAGGTCGGTCGCCAACTTATGAGCCGATTGGGCGACGCCGGACAATACGTCGACGATCTGGGAGTCTACCTTTCGCGAGTAGGTCTGCCCGGTGACTGCGTAAGTGGCTTGAAAACCGATCTTTTCGGCAACTCGGCGCTCCAGTCGTTTCACCTTATCGTGATCGCCGCCCAGCAGTTCCAGAAAGCTGGCCTGCGTGCCCGTGGTGCCCTTGATGCTGCGGGCTTTGACCTGTTCGATCCGGTATTCGACTTCGACCAGATCCATCGCCAGGTCGTAGGCCCACAAACAGGCGCGTTTGCCGATCGTTGTCGGTTGAGCGGGCTGCAGATGGGTAAATCCCAGACAAGCCAAGTCCCGATGTTGTTGGGCAAAGCGAGCGAGCCGATCGATCACGGCGGCCAGGCGATGAGCGATCAACTGGAGCGACTGGCGGAGCAGGATCAAGTCGGTGTTGTCGGTCACAAAGCAACTGGTCGCGCCCAGATGGATGATCGGCGCGGCCAGGGGGCACGCATCCCCGTAGGTATGCACGTGCGCCATGACATCGTGGCGGAACTGGCGTTCGTAGCGGTTGGCCGTTTCCATATCAATGTCGTCGACGTGGGCTTTGAGTTCCGCGATCTGGTCGTCGGAGATGGGCAATCCCAATTCCTGTTCCGCTTCGGCCAGCGCGACCCACAGCCGTCGCCAGGTCGTGAACTTCTTCCGATCGCTCCAAAGCTGACTCATCTGCTTCGATGCGTAGCGAGCGATCAGCGGGTTTTCGTAGTGGTCCGAGGGCATGGTTCTCGCGTCTTGCTGGGCTTGAAAGAGGCGTTACCGCTGGACTCGACCGGTGGCGTTACCACCGGCCAGCGCGGCGGCCTCCTGGACCGTGGTATAGTTGAAATCTCCGTAGATGGAATGCTTCAGGCAGCTTGCCGCCACAGCGAACTTGATCGCTTGGTCCGGTGGCTGCCAATCTTCCGAGTTCAGGGCATAGAGCAGTCCCGCGCCAAACGAATCGCCGGCGCCGACGCGATCGACGATATGGCGGATCTGGTACGGCCGGTAGTCGCCGTTTTCGTCCAGGGGAGCGAAGAACGATCGATCTTGGGCGGCGTCGAACAGCATGGCGCCCCAATTGTTGTGGTTGGCCGAGATGCTTTCTCGCAAGGTGATCGCGACGCGGGAAACGTGAGGAAACCGCGTGATGATTTCGCGGGCCACTTGTTCGTAAGCCGCCGCATTGATGCGGCCTTTTTCAACATCCGTCCCGGATGCGTGGATGCCCAGTACGTCGGCCGCGTCTTCCTCGTTGCCGATCACCAGATCCACGTATTGCAGGACTTGCGACATGCATTCCCGAGCCAGTTCGCGTTTATCCGTTCCGGGCCGCCAGTTCCACAGCTTCTTGCGAAAGTTCAAGTCGCACGAGACCGCAGCGCCGGCCTGTTTGGCTCGGCGGACCAGTTCCAGATTGGCCTGGCATGCCTGTTGGCTGATCGAGGGCGTGATGCCGGTCACGTGTACCCAATGGACATCCTGCAACGCTCGATCCCAGTCGTACTCGGCCGGTTCGGCCAGACTGATGGCCGAATCGCCGCGATCGTAGACGACGGTCGAACCTCGTTGATTCGCTCCGGATTCGACAAAATACAGCCCCAGCCGTCCGGACTTGCGCCACAGGATGGATTCGGTATCGATCCCCAATCCCCGCAGCGTCGCCACCAGGCTCTCGGAAATCGGGTGTTTGGGCAGCGCGGTCAGATAGCGCACCGGCTGGCCGAACATGGCCAGTGAAGCGCACACATTCGCCTCGCCGCCCCCCCAACTGACTTCGACGGTCCCCGGCACCGTCTGGCGCCAGCGGCGGAAGCCTTGGGTGGCAAATCGGGCCATAATCTCTCCGAACCCCAAAAACATGACTTCATCTCCTTTCATTGTGGTGAGGCCGTTATCTTTTCACGGGAAGCGATTGATGACAAGGCGCCTTCGCTGATCTGAGCACCCGGCCAGGATCTTCTTGTCAATTGAGGTAGCCCACCAAGAAATCTCTGGCCGGGCGCTTCGCAGCTTGTAGCCAACCCCTAGCCGTAAACGCAACTCGTTACTACCAAAGCATTTACCGCTGCGGATGTGTCGGCGCTGCGAGGGTTTTCAACACTGCGAGCCGTATATCGAAGACCGGTTGCAGACGCTCGCCGAGTGCTTCACAGCGAGGATCGGTGGTTTCGCGGTCATAAACAACCACCAAGGGGGATCCAATCAGACCAGCAACGAACCTTCCACGAATGGCCCACCTCTGGCAAAGGCCAATAGATTGGTGACCGTGGTGCGTGCGATGTCGGACAGAGCCTCTTCGGTCAGGAAGGCTTGATGGGCGGTGATCAACACGTTGGGGAAGGTCAGCAAACGAGCTAATTCGTCGTCCTGCAAGACCTGGCCGGACAGATCTTCGAAGAACACGCCCTCTTCTTCCTCGTACACGTCCAAACCGACGCCGCCTACCTGACCGGACTTCAAGGCTTCGATCAAAGCGGTCGTATCGATCAAAGCGCCCCGGCTGACATTGATGATGATCGCACCTTGCTTCATCGACGCCAACGTTTCGCGGCGGATCAGGTATTGAGTTTCGGGAGTCAACGGAACGTGCAGCGAGACAACGTCGCTTTGGGCGAACAAGGTCTCCGAGTCAACGTACCGGACGCCGAAATCCGAAGCCCATTGCGGTTGGGGAAACGGATCGAAGGCCAGCACCTGCATGCCGAAACCACGGAGGATCTGGGCGGTGATTCTTCCGATGTTTCCCGTGCCGATGATCCCCGCCGTCTTGCCGTACAGATCGAATCCCACCAGACCGTTCAGCGAAAAATTCAACTCGCGAACCCGGTTGTAAGCGCGGTAGATCTTCCGGTTCAACGCCAACAGCAACGCCACCACGTGCTCGGCCACGGCATACGGCGAGTAGACGGGAACGCGTGTGACCGCGATCCCGAGTTCTTTGGCCGCTTCCAAATCGACGTTGTTGAAGCCCGTGCAACGAAGCGCCAACAACGAGATGTCCATTTCCGCCAGTTTCTCCAGGACCGTGCGATCGGCACAGTCGTTGACAAAGATGCACACCGCTTGAGCGTCCGCAGCCGCATGGACGGAATCCGGACCCATACGAAAATCGAAGAATCGCCAGTCGATCGCGTCGGCGCCCGCAGCGGCTGCTAGCGCCGCTCGATCGTAGCTCTTGGTATCGTAAACAGCGACGGTTGTCATGATGGCGTTCTTTCTCCAGTTTAGGTAAACGCTTCGTGTCAGCGACTTCGCCAGAAATCGGGCAAGAACAAGACCAGGATCGAAAAGATCTCCAGGCGGCCCAACATCATCAGCCAGATGAACAGGATCTTGCTCCACCCACTAAAATGTCCGTAATTCTGTGTGGCGCCGACCGTGCCCAGGCCGGGGCCGATGTTGTTCAACGTCGCGGCGATCACGCTGGCGCTGTCCATCAGCTTGTGTTCCGCTCCATCGCCCCACGTCACGTCAGGTTCGAACGCGACGACCAGCACCCAGCTATTGACAAAGATCACTGCGATCAGCGCAAAATAGACCAGGATGTTCTTCCGCAATTCGCCCTCTTCCACCGCGTTGCCTCCCAATCGCACCGGCCGGACGACCGTCGGATGATACGCCTGTTCGATCTCCAAGCGCAGGATTTTGGCCAGCAGGATATGCCGGATGACTTTCAAACCACCGCCCGTGCTGCCCGCACAACCGCCGACGAACATCAGGGTCAGCAGCAGCCCTCGAGCGAAATGATTCCACCGATCGAAATCGGCGGTGACGTAACCGGTGGTGGTCATGATCGACACCACTTGAAACAGGCTGTATCGCAGAGCTTCGAGCGGCCGGTCGAAGTCGCCGTGCCACGTGCCGATCAGCATCACCAGCAGCGACGCGACGATCAGGATCGCCAGATACGTCCGCCACTCGATGTCCGCCAGCAGACGCTGCGGACGGCAACTCAGCAGGTAGAACAACAAGATGAAGCTGGTACCCGCCAAGAACATGAATAACAGGATCACCGATTCGATCGCCGTACTCTGGAAATGTCCCACGCTGGCGTTGTAGGTGCTGAACCCGCCCGTGGCCATCGTACCAAAGGCGTGACAGAGAGCGTCGAACAACGACAGCCCCATCAGCCACAGGATGACGGCCAGCACCACATTCAGGCCCAGGTAGGTCAACGTAAACAGCCAGGCGGTGTCTTGCATCCTCGGCGTCACGCCTTCCTTGGTTGGACCCGGCATTTCCACTCGCATCAACGCTTTTCCCGCCGAACCGTGTCCCAGGATGACGACGAACAGCACGAGGATTCCCAGTCCCCCCAGAAAATGCGTGGTACTGCGCCAAAACAAGATGCAGTGGGGAACCAGATCGGCCGACTCCAGATCCGAGATCACCGTGGCCCCGGTGGTGCTGAATCCCGACTGGGATTCGAACCAACAGTCGATCCAACTCATCTTGATCGGCTCTTGGGTCATCGGATCGCGACCGCGACAGGTGCCGCTCAGCAGAAAGGGCAGGGCGCCCAGGACGCTGGCCAGCACCCAACTGAGCCCCACCACGGCCATGGCCTCTTTGCGATACAGTCTGCCCGATGCCACCCGCCCCCAATAACGCAGCAACCCGCCGACCAGCAAACAAACCAGAATACTGATCAGCAACGCCACGAATCCGCGGGTTTCGAACGTACCGATCGATTCCGTCGCCATGTTCTTTCGGGCTCCAAGCACGGGCCATGCCCAGGGCAGGCTGAAGATCATGGCGCCGCCGATCAACAGGCTAACGTTGCTCAACAACCGGGCGACCAAGCGCAGATTCATGACGATGCATTCCCGTTGTTGACCGTGAACGACGAAAGCACCTCCGGCAGTTGCCGATCGTCGATCAGCGCGATGATGGTATCCTCGGCCTGCAGACGATCATCGGCGCCGGGGACCATGGCGAATTCGGCTCGCATGACCGCTACGATCAGGCATTGATCGGGCAAAGGCAATTCAGCCAGCCGATGTTTCATCGCCGGCGAATTCGCGGCGACTTCGATCTCGTAAACGCTGATCGTGCCGCCCGGAAGCGGCATTCGGGCGACCACGGGGCCGGATTGCAGAAAACTGAAAATCTGTTTGGCCATGACATCACGAGGACTGACGGCCACGTGAATTCCCAGCCGCCCGACGATGTCGGCATAGTCGGGCCGGCCGACGATCGCCATGATCTTGGCTGCTCCGATCTCACTGGCTTCGACCCCAGCCATGATGTTGTCCTCGTCGTCACCCGCACAAGCGACAAACACATCCGCACTGCCCACCCGCTCTTCTTCCAAGACGGCGCGCCGAGTTGCATCGGCCTGGACGACCGTCACGTGAGGCAGATTGTTGGCCAACACCTCACAACGTTGCCGCGAGATCTCCATCAGCTTGACCGAGAACCGCTCGTTGCGCAACATGCGGGCCAAATGATGGCCCGTCTCGCCCCCCCCGGCGATCACCACCCGCTTCCGAGGCTCGGGAGACGATCGAAACATGTCTCGCACCTCGTCGACGTGCTCGCGACTGCCTACGATCGTAATCCGGTCGTTCAACAACACCTGATCGTCGGCGCCGGCAATCCAGAGCCGATCCTTTCGGCAGATCGAGGCGATCCGCACTCCGCGAGGCAACCGCAAATCTTTCAACGATCGCGACACACTTCGAGTCGCGTCGGAGACAACCATCTCCTGGACTTCGATCACGCCCCGAGCCAAGCCTTCCATGGTGATCGCTTCGGCGCGCCGGATGTTGCGAGCCAATTCCAGCGCCGACAAGTGTTCCAGACTCAAGATCCGGTCGATATGAAAGTACCGTTGGTAGTCGAACGTGCTGAGGTCGCGAAACACGGGCGCGAACACTCGGGCAATGCTGCGCCGCGCGCCCATGCCCTTGGCCATGCTGGCGGCGACCAAATTGACCTCGTCGTCTCCCGTGACGGCCAGGCACAGGTCGGCGGTCAAGACATCCGCCTGGAACAGCACGCTGGCATGTCCTGCCTGGCCGGTCAAAGCGCGGACGTCCAACTCTTCATTGATCCGTTTAATATGGGCGGGATCAGCATCGACGACGGTGACGCTGTGTCGCTTTTGGCACAACAGGTCGGCGATCCAACTGCCCACCGTTCCCGCGCCCAAGATCACGATCTTCATGCATGACTCCGACTACCTGGTTTCAATCGGCGAAGAATCTAGCGTCCAGTTGCTGTCGGCCAAGCTGGACGTAATGGTTTACCAGTTGAATCCGCAGATCGCGGGCCGAAATGGTTCTTGCGGTCCACTGCCTCAACAGCTCGGGATGGCGAGCGTGATAGGCTTTGATCAGGGCGACTTGCTCGGCATCCATCCGGGCTCGCGCATCATCGTCCAACGGTTCCGCCATGATCGCGCCGTGCGCTGCGGTGAACTCGCGGAGGCTGCGCTGTACGATCTGGTCCAGGATTTCGATTACGGTCGCCGCTTTGGCAGCCGCCTCTAAGTCCATCCGCTCGCTCACCTGATTCACGCGTGCCAAGGCTCGAGCCAACCAGGGCTTGTCTTTCGCCACGGCGGCCAACTGCTGCCGCAAAGCCTGTCGCAGATCGGGCGAGGGATTCAACGGGTGGCTGATCATTCGATCGGCGAAAGCGTCATAGATCGCTTCCTGAACTTCCCGAGCCGGATCGTACATCGGCTCCCGACGTCCCACGATCCGCATCCGGGGCGAAAAGATCGCTCCGGTCGGCGAGATGAAATCTTCGCCGATGGACAGACCCATGGTTTCGAGATTCGCCGCCGTATAGCCTCCCGCAGCCGATTCGACCAAGGGAAAGAACTCGTCGCGCGGTCGTGAGGCATGTTGAGCGCAGATCAACAAGAACCCGGCACAGTACGTGTGGATCAAGCGATCTTCCAGCGGCTGATCCCGCAGTTGGTGGACGCGATGCGTTTGAAAGGTCAAGTCGAATTGCGCCGGGTTATCGATCATGGCCGCCGCCGCTTGCCCCATCTGCCGGCCGACCTCCGGATCCTCGTGGCGCAGGAAAAAGAAATGGAGCGTTCGCTGCAGATAGACATCCACGGTGGTCGCAGGAACCGTCGCCCCCCGCTCGGGAAGATCCACGATGACAAAGCGGCGGATACCGTCCGAACCAACCTCCACGGCCACCACGCCGACGTGCGTAAACAAGCCGGGTGATAAATTCGTAAAACGGTTGTAGGGCGACGGGTTGCGCATCAGCAGCCAATCCCCCGGCCGCAACTCCAAGCGTCCCAGTCGGAAAACGTCGTCGACCACGCCTCGCCGCTGCCGCTGGTCCAGCCACGTCAACAAATCGCGGCGAACGTCACGCAACGCGTCGCTCAATCGTTGCGGTTCGATCCGATTCAAGATGCCTGCCAACTCATCCGCCAGCATGGCCGGTTCGGGCAGCTTGGGGTCGGTCCCCGGGCGAGGTTTCTGCGGCAGTCCCAAACGTCGCAACAATTCCGCCGCGATGACCACCAGAGCCGGATTCTCTTCGACGCGGATAAACTGAGCCACCGTCGGCACCAAGTCGGATTGATGGGTCAGATTGATCAGTTGCAGGACCCGGTACTTTTCCGCCGCAGTGAAACCGACATAGCCGCTGTCAGGCGGCGGATCGAACAACATGAACGACATCGCGATGGCGCCGATTTCCACTCGGTGATCGATCAACGCTTGCAGCATCTGATCGTAGTGCTCCGGGTACTCGTCCAAAAAGAAGGCGGCCGCTCGGATCACATCGCTCAACCGGGCGCGAATACGTCCGGAGAGGTCGATCAACGCGGTCGTGGATCGGAGGTAATACCGCACGATGGCATCATCGGATTCCTCCAACGCACGTTGCCCCAATTCGATGCGCATCTGCAGCATGCGGTCCTTCGCCGCGTCGACGTTCGCCTTCAAATCGACGAGCAATTGGATGGTTTGGACGATCGTTTCTGGCTTTCCTTCCTGCCACCATTGCAGGGAAGCCCACTCGTCCAATTGCGCGGCATGCGTCTCCAATTGCTCGGTCTGCCGCCCGGAAATCGTCTCGACACGCTCCGGCAGCAAATCCAACAGCGCTGGCAGCGGAGATTCGGCAGCGAACGTTGGAGGACCGAGCAACCAGACGCTCAGCAAACCAGCAACCATCAGAAATCGCAGCATCGGTCATACCATCCAGGAAATCACAGCCAAAACGACGGCGATCACGGCCACGAACCCCAAGATCCATAACGCGGTGCGGTACGCGCTGTACAGGATGTGACCCATCAACTCGTGACGCGTCGCTCCGTATACCAGACTGATCCCGATGACGATCGGAATCGCATGCCAGAGAAGAAAACTCGATTGGCCAACCAACGCTGCATGGATCAAAATGGGAACCTCCAACAACAAAAAACACTGACCGCATCGGGGGGACGGCCCGAAGGTCGGACCCGGCGTCCTCTGTACTGTACCACCGAAAACATGGTATCCTCAAGTCGGCTTGAGGATCTTCCGTGCTCGGCAAACTGAGATCCGAGCGAACCAATGGCTGTCGCGGCCGAGAGTATCCCCATAATTTACTGGTTCAGTGAAGGATGGCGGACGTGCATCAACTTATTCAATTGCTCCAAAACATCGGACGGGTATCGAACCGGTCAGCGAGTCCTCGTCGCCCTCACCGTTTTCTTTCATTCTCATCCTCGAAAGTTCAAGATCGCCACAAAGTCAGCGAACATCTACGGTGTCGCCAGTCCATCAGGCCTGTCGATATACCCACAACCATTGAATCGGGAATGATTCGCGTGAGTTTAGCAATTCGAACAGAGCATCTGACGAAGGTCTACTCGGGGCGAGTCATTGCGGTGAACGATTTGAGCCTGACGGTTCCCGAGGGCTCGATTTACGGACTGCTGGGTCCCAATGGTGCGGGAAAAACGACGACCATCCGTCTGCTATTGGGCTTGCAGCGCGCCACGGCCGGGGTTGCCGAAGTATTCGGCCAATCGGCGGGAGTCCATGCCGTCCATGTACGAAAGATGATTGGATTTCTGCCAACCCACCCAATCTTTCCCGCCCACTTGCGGCCTATCGAGTACCTGGATCTACTGGGTAAATTGTGCCGCTTACCCCGCCAGGTGCGTCAGCCTCGGTTGACCTCTTTGTTGCGCGCCGTCGGGTTGACGGGGGCGACAGAGCAGCGGATCGGCACGTTTTCGACGGGGATGTGTACTCGGCTGGGCATCGCTGCATCGTTGCTGGCTGACCCACCGCTTCTTCTTTGGGACGAGCCCACTGCGGGGCTGGACCCGGCAGCGCGACGTTTCACGTTGGACCTGATCCGCCAATTGGCCCAGACGCGAACCGTCGTGGTGGCGACGCATATTCTGAGCGATATCGACCAGATTTGCGATCACGTGGGAGTCATGTTGGAAGGCCGCATGATCTTCAATGGCTCGATCCAACAGATGCGGCAGAAATTGGTCAGCGAGGAAATCTGCTTGGAATTGGATGGTTCCAGCGAAGCGATGGATGGACTGGTTCAGCGAGCCGCCGCCGTCGAAGGGGTGACCGTTGTACGACGGCCTCCTCGCACGTTGGCGCTCCGCATTGCCAGCAGCACAGGGCGAGCTACGGCGTTGGCCGAGGTGTTGCGGCATGTCGATGGTAGCGGCTGCCGATTACAATCGATTCAATCGGGTCAGAACGAGACGGAAAACGCTTATCTTCAATTGCTCCAAGAGGATCAGGCTCATGGGTTCAATCGATTCGACCTTGGGAAATCGGCTGTGGTGGATGCCGGCGGGGGCGATCCTCAGCTATGAACTGCGAGGCCTGCTGGCCAATTGGCTGGTGCGTATCTGGTTCGTGGCATCGGTCGTTCTCACGCTGCTGATCCTGGCCGCACACTGGGCCTCGACCCCAACGACGCTCATGTTACGGGAGTTACTGTTTCCGTATCTGCTCTTTCCTTGGTTCCTGGTCGTCATGGTGTTGGGCATCAGTCCCGTGACCGGTTCGCGACTTGATTCGCTGGCTGACGGGATCTTGAGTCGCCCGATCACGCGTTACGAGTACTTGCTGGCGGCATGGGCGGCGCGGGTGGCCATCGTGTTGGGCGTTTATCTGTCGGTGATGGTCCCGGTTGTGCTGTTGGCGATGTACGCCAAGCGCGACGTGGCTCAGGATACGGTGACTGTGTACGGCGCGTTATCGACGCTGACGGTGGTCGGGCTGATCCAGGTGTTCTTGGTCACGTTGGGCTTCTTGGTCGGTACATTGTTGCGGCATCCTCTGCTGGCTGCCGTGGTGTTGATATTCACGTGGATGCCCGTGAATTGGGTGTTCAGCACGTTTGATCTCGCACAGTTTTCGCCATGGACCATGTACCAGGCCGTTCCCTCGTTGCTACGGACACCGTGGAGAACGGCGGAGAGCGACGAAGATCAGGCTTCCGCGCAATTGATGGACGATGCCGAAGCGCTTGCGAAGTTCATAAGTGTGCTGACAGGCCAGTCGCCGGCGCCTGTGAGCCAAGCTCGCCAGGAGAGTTTTTTCGATCCCCGGGAGTTTCCCCATCTATCCGTCCCGCGGATTCTGGCTGGCTACGGTTTACCGGCGCTGGCCGCGTTGTTCGTGTCGTTGGTCGTGTTCCATCGACGCGACTTGTGATTCGGCCTCCGTTGTTTGGCGTTTGATGATCCATGAAATCGAATTTGTTAAGAACGACCGTTGATCCACTCTCGACCTTTTCCCGACGTAGGTTGGGTCTCCGACCCGACCCGGTCGGGACGGAGTCCCAACCTACAAAGATGCCGGAAGGAATGTAAACATGAATCGTTTTCGTTGGTCCGCCGTGTTGCTGATTTTGATCGTGTCGATGACCACCCAAGTTTTCGCGACCGATTCGCCGACTTGGTCGCGTGCCACCGCGTTGTCGCAGGACGCCTATGTGGCTATGGAGATTTCCGATCCTGGTCGAGTGCTGCAGCAGTTGTTCCAGCCGCAGGTGAAGGATGCGGTGACTTCGCATCCCGAGTTCGTACGTCAGCGGAATCAGCCTGATTTCCTGCAGATCATGAATTTGGTCCAGTACTTCGAGCAGCGTTTCGAGACCGATTTGCAGGGTCTGTTGCAGAAGCTGGTGGGGGGCGGCATCACGGTGGGAATCGGTCACGGCGAGCAGGTTCTGGCGATTGTCGAAGCGGAAGACGAGAAAGCCCTGCACGAGATCCACGACTTTCTCTTGATGATCGCTCGAAATGAGGCCAGTCAGCAGGGTCAGGCGGATTCGGTACGATCCGCAGACTATCGAGGCGTGACGGGCTGGAGCCTCGGGACGGGCCAAGCTCATGCGATCATGGGCAACCGGCTACTGTGGACCAATCAGCCACAGGCATTGACGGCGGCCATCGATCGCATCCACCAAGCCGATCTGCCGAACCTCACGACGCTGCCCAGCTATCAGCAATCGCGGCAAGCGTCCGTCGAACGGTCGGTCGCGTCGATATTCGTCCGTATGGATGTGCTGAATCAATTGCCGGCCGTCGCAACTGGGTTGGACCAGCAGGACAATCCCCTGCTGACGCTGCTGCTGGCGCCGTTGATGCAGGCCTGGAAGCAATCGTCTTGGCTGGCACTGGACTTGGACCTGGAAGATTTGACGCTGACGATGACCGTCACCAGCGACGGTCGAGCCGACGACGGGACAATGCCCACCGGCTTTGCAAGATCGACACAGGCGACGGACGGAGCGATGCCCAATCTAAACGTACCTCGGCAGATCGCCGCCGTCAGCTTCTATCGTGACTTGCATCGGTTCTATGCAGCCAAAGATGATCTGTTTCCTCAACGCACGTCCGGGCTGATTTTCTTCGAAAACATGATGGGCATTTTCTTCACCGGACGTGATCTGACCGAGGAAGTGTTGGCGGAGCTGGAACCCCAGGTGCGGCTGGTGATCGCCGGGCAGGAGTATCCCGCCGAGATTGGGACTCCCGAACTGCAATTGCCGGGATTCGCACTCGTTTTTCGCATGAAACGCCCGGACGACTTCTCCTTGATCGCCGAAGAAGCTTGGCAAAAGGCTTTCGGCTTGATCAACTTCACGCGCGGCCAACAGGCCGAACCGGGATTACTTTTGGATAAGCCCACCCATGCTGGCGTGAGATACACCATGGCTGCCTTCCTGCCTCCGGCGGACCGTGAAGGAGGGCCGGCCGACACGCGATTCAACTTCCAACCCGCCATCGCCATGCTCGACGGCTATCTGATCCTCAGCTCGACGGATGCGCTGGCTCGCGATCTGATCGATGCCGTACAACGAGAGTCGACAGCCGAGGTTGCGCCGGTCGCCGGAAGTCACTCGATCGTCCAACTCGATGGAAGCGGCTTGGCGTCCATCGTGCAAGCGAATCGCGAAAACCTGATCCGGCAAAACATGGTGGAAAAGGGGCATTCGCGAGAAGAGGCAGAAGCCGAGATTGGCATGTTGGCCGCTGTGGTGGGCAGTATCGGCCGTGTGGAAATCACCGCCGGCGGGGAACAAGCCGAGCGACTGACCGTGGAATTGGAACTGGATCTCCAACCCTGAGCCACGGCGTTGGAAATCGACCGGGTGATCGGCGGTCGATCAAGTTCCGAACAGCCAGACATCTGAGGAGCACGCGAAATGACACCACAAGCAGCATGGGCGCCGTTCGAGCCGGGAACGGATGGACCTTGGGGTCTGCCACAAGCGGCGCACCTGCTGCGCCGCGCCGGGTTCGCAGTGGATTGGACGTCGCTTCGGCAGGCCATCGACGACGGACCCGAAAAGACGATCGAACGATTATTGCATCCACCGGCCGATCTATCGGAATTCGAGGTGTCGTTCGACGGCTACGACCTCGCGGCAGCCACCGATGGTTCGACGGAATCCGTTCGGGCGTGGTGGTTGCGCAGGATGATCGAAACGCCGCATCCGCTGCTGGAGAAGATGACGTTGTTCTGGCACCATCACTTTGCGATCAGCAACGATGGGGTGAACAATGCTCGGCTGATGGTCCGTTCGATCCATCGACTCCGCAACGGCGCCTTGGGAAGCTACGCTCGGTTGCTGGGCGACGTGATCGACGATCCGGCGCTGTACCTAAGCCTGCGAGCCGATCGAAGTCGCCGATCCGAACCGGCCACCAGCGTCGCTAGGCAATTGCTGGAACGATTCGGTGTCGGCCCGTCGAATTACGATCAGCGCGATCTGAAGGCTGCTGCCCGTGCTTTGACCGGCCGCTTTGTACTCCGAAACGAGCTGCGTGTTTTCGCGCACGAGTTCGACGATGGCCAGAAGAACCTGTTGGGTCAGCAAGGCGAGTGGAATGCGGAAGACGCCGTCCGGATCGTGGCGGGACATCCGGCGACGGCGGAAAACATCGTTCGCAAACTGTATGCCTGGCTGGTCGCCGATGACGTAAAGCACGAAGGCGAAACGAATCCGCCTGCAAACCCAGTCGATGCGACGGACCAGCAGAGTCCGAGTTCGGAATTCTTGGAACCGCTGATCGCCCGATTTCATGAAGATGATGACCTGGAACGGATCGTCGAGGCAATCCTGCGGTCTCGACACTTCTTTTCCTCGGCCGCGTATCGGCGGCGGATCAAGAGTCCCGTCGAACTGGCGGTTGGGTTGGCTCGCGCCCTGGAGCGATCGGTTCCCACAATGCGTCTGGGACAGCAATTGGCTGATTTGGGCCAGGATCTTTATCGCCCGCCCACCTCCGCAGGCTTTCCCGTTGGGCCAGACTGGATCGACCAAGCCACGCTGATCGGACGCTGGGATCTGACTGCCGAAATGCTGGCCGAATCGGGCTCGAGTGATGGCCGCCTGAATCCGGCGACGCTGGCCGAAAAGTATCAAGTCGATCAACCTGAGCACGTGGTTCGATGGTTGGCCGATCTGATGCTGGATGGGGACCTTCCCGATCCCGTTTGGCAGCGTTGGAAGCTCCGTTTGACCTCCAATGACTTCACGCCAGCTTCGATTCGTCAATTGGCAATCGAATTGACTCAAACCCCCGAGTACCAACTTGCATGATCGGCAACGATCCAGGAGCACATTATGACCATCCATCGCCGCAGTTTCCTGAAGGCCGCAGCAGGTTGCCCCGCCCTGCTTTGCTTGGCCCCTCACGCACCGTCGGTGCTGGTACGCACCGCGTTGGCATCCGTCGATCGACCATCGGATCGTTCCACCGTGTTGGTTGTCGTTCAATTGACCGGCGGCAACGACGGCTTGAACACGGTCGTCCCGGTTTCCGACGACCACTACGGCCGCAACCGTCGTACATTGCGACTGACCGCCCGGGACGTGCTCAGGATCGACGGCGATTTGGGCTTTCATCCTGCACTGTCGGGAATGGCGAGGTTGTTCCACGAAGGGCAATTGAGCGTTGTTCAGGGAGTTGGTTACCAGGCGAACAACCGCGACCATGACGGGGCCATGCGCGACTGGTATACGGCTCGTCCCGGCGACGCGACCTGCGACACCGGCTGGCTGGGCCGCGCGATCGACACGGTCGATGATTCGCAGCGGGTGACGAATCCCGGCGTATTCGTCGCGCCGATCCCCAAGCCCCTGGCGATGACCGCCCGACGTACGGTCGTTCCGCACATCCGGTCGCTGAACCAGTGGCCCTTGGCCTCAGCCGAACTGCCCGCCGCATCCGACGAGGCGCCCTCGAACGACGAATCGCCGTTGCTGCAGCATCTGCGGCGAACGGCCGTTGCTGCCTACGCGAGTCGCCGTCAGATCGACCAGGCACTGCGCTCGACCGGCGACCGCCGCTTGTACCCGAATTCCCCTTTGGCCACCCAGTTGAAGGTCGTCGCGGATCTCGTTCGCGCCGATTTTGGAATAAGGATTTATTTCACCGAATTGGGTGGCGGCGGGATCGGCGGGTTTGACAATCACGCCAACCAGCGCGACAACCACGCGGCCTTGCTAGGCCAATTATCCGAAGCGGTCACGGCGTTTATCGATGATTTGAACGAAGTGGGAATGGCAGATCGCGTCGCCTTGATGACCTTTTCGGAATTCGGTCGGACGCTGCAAGAGAACGGGCGTCGAGGCACCGACCACGGCAATGCCGCACCCATCTTCTTGGCCGGTGGTCGATTGCACGGTGGACTGCATGGCCCCCATCCCGACCTGACCGATTTGGAGGGTGATTCACCGCGACCCCACACCGATTTTCGCCAAGTCTACGCGACCGTACTGGATCGATGGCTGGGCTTTGACAGCCCCCCAATCCTGGACGACCATTTTCCGACACTGGATTTGTTCGCTTAATCGATTGGCCGTCAACTTCTGGTTGGCAGGCTTGTCGAGCTTTCCATCTTGCAGATCCTGACACGCTCGATGCGATCATCAATAGGTGCCACCCATATATATCTTGACGGGATTCTTCCGGCGACCATATTAAGAAGAGAAAGGAGACATGTTATGGGACGAGCGATTCGAAGCGAGCAGTTTGACGCGGGTGAGGTTTGCATTGTGCATGCGGTGCAACGCTGTGTCCGCAAGGCTTTTTTGACGGGACGGGACGATCGAACGGGGGTCGATTACTCGTTTCGCCGCGAGTGGATTCGGCGTCGGATGGAGGCCCTAGCCTCCGTTTTCGGCATCGATGTCCTGACGTATGCCATCATGAGCAATCATTTGCATGTGATCCTGCGGAATCGCCCCGATGTGGTGGCGGCATGGTCCGACCAAGAGGTGGCGCTGCGGTGGCTCAAGGTGTTCCCCGGGCGGCGATTGGACGAGCAACTGGCGGAGCCGACCGACAGCGATGTGAACAGGTTGGCGGCGGACGTTGAGCGAATTTCTGTCCTACGACGGCGATTGTCGGACATCTCGTGGTTTATGCGGGCGTTGAGTGAACCGATTGCCCGACTGGCCAACAAGCAAGACGCATGCACCGGGCGCTTCTGGGAGGGTCGATTCAAGGCGCAACGAATCGTTGATGACGCTGGGCTCTTGGCTTGTGCCATGTACGTGGATTTGAATCCTGTACGAGCCGCTTTGGCCGATTCGCCTGATCGGGCGGTTTACACGTCGGCATATGATCGAATCCAGGCCGAACAGGGCCAGCAGATTCCATCGGCAGCCTTTGATTTGGTGAGCGTCTCGACGGAACAGGCTGGCGAGCATCTGCGGGAGACTTCCGTAGCCGATCGCAAACGCGAACGGCGGGCCAAGCGTCGAAATCCCACCGGAAAACAGATTCTGCGAGATTCATGGTTGGCGCCCGTGACGCTGTCGGAGCCTAAAATGGCAGACGATCCCGAAGTTCATCGACGCGGGGTGCGTGCCAGCGACAAGGGTTTCTTGAACCTGGATTGCGATCAGTATCTGACATTGTTACGGTGGACGGCCAAGCAAGACGTGAAAGGTCAGGTTTCCGCGGTGCCGGAGAAGCTGCGAGGCATTCTGAGGGCATTGGGCATCGAGGCCTCGATGTGGCGCGACCTGGTGTGGAATTACAAGCGATACTTTGGCCGCAGCACCTGCGCCGGTTCGCCCGAAGCGATGTCCGCTGATGCGCAACGCAGCGGTAAGCGTCATCGTTCGGGTCAACGTTTGGTCCGCGAATGCTTTTCTGTCTCCGCCGGTTAAGTGGTGTGCGGGACATTGAGTCATGGCTTTGCTTGTTGGCACATTGATACTCTCCTTGCGTACCCCGTCTGTTTCTGATTGGCGAAATCAAGGTGCGACGCAACTCATTGACCGGTAAAAGCGGCCTGACACGTCCTTCATCTCGCAAACAGTCCGCTTCGCAGCCTTCGACGAGATGATTGCATTGAAAGATGGGTGGCACCAAAATAAATCACCATTGCATTGAAAGATGGGTGGCACCAAAATAAATCACCAAAATGAATGAGTCGCCGAAGGCCGGTTTGCGAATGGGGCTGTCGGGCTTACCATAGAAGGGAACTGGTGGTTGGCCACAAAGGAGCGTGGCATGCGTCACGAAGGAGCGTGACGGGGTCGGGAGTTGTTTTCGGTCGATGAGCAACCATAGGGGAACGAAGTTTGTCCGAAGACGGCTCCCGACCCCTTCCGCCGATTCCACCAGGAAGTACCCGGCCGGGTGCGTATCCGACGAGTTTTCGATGATTCCAAGAGCACGGAGATATTTGCAATGCGAATGACGTTTCTTAGCATCCTGTTGTTTCTGATGGCAGCAATCTCGACCGGTTTCGCGGACGATTGGCCTCAGTGGCTTGGTCCAAAACGTGACAGCGTTTGGCGCGAAACGGGTATTTTGCAGCGCTTTCCCGAAGGGGGGCCCCGGGTTCTGTGGCGAGCGCCGGTCGCGTTGGGCTACAGTGGACCGGCGGTAGCCGACGGACGAGTTTTCGTGATGGACTACGTGCTGGAAAGCGGCAGGATCACCAACAACCCGGGCGCCCGTGATACGTTGCAGGGTACCGAACGAGTGCTTTGTCTGGATGCAAAGACCGGAGAATTGCTTTGGAAGCATGAATACCCGCGGCCGTATCAGATCTCGTATGGCGGCGGTCCTCGGTGCACTCCCACGGTTGCCGGCGGCAAAGTCTACGCCTTGGGGGGCGAAGGGAACCTGTGGTGTCTGGACGCCGAAACGGGTCGGGTGTTGTGGAGCAAGGACTTTGTCGAAGACTACGGTGCGGAGACGCCGTTCTGGGGCGTCTCGGCTCATCCGCTGGTCGACGGTGACGTGCTGTACGCCCTGGTAGGCGGGCCCGGCAGCGTTGCCGTTGCTTTCGATCGGCACTCGGGCGAAGAGATCTGGCGAGCCTTGTCCGCGCCCGCTCAAGGCTATTGTCCGCCCACGATGATCGAACATGGCGGTCGAAAACAATTGTTGATCTGGCACTCGGAGTCCGTCAACTCGTTGGATCCGGCGACGGGCGAAGTATTCTGGTCGGTGCCGGTGCGGCCGAGTTTCGAGATGTCCATCTGTTCCCCGCGGCGGCTGGGTGATTATTTGTTTGTGACCGCCTACAACGAAGCCAGTGCCCTGCTGCGTCTGGGACAATCGAACGGGAATCCCACTGCGGAAATCGTCTGGCGAGGCAACCCGAGGAACTCGGTTTACTGTGCAAATTCGACTCCCTTCCTGGAAGACGGTATGATCTACGGCTGCGACGTGAATTCCGGGAAACTGATGGGGGTCCGTATGGAGACGGCGGAACGAGTCTGGGAAACGTGGGAACCGACTCTGGGTGATGTCCAGCGGGCGGGACGGTATGGAACGGCCTTTTTGGTCAAGCACGAGGACCGTTTCGTGCTGTTCAACGAGCAGGGTGACCTGATTCTGGCCAAGCTCAGCCCGGAAGGCTATCAGGAACTGGATCGCGCTCGGATTCTCGAACCGACGAACCAGGTGTTTGGCCGCAACCTGGTGTGGAGTCATCCGGCATTTGCCTATCGATGCGTTTTCGCCCGCAACGACAAGGAACTGATCTGCGTCAGTTTGGCGGAAGAATGATAGGGCGTGACGATGAGCTGGAGGACGGGAACCGGCTGCTGGTTGATCGCCATGCTGGGTTGGCCGCTGGCTGGTTTGTCGCCACTTGACGCGGCTGGCCTGCGGCTGGACTCCAACGACCAGATTGCGGCAGAACGCGCGGCCATGGATCAAGCTTATCGCCAACGGTTGGCTGACCTGGCCGCGTTGTGCCGCAAGCTGGATCTGTCGGAGCAGGCCGAAATCACCGCCGCTTGGTTTCCGATTCGCGATCCGCGACGGCAGTACGTGTTTGTTCCTCCGCCGGTCGATCCATTGAAACCGGCGGAGGACGCTCCGAAGATCGTCCAACAGTGGTACGCCCGATTGACGCGAGAACGTCAACAGCGGGCCGAAGAGTTATTCCGCCTGGCCGAGCGTCAGCTTCAACGCGACGCTTCGACCAATGCGTACGAGTTACTGCACGAAGTATTGCACGAAGATCCGGATCACGCGACGGCTCGACGGGCGCTGGGTTATCGCCAGGTTGGCGACCGTTGGCAACGGCCATCGGAACGCATCCGCGTCCGCCAAGTACGCGGGGCTCAACCTTCGTTGGGTATCACCAGTGGTCCGTACCGGGTGGTCGAGTCGGAACACTTCAGTATCGCAACCACGCACAGCGAGACGGCAGGTCGTCAATTGGCGGAACGCCTGGAGGTGCTTCATACGGTTTGGCGGCAGTTGTTTTTTTCTTTTTGGAGCAACACCGCCGCTCTTACACGGCGGCTGGAATCGGCCTCCGTACCAGCCGGTGGAGGAACGACTCGGCACAACGTGGTTCTCTTCCGCGATCGCCAAGAGTACGTCGGCGCCTTGAAGCCGACCGAGCCCTTGATCGAAATGACGACGGGATTCTATCAGGAGCGGCAGCGAGTCGCGTATTTCTTTGTCGAGGACCAGCCGAATCCGAACGTTTTCGAACACGAGGTGACGCACCAGTTGTTTGCCGAGACCAGGCGAGGGGCTGCGGAGATCGGTCGAGACAGCGATTACTGGATCGTCGAAGGCATCGCGCTTTACATGGAATCGTTGCAACGATGGGACGGTTACTGCACGGTCGGCGGTATCGATGCCGACTGGTTGCAATTCGCACGCTACCGAGCCTTGCAAGAACGCTTCCGTGTGCCGCTGGATCAACTGATTTTGCTCGGACGCCGGGATCTGCAGGAGCATCCCGAGATCCGACGCTTATACAGCCTATCGGCCGGATTGACGGCCATGTTGATGGATGATCGACAGGGTGTTCATCGTTCGGTGCTGCTGGAGTATCTGCAAGCTGTTTACGCGGGACGCACCCGATCGGTCAGTTTGGAATCGTTGGTGGGCGAACCGCTTTCTGCGTTGGATGATCGCTATCGGCAGTTCTTGGATGTGACCGATCAAGACCTGGCTTTCCTGGCGGCGATGCCCACCGCAAAGCGGCTGTCGTTGGGGCGTACAAGTGTGACGGATGCGGGCCTGGAGCATCTGGCAGGCCACGTCGATTTGGACTGGCTGGATCTGGCGGGCACGGCGACGGGGGACAAAGGCTTGGCCCATGTGAGCCGCGCGACCAAGATGAAGCAGCTTTCGCTCGCACAGACTCGGATCACTGACCGATCGATGCCTCTGATCGGCTCGTTCCGTGAACTGGAGATCCTCGATCTGTCCGGGACACCCGTTTCGGATGCGGGGGCGGAGCATCTGACGGGCTTGGCTCGTTTGAGGGAGCTATGGCTTGAACAGACTCGCATCACCGACGCCTCGCTGCCGTTGATCGGCAACCTTCGAAGTTTGCAGGTCTTGGACCTTTCGGGAACCGCGATCACCGATCAAGGTTTGAAACATTTGGCGGGGCTTTCAGGATTGCGTGAATTGTGGCTCACTCGCACGTCGGTGGGCGATGCCGGGTTGGAGCATCTCCGCAGCTTGAGAGACCTGGAAACGTTGGATGTCGGCGACACCCGGGTGACGGCTCAAGGTTGGCAACGGTTGCGAAGTGCCCTGCCGTCGCTGGATGACTAAGCTCTGTCGAGAAAGGGCGTAGAAAGAAACACGATGACTCAAGCAGCGATCCTTGTTCTCGGTTCGATCAATACGGATCTGGTGGTCCGGGGAACTCGACTGCCCGCACCGGGTGAAACGGTTTTGGGTGGAACATTCTTTCGAGCGGCAGGCGGCAAAGGGGCGAATCAGGCCGTTGCCGCTGCTCGCGCCGGGGCGGTTTCCGTGTCCTTGATCGCTGCGGTGGGCGACGATGATCTCGGCCGCGAATCGTTGGCGGGCCTGCATACGGAGGGGGTCGGCTGCGATCTGGTCAAGCGGGTACAAGGCGAACCGTCCGGCGTCGCGCTGATCATGGTCGACCAGACCGGCCAAAACTGCATCAGTGTCGCTTCGGGCGCCAACCTGCACTTGACGCCGGCGGACATCGACGCGATCGATGACGGGCGATTCAAGCAATCGGCCGTGCTCCTAGCCTGCTTGGAAGCCCCTGTTGAAGCCGTCATCCGGGGCCTGCAGCGAGGTCGGCAGATGGGTCGGGCCACCATCTTGAACCCGGCGCCCGCCGACTCCGCGATCGCTTCCCCCGACGTGTTGAAGTACGTCGACATCATTACCCCCAATGAGACCGAGGCGGCTCTGCTGACCGGACAACCTGTCCAGGACGCAGCCCAAGCGATCGCGGCGGGCAAGCGTCTAGTCGAGTGGGGATGCCGCCACGCGATCGTGACGATGGGCGCTCGAGGCTGTGTGGTGGTCGGTGATCGAGTGCGGCAAGTCGCCGCGTTGGAGGTCCAGGCGGTGGATGCCACGGCCGCAGGGGATGCGTTCAACGGAACCTTGGCGCTGGCCCTGGCCGAAGGCAAGGATCTGATGACGGCGGTCGGCTGGGCTGGGGCCGCCGCGGCCCTCTCCGTGACTCGACCCGGTGCTCAACCCTCGCTGCCACGTCGTGATGAGATCGACGAAGCCTTTCGCGGTCGGAACGGCTGAGATCGCGCCCCCTCTTCTTCCGGGGCGTCTTGCTCTTCGCAACATGATGCAATAATTGGCGCAGGTCCAACCGAACGACAATCCCATCGGGGTATGGAACGCGCCAACCCCAGATCGCCTGAGGAATCGAGGAGCTTTGTGGCTGAACACTTCAATCCGTACCATCAATGGCTGGGTTTGGGACCGCACATCCGCAGTCCCAACCCGTCCCAGTTGCTCGGCGTGAAATCGGGCGAAAACGACGTGGAAGAGATCCGCCGCGCCGCCGAGCGAGCGCAACAGCGAGTCCGCTCCTATTCCCCGGGACCTCGCGTTGCGGATTGGTCACGTCTATTGGCGGAGATCGAATCGGCGAAGGACGCGTTGATTGCTCGTGCGGGCGGCACGGCGGGCGGCACTGTTTCTTCGAGTGGTAAGGGCACGTATCGCCGCCCCGCACCCCGCGCTCGATCGTCATCCGGCACTGCGTCGAGTGCGGGAGGGACGTCGCCTAAGGACGCAAACGCCGTGCCTCGTGTCCCGGTCAAGGGACCCGACCAATACTCGGCGTCTCCCCCGATGTCTCGACCAGCCCCCCAGACGACTCCGGCGCCGTCTGCCGGCGCCACGAGTCAGTATCATCCGGGCAGCGGTTATCCGGTGCCACCTGAGCCGCAGGGGACCGCTCGCGGAGTTCAATCGGTCCAGCCGGTGGCGGGCTCCCGACCGTCATCCCGTCTGCGCACCCGATCGGTATCCAAGGCCCGTCGATCGAGAAGAAGCAACCAGATGATCCTCCTGGCATGCGGCTTGGGGACGCTGATGCTGGTCATCGGTATCTTCCTGCCTGTGTTCGTCGCCATGACGATGCGCAGCTCGGAACGCTCTGCTGCGACCGGCGTGGCCGAGGCGGAAGCGCCCGCCGTTATCCATTCGCCTACCCGCCCATCCACCATCCCTAGCAAGACACGGCCGCACGGCGACGATCGCGTCAGGTCTGTGGACCCGACTTTACCTGATCGGTCGGTACCCGGTGCATCGGAGCTGGATTCTACCGACGCGGAGCCAGAGGGAGCGACGTCCCGGCCGCCGGTTGCGATCGAACCCATCGAACTGGTTCCGTCATTCGGCAGGGATCCGATCGGCGATCAGCCATTACCGGATCGAGCGAGCGAACTGGAGATCGAACCGCGTCCGCCATCGGGCGACCACCAGGAGACAGGCCCTGCGGATGAATCCGAGAAGCCGGAGTCCGAGATCGGTTCGCCGCCCGCGTCTTCTGTTCCGCTGGGAGGTCGCGGCCAGCCGACCGAGCAGCAGATCCAGGAATTGTCCGATACTCTGGCTGGGGCTCGCAGAGCGCTCGAGGCGAATCGGCATGACGATGCGTTGGAAAGTTTGGCTGAAATTCACGACCTGCCCATGCGCGAGGAAGATTTCCAGCGATTTCAGCGTTTGCAGTTGCTGGTACAGTACTCTCGCAATTTTCGCGACGAACTGGTCCGGGCCATCGCCGCATTACAGGGAGGCGACGAAATCAACGTCGGTGACGGCTCGGTGGTCGGCGTGGTCGAAGCGGATCGAGACTGGGTGACCGTCCGTGTTGCCGGAGTGAATCGCACGTACCGGCTGGACGCGTTGCCAGCGGGATTGGCGATTGCCATCGCCGATCTGCGACTGGCTGATACCGACCCGGTTTCGCTGGTCGTCAAAGCGGCTCATTTGGCATCGCGCGATGATCTGCGCGACGACCAGCGTCGGAAGGCTCGCGAGTGGTTCCGCAGTGCGAAACAGCAGGGCGTGGACATCGGAGACCTGGAAAAGGTGCTGGACGACAATTAAGCACCCGGCCAGGAGTTTCTTATCCGTTAAGGTAGCCTTGCATTGGGGCCGCAACGGGGTCGGGAGTCGTTTTCGGGCAACGATTCACCACATGGAAAGCGGGTTCTCCGAAAACGACTCCCGACCCCTGTGGCCCCCGAGCGCCGAGCGGCGGTCCCTTCCAAGTCCCGCTCAGCGCGCGGGACCCACACCAACGTTCCCCGAAAACGCTCCCCGACCGTTCGCGAACTTGGAACCCGTTCATCACCACAGCTTCGCTTGTGCTTCGGCCCGCAGCCCCTTCAAGTACTCCAGGGCAAACGCCGTCTGGCGATGCACGTAGTCGATGCCTGCAGGCTGACCGTCCTCGATGGCCGGGTGGCAGAATCAGCGTTGCAGTGCGAGTGGACAACGTGGCCCGCGCACGCCGCGGCCATGCGAGCGGCATGCTCAGCCGATTCTGCATCGGGCTCGATATTGATGTCGATGCAACCCTTCAGCGCCGGCGACCCGACGTCGTCGATCAACCGCAGAACATCCCGATAATCGATTACCACGTCAGGGCCCTGGGTTCTGCATGGCCAGCACGACAGCGTGATCTTCGGCCACCTTGGTCAGCTCCCGCAGGGAATCGCACAAAAATCCCCACCGGTCGCCTTTCCAGAACCCGTATTGGTCGTAACCGTACGTCTGGTCGTAAGTAGCCAGCCCGTCATGCAACGTAACGCCTCGCCAAGCCGCGAAGATCTTGCACAGTGGTGCGCCAAGGTCATGAGCCAGCTTGATGCACTCCCGCACGTAGCAAATCATCGCTTCACGCCGGCCGGGCACAGGACTCGACAGATCGCAATTGGGCGACACGGCACACAGCGGCAGTCCGCATTCTTCGGCCAGATCGCGCAGCCGTTTGCCATCGTCGGCCGACAGGTCCATCGGCGCCGCATGAGGCCGCTCGGTGTCCAACTCCAACCCCTCCCAACCCTGTTGCTTCGCCAATTTCACCAAACTGAACACATCGATAGCCGGCCCCCGATACCACACGCCGCGATAGGTGATGCTGTACATGCCGATCTTCATTGCCTGCTCTCCTGATGCCAAAGGTCGACGGGTCTGTATGGATCGTCACACGACTACGGTTCCGGACGCTTCCGATTCCGAATCCGATTTGAGCGAAAGACGTCGTTACAAGCAATCATGCTTTCACACCCTGTGCAAGACGAGTAGCCTTGGGAATGCGAAGAATGTATCCTGGATGCGTCTACAACATATGGGACAGTTCCCGCTGATTTGCAGGGGACGGAGGTTATCGATCGAACATGGAAATCATCATCACCGCAGTGGGACCCGACAATGTTGGGCTAGCCGACCCGATAATTCACTACGTGACGGGAAAAGGCGCCAACATTGAAGAGATCCAGATGTACAATCACGACGAAGATGCGTTGTTCGCCATGCTTTGTCGGATCGAACTGCCCGACGTGCCGTGGGAAGCTTTCCGTAGTGCGCTGACCGAGATCGGGCGGGCGAAGAATCTGTCGGTCCGAGTCTGGTCGCCCGAGGAACGAGCCGCGCGGCCCCGTCTGGCGCTGTGCGTCACCTATCGTCCCGAACCGGCTTTGGCCGTATTGCGAGCGATCCGCGACCAACAGATCCGTGCCCAGGCGGCGGTCATGATCGGCAATCGCAACGCTTGTCGCGGCATCGCCGAGCAATTTGGCGTGGACTGGTACAACATCGGCGATCGCGAGGGGCGGGCGAACGACGAGCAGATGGTGGAGTTGTTCGATCAGTACCAAGTCGACTACGTGGTGTTGGCACGGTACATGCGGGTGCTGCCGGCTGCGGTTTGCTGGAAATTCGCCGGGGGCCGCATCATCAACCTGCACCACGGTTTGTTGCCGAGTTTCCCTGGCCTGCGGCCTTATCACGACGCCTATGCGGGCCGGATGCTGACCTACGGTTGCACCTGCCATTTCATCGTTCCCGAATTGGATGCGGGCAATCAGATCATCCAACAGACCACGTTCACCGTCCCCCCGGGCACAAAATTGGACGAGATCATTCGGATTGGCCAGGAGGATAACGAGCCGCGTTGTCTGGTCGAGGGCGTGCGTCGCGTGGTCAACCGCGAAATCCGGCTGCATTTCCATCGCGTGGTCAAACGAATGTGAGCCAATCCTCCATGATTACCATCGACGGATCGCAAGGCGAAGGCGGCGGGCAGATCGTCCGCTCGTCCCTGGCGCTTTCGCTGGTCAGCCAGCAACCCGTGACGTTGTTTCAGATTCGCGCGGGCCGCAAGCGCCCGGGGCTGATGCGCCAACATCTGATGGCGGTCCGCGCCGCTGCGGAAATCTCGGATGCCGAGTTTCACGGCGCGGAACTCGGATCGCGGGAGCTTGTTTTTCGTCCCGGCAAAGTGCGCAGCGGCACTTACCAATTTCGCATCGATTCCGCAGGCAGTACCACGCTGGTGCTGCAGACCGTCTTGCCCGCCCTGATGCTGGCCGATGGCGTCTCGACGGTGACCCTCGAAGGCGGCACGCACAATCCTTGGGCCCCGTCCTACGATTTCCTGGCTCGCGTCTACCTGCCCCTGTTGAACCACATGGGAATCAAGGTCGAGCCGCGTTTCGAACGGTACGGGTTTTATCCTGCCGGAGGTGGCCGGTTTTCGGTTACGATCCACCCCACCCGCGAAATGGGACGTCTGGAACGGATGCAGCGCGGCGAAATCCTCTCCCATCGCGTCTTCGCCTTGGTAGCCAATCTGCCGATACACATCGCCGAACGAGAATGCCGCACCATCGCGCAACTCAGCGGTTGGGATCGCGGGTGCTTCCACATCGAACAAACCACCGACTCGCCGGGCCCGGGAAACGTCGTCATGATCGAAATCGTCGCGCGGCACGTGGTTGAACTGGTCACCGCCTTTGGTCAGAAAGGCGTCCCCGCGGAACAAGTCGCCGACCAAGCTTATCAGCAAGCCAAACAGTACATCGAGTCGGACGTGCCGGTCGGCCAGCATCTGGCCGATCAGTTGCTGCTGCCGCTGGGGATCGCCGCCTGGCAAGGGCGTGGTGGCAGCCAATATCGGACGCTACCGCTCAGCCAGCACGCGCTGACGCAAATCGACGTGTTGAAACAGATGCTGGGCATTCGCATCGAGACAGCTCATGACGCCGACGGCCGCGTCACGGTTCGCCT
>SKKK01000520.1 GCA_007121535.1 Planctomycetaceae bacterium | reverse complement strand
TATGCCCCAGCAGTTCCTGAACCGTCCGAATATCCGCCCCGTCCTCCAGCAGATGAGTCGCGAAACTATGGCGCAAAGAATGCGGCACGGCATTTTTCACGATCCCGACGCGGTCGACCGCCTGCTTGAAGAACTGGCCGAAATAATCCTCCGATAGGTGATGCCGGCGCAGCTTCCGCGTACGAGGATCTTTGGCCATTCGCTGTGACGGAAACACCCATTGCCAGCCGAATTCGCGGTTTTCGTTCGGATACTTCCGCTCCAAAGCAAAAGGTAAATAAACCGCGCCAAATCCGTCCGCCAAATCACGCTGGTGCAAGCGGCGGATCCGTTCGATCTGTTCGCGCAGCGGCTGCCGAGCACGTTCCGGCAACACGGTGATTCGGTCCTGGTCCCCCTTGCCGGATCGCACCACGAGATGCCCCTCGTCGAAACATACATCCTTCACGCGCAGCCGCCGACACTCCCGATGCCGCAACCCGGCGCCGTACATCAGTTGAAACATCAGTCGCCGCAGTCCCTGGAATTCTGGAAACATCAACTCGATCTCCCGGCGGCTCAATACAACGGGCAACCGTGAAGCCTTGGTTGCCTGCTTTGCGTTCAAAAAGCCCAGTTCCCGGCCCAGGACTTCTTGAAACAAGAACAGCAAAGCGCTCTTGGCCTGGCCTTGAGTTCTAGCGGCCACATTCCCCTCGACCGCCAAATTGGTCAGAAACGCCTTGATGTCCTGTTCGCCCAGTCGCGTTACATCGGAGCAACTCGTGTACGACATGAAACGCTCGACCCAGCCCACATACGCCCGTTCGGTCTCCAAAGCCCGCCGCCGCACTCGCAATTCCCGCCGCATCTGCTGGATGATCTCGGGTTCGGTCGGATCGATCCATGCGATCAGATGCCGTTCGTCCTCGACTCCAGGACGGTCGGCCCCTGGTCCATCGGCCTTCTCTTTGGCTGCAATACTGCTGAGCGTCTGGCGAACATGTTGCAAACAGGGCTCTTTGGTCTTCAGCACCAGATTCCGATAAGCCTCAATCGCCCGCACCGCCTGCAACCGCTGCCAAGCTGGTGTCCGCGTGTCACGAAGCGACTTCGAAAACTCGATCACATCCGCTTCCGTTACACGAAGGTCCCCTTTCGAAATCTTCAAACTGGACGCATAACTCCGAATCCATTTCGGAAACCACTTCCGATCCGCTTCGGTCAACCTCGCATTCCCGATTA
Organism: Planctomycetaceae bacterium; assembly: GCA_007121535.1. Lineage (GTDB taxonomy): Bacteria > Planctomycetota > Planctomycetia > Pirellulales > Pirellulaceae > SKKK01. The sequence goes on along the minus strand of SKKK01000520.1, from coordinate 2,751 downwards.
GCCCACAGAATCTACCTATACTCATGGGTGCGATTATCCCCGTCTTGGCTAAACTATAGGACCGACATGCCAGTCACCCTTTTGCCTGATAGACAATGCGTTCCATAAACAGGTTGACGGCCCGAATAGACCGATTATAATTCGCGTAGCAAAGAACGCGAAAAAAATTGAAGCGTAGACCTGGATAATCCCGCTGATATTCACTTTATCCGGGGTAAATGCCGGGATAATTACATTGTTATGGTGTCGAAGTGATCCCTCGCCCATTCTTTGTCAACGCGTACTTTGAGTGCCCTATCAGCGCTGACGAATCGCCAAGAATTCCGCCACATCGGCTCATAATCGAACCCCTCGTCGCCGCGTCGAATGAAATACGCGTCTTTCAAAATCCAAAATATCCAATCGAGGTCGCGATGCCACCTCACAGAGAATTGAAACGTGGTCAGTATCAGCTAGATCAGGCTCAAGAACTCGTGCGCGGATGGGAAGGATTCTGGAACGCGGGTGCGTGGCGACGCGGTGCAATTACGCTTCGTATAAATCGCGAATCGATCAACTGGGAAGACCTGTTCCAATGGACTGAATACGGTGGTGTCTGGTCATCACGCAATCAGATCAAGAAAGGAACACCGACGACCGCGATCAGCTATTGCGACACGAATGCCAACGCAGAAATCATTGTCGTTTCCCTATCAGCGTCTAATGGAATTCAATGGATGGATATCTGGGCCGACATTTCCCAATGCGTGGAACTGGATGAACTGGCACAAGCGACGTGTCGCAATTTCGTACGCGAGGTGGAAATGGGAAAATACCCTCGCGAAATCGTCTACAATGTTCCCGAGTATCGCGAACTCATTTAACACCATAACCATGCCGTGAACCGGAGCGGCCGATGACGCGGGTTTTGAAATCAGAGTCTTTTGGCGGCCGCCCGGTTACGGCTATCGTTGGACTGGCCGCTGCGCGGGGACCTTCGGCGGGGCGAGCGTTTGCGAGGTGGAGAAGTGACAGGTCGAGCTTGATGGCTCGGCTTTTTTATGCGCTGCAATGGTTGTGAGACGGAGCGGTCGACGGGGCGCTGCGCAACGGAACGGAGGCCCTTGGTGAAAGGCGTGGTACTGTACAAGACGCCATGTGGGTGTTGAAATGTGCGCATGGCAGCCACTATTCAGTCGATACTTCAGGGATTCTTCGAGCAGTTCGCGGCCAACCATCCGCTGTCGCGCGAGCAGCGGTTGGCGGCCGAACGGATGCGGGATTGCCGTACGCCCGCGTTGGGCGGGCACGTGGTGGGCTGTCCCGAAGGCCATGTCCGCACGATCTGCAGCAATTCGTGCCGACACCGCAACTGCCCACAGTGCTCGGCCTTCGCCCGCGAAAAGTGGCTGGCTGCCTGGAAAGAACGGCTGCTGGATTGCCCGCATCACCACATCGTGTTCACGCTGCCGCATGAACTGAACCCGTTGTGGCGGTACAACAAACGCGAGTTCGGCAACATGCTGTTCCGAGCCGGGATCGAGGCGTTGCGGCAACTGCTGGCCGATCCGAAGTACCTGGGCGCAGAGCCGGGCATGCTGGCGGCCCTGCACACCTGGGACCAGACGCTGCTGATCCATCCGCACCTGCACGTGATGGTCACGGCCGGCGGGCTGGACGCCGAGGGCCGTTGGCAGCAGCCGCGGAAGAACTGCCTGCTGCCTCGGCAGGTGCTAATGCAGGTGTTTCGCGGCAAGATGCGAGCCTTTTTGCTCAAGGCACTGGAGCGGGGCCGCTTGACGCTGCCGCCGAACACGACGCTCACGGCGCAGAAGAATCTGCTCAACCGCCTGGGTCGAGCCACGTGGAACGTCAAGATCCTGGACCGCTACGCACACGGCCGCGGGGTGGCGACTTACTTGGCCAACTATCTGAAGGGAGGTCCGATTGGCAAGGGACGAATCATCGATGTTCAACAGGGGATGGTACGGATTCGTTGTCGCGATCGAGATGCTGACGAAGGTGGTGGGGCAGGCGGTCGTCGCCGCATTGTCCGCTTACCGGTGGACGAGTTTCTGGCTCGCCTGCTGGAGCACGTACCACCGGCCGACATGCAGACCGTGCGTCCCTACGGCTTGTACGCCAACAGCAAACGTCCCGAGTTGGGTAAGGCTCGCGAGCACTTCGGGCAGACCCCGCGGCCGGCGAAAGGGAAGCTCAGTTGGTACGACTTCTGTGAGCGGCACGGCATCCAGCCCAAGAGTACTTGCAGGTGTCCCGTGTGCGGGACGCCGCTGGTCCGCCTGGGGAGTTTCGCTGCCGGCCGCGATCCGCCGCCGTCTCTTGCAGCGGTCCGTCCCGCCGCCTGAATCAACCCACCCACAGCCGATTCTAGTTTGCCGCCACCCGACGGCCCGCCGATTGTACGTCCCCAGCCCGCGAATCGGACGATTGGGCGGCAGCCTGGCGGCGTCTGGGCCCCGTTTCCGTACGCGGAGCCGCTTCGCCCAGCCGCCAACCTACGGTTTTTCGACTCGATTCACCTGGATCGACTCCCCCGATCAGCCTGTCTTCTACGGGTCGTCGTCTGCGATGGAGAGGTCCGGGGGTGGACCAATTTCCTTACGTCCCTCCCCATGGTCCGCGGCCATTCCAACAAACCGTTGAACCGCACTGGCTACTCTTCCTCCGATTCCGCGACTATACTGATGGAAACCCGTCCGGCCAGCAGCCTCCCGCGTGATGGCCCGCCAGCCGGTTAACTAAATCGTT
>SKKK01000601.1 GCA_007121535.1 Planctomycetaceae bacterium | reverse complement strand
GGAAGATTGTATGCACCACACTGTCTTCCGGATAGACGCCGCTCCCGGCTGCTGTTCGCCAACCTCGTTAACGCCGACGCCACGTGGACAACGACGCCTCTTCGGGCTGTGAACCCGACACGCGCGATCGTCGGACCACACGGGCCAACCTGTGGCCACAGAACGGCGAACCCAGACGCTTGGGTTCTGAAGCAATCTTTCCTCACAGTCACAGCCGGGCCCCACTTCATTGGCTGCCTTAGGTTCGATCCCGACCATCTCCCGTCAAGCTGGAACTGGCCCCGGATAGTTTGTGGTTAACTCTGGTATGAGTTCCAAGAAATCTGCCTGAATTCACAAGCATTCCCCGTCGTCGTGACCTAACGTGTCACACGGTTGGCGAAGACCAGTCGATCCGAACCACGTTCCAGGGCGAAACGGCCTGCTATTCGACGGCCGCCCGTGACCGGATCGCCGGCTATTTCTGCTCGTCGTTGCTGGAAGTGGCCGGCGAGCAGTTGGAATCGGTCGCCGGGCCCATCCGGATGGTGTGCAATTCGGATCTGGATCCCCGCGACGTGGAAACAGCTCGAGCTGCCCAAGCGGCGGTCCGGCGCTCGTGGTGTGGGTTCGAGCCGGAAAAGCTGCTGGACGGTGCGGGCGACGGCGCGATCCGCGACCGGTATCGGCGGTTGTTCGAGTTGCTGCGCAGCGGGAAGCTGCAAGTCCGCGTGCTGCCGGACGAAGCGTTCGGCTTGGTCCACGGCAAAGCGGGAGTCATCACGCTGGCAGACGGCGCCCGGACTTGTTTCCTGGGCAGCGCCAACGAGTCGAAATCGGCGTGGCAGATGAACTACGAACTGGTTTGGGAAGACACCGATCCGCAAGTCGTCCAGTGGGTCCAGGACGAATTCGACGCTTTGTGGAGTTTCTCTTACGCCATCGGGTTGGCCGATTTCGTCGTCCAGGATCTGGATCGACTGGCCCAGCGCCGCGTGCTGCATCGCGTGGCCGATTGGACCGTGGCGGACGAGACGCCCGACCCGGCGCCGGCGACGAACGCTTCTGTCGTCGTGAGGGCCAATCTTCAGGCAGGCAGGATAAAATCTGTCGGTCTCGCAGATACCGACCCACGCGGGCGGCTTTGTTACGGCCTGTTCGTCGACTTTTCCAAGAAACGGCTTTCGTAGCTTGTCAGGGCCCGCTGCGCCAGTTAAAATCGAGAGCGGTCTCATAATTGTACGGTTCCAACGTCAAGATTCGGATCGTCGAATTCCAAGGCGTACGTCCGATGGGTTCGAAGGTCGGACTTGTGGGCCTTCAAAGGCAGTGACCTCAAGGAGCGTTGTAGATGGCGTTTTTGGACATCGAGCAGCTTTTGGAGCCGATATCTCCGGATCAGCCATGTGGCGAGAATCTTGAATACGACGCTGATTTCGGGGAATTGGAGCGGGCCGCGCAGCCCGTGGCCGCGCAGGAAATCGGCGAGTCGGTGGTCGAGGGGCAAGAGCCCGATTGGAAGAAGGTTGCCGGCATGGCACGCGAGCTGCTGCAGCGGACTAAGGACCTGCGAGTGGCCGTGCTGTTGGCACGAGCGTTGCTTTACACCCAAGGCCTGCCGGGGTTCCGCGAGGGTTTGGCGGTGTTGCGGGGCTTGGTGGAACGTTACTGGGAGGAAGTTCATCCCCAGCTCGATCCCGATGACGATCTGGACCCGACGCTTCGCGTCAACACGCTGATCAACCTTTGCGATCACGACAGTTGTTTGCGAGCTTTGCTCGCGGCGCCGCTGATCGTCTCGGACGTGATCGGACCGGTGACCTACCGCGATTATTCGCTCGCCATCGGAGAAATCTCGCCTCGCGAAGACGAACAGCCGCGGGAGATGTCCGATATCGAGGGTGTGTTGTTGAACGAGGACGTCGACAAAATACAACAGCAGGCGGATGTCCTGCAGGCAGCGCTCGAAGACGTTGGGGCCATCGAGGACGCAGTGACGGCGGCTGTCGGAGCCGGCCAGTCGGCGAGTTTGGAGCCGCTGCAATCGCCCTTGAGCAAGATGCAGCGGTTGCTGCAAAAATATCTCGACCAGCGCGGTGTCGGTGAAGCGTCGGACGAGGATGAAGAGGAAGACGCGTTCGATGCGGGGGACTTCGATGACGACGAAATCGATTCTTCGGTGGACCGCCCATCGTCCTCGCGTTCTACGCCGTCGGGCGAAATCCGCAGCCGTGAGGATGTCCTTCGCATGTTGGACAAGATCTGCGAGTTTTACGAGAAGCACGAGCCTTCCAGTCCGGTTCCGTTATTGCTGAAGCGGGCCAAACGCGTGGCCACGATGACGTTCTTGGAATTATTGCGCGAACTGACGCCGGCCGGCGTGGAGCAAGCGGAAGCGATCGGCGGTGTTTCGGAAGAGGGGTATTGAATGGTTGTGTTTTTTTCGCTATTCTCCGTATTGCGTTCTTCTCTCAAGCCGAAAATACTGGCTGGCTGGTTTTCTGATGTTGGATATCGCCTGCCGGATTGGATTCAAGATATGATTGCTGGTTCTGGTTTTCGCCCCTGTCCGGCAGGCAGCGAGTAGGCGCAGTCCTTTTTTTGAAGCGATAAGGAGCATTTTTGTGGCCAAGCAGAGCAGTCAGAAGTTTGTGGCACGCAATCGGCCTCCGCGAGTGCAGATCGAGTACGATGTTGAGGTCTACGGTGCGGAAAAGAAGATCCAGTTGCCCTTTGTGATGGGCGTGATGGCCGACTTGTCGGGCAAGCCCGCCGAGCCTTTGCCAGCGGTCGATCAGCGCAAGTTCCTGGAGATCGACATCGATAACTTCGATGATCGAATCCGAGCCATGAAGCCTCGCGCGGCTTTTTCGGTTCCCAACACGTTGACGGGTGAGGGGAATTTGAGCGTCGACTTGACCTTCGAAAGCATGGATGACTTCTCACCCGCCGGGGTGGCGCAGAAAGTGGATGCCTTGAAGAAATTGTTGGACGCCCGCACCGAGTTGGCCAACCTGCTGTCCTACATGGATGGCAAGACGGGGGCCGAGGAGTTGATCGGCCGCGTGTTGAACGATCCCGAGTTGCTTCAGTCTCTGGCCAGTGCGCCGAAGCCGGAAGCAACGGAATAGTTGCCTGCCTTGCAGGTCGATCAGAGTGCTTGCGCCATACACGTTGGTCGAGCAAGCGAACCGAGTTTTTGCATCTGCCGCACGAGACCGGCGACCGTGCGATCGGTACCTGCCAGCGCCGAGCGGCTTTTTCGAGGAGGAACTGATGTCACAAGGTGATGCCCAAGTGGAAGCGGGGGCCGCTGGTGGTGCGGCCATCGAAGCCAGCGAATTCCAGTCGCTGCTGCAAAAGGAATTCAAACCCAAGAGCGATCAGGCTAGCCAGGCGGTGCAAAACGCTGTCAAGACGTTGGCTGCCCAGGCCCTGGAAAGCACGTCGCTGATTTCCGATGACGCGTTGAAGACGATCGAGGCGATTATCGGCGAGATCGACCGCAAGCTGACCGAGCAGATCAACCTGATTTTACATCACGACGATTTTCAAAAGTTGGAGGGCGCCTGGCGGGGACTGCAGCATTTGGTCAGCAACACCGAAACCGACGAGATGCTGAAGATCCGGGTGATGAACATCTCGAAGAAGGATCTGCATAAGACGCTAAAGAAGTTCAAAGGGACGGCTTGGGATCAGAGCCCGCTGTTCAAAAAGATCTACGAGGAGGAATATGGCCAGTTCGGTGGCGCGCCGTACGGTTGTTTGGTTGGCGATTATTATTTCGACCACAGTCCGCCCGACGTGGAACTGTTGGGCGAAATGTCGAAGGTCGCTGCGGCGGCACATGCCCCGTTCATCACCGGAGCGGGCCCCAGCGTGCTGCAGATGGAAACGTGGCAGGAATTGTCCAACCCGCGCGACTTGACGAAGATCTTTGGAACGCCCGAATATGCCGCGTGGCGATCGTTGCGCGAGTCCGAGGATTCTCGCTACATCGG
>SKKK01000057.1 GCA_007121535.1 Planctomycetaceae bacterium | reverse complement strand
TCGGCCGACAACGTCCCCACCACCTCGGAATCGATGATGATCGGAACACACACGAACCCGATCCCTGCCGCCTCATTCTCCGGACGACGGTGGATCCGATTCATGAAGCGAGGTTCGTCGGCAACTCGCGGAATCAGCGCCGGCCGAGCAGTTTCCACCACGCGACCGACAATACCTTCGCCCAACTGGTACCGCTGGTCGGCAACTTGCTCCGCCCCCGCCGATCGAGCAGCCGCTACGACCAGTTCGCGTCCGCTGGGCATCAGCAGCAGAATCGTCCCGCGCCGCATGTTCAGATTGCGGTCCAGTTGGTCCAATACGGCTGCCAGAAGTTCGCTCTGACGGCCCCGTGCCGCCAGCAGACGGCTGACCGCCGCCAATGTCTCCAGTTGCTGTTCGTGTCGTTCCATGCCAGTCAGCGGTCCTTAACGCCAAGTGAACCGACGCGAAAATCCGATTCGCGTCAATGGCACCTTCTCTCCCCGCATGCATGGTAGTTCCCCATGATCTTGATTCGGCTGCATAGTTTTTCGTCACCGTCTGCCCAAGCTGTTGGCAGATTGTTAGCCAGCAAAGGGCTTCCGTTTATAATGCACTGGGACAGCAATCGGCGTGCCGATTGCTCAGATTTTGCCCAGGTCGTCGTTGGCGACGCGGAGGTTGATCGCGGTGTTGGAGCGTCATCAGGCCCCACCCACGAGAATGCCCACGCAACAGCACGAGCGAGAAAGATCTCCTGAGCTAAAAGCAAACAGATCAACGTTGTCAATAGAAAGGTGGATGGCACCAAAACAATTGCGTTTAACCATCATTCTTTGGCAACACTTTCACCGCAAAACTTGCGGTAGCTTTTATCTCATCTTTCCAGACCGAAAGCCGAACTTTTCTCCGACATTCCGGCCGACGCGGCCGGAAGCATTTGCTGACAGACGAAACTCCCCGTCCCGAATCCGCTGTCTCTTTTCATCCGCTGTCGAACGCTGTCGCCATCCGCTCGGGCGGACTGTCGGCGGGTCCGTGTGCGAGATGCCGATCATGGCACAATCGCTGATCGCACGTTCCCGGAAAGCATCCATCCAGAAGTGCTAACAAGCATCCTTCAAACGATGCAGCCGGAATCCGGGAACCAGCCCCTGGGTCAAGCCTCTGGCAATTCCGCATCAACCAGGTATAACAACACGTGGTTCGAAAATCGTTCGAGCGGATAAACCACGGTGAAAACCAATGATCATACGGATGACGAACAGCGATACACAGTCGGCAAAATTCGCCGGGCATGAAACGTTCTGCCTGCGCTACGGCTGGCCCAAGAAAGCCGTCGACGCCGCCGAGACCGATCCGCTGGTGTTTACCCGCGATGATGCCGTTGTCACGCTTGGCGTCGGAAAAAACATGGTCCGCGCCATCCGCCATTGGGGCCTGATGACGGGTATTCTCGAAGAGTCCCCTGATCAACCGAATAACCGCGGTCGTCACATCCGGGCCTCTGAGCTAGGCAGGCTGCTGTTCTCTGCAGAGGGGATCGACCCCTACCTTGAAGAACCTGGTACCCTATGGCTGCTGCATTGGCATTTGGCCAGTCGGCCTGATGGACCGACGACTTGGTACCAGGCGTTCAACCACTTTCCGGAGTCGGAATTCACGAAAGAGCGACTGACCGCTTGGCTGGCTGATCTGGCCGAACAGTCCCAGTGGGTTCGAGTTGCCGACAGCTCGCTGAAGCGCGACGTGGACGTTTTCGTCCGCAGCTACGTCCCGTCGCGGGCCAGCAAGACGCTGGTGCTCGAAGACTCGCTGGACTCGCCGCTGGCCGAACTGGGACTGATTCAAGAGATCGAAGGCGGCCGGATCTACGCCTTTACCCGGGGCGAACACGCGTCGCTGCCGCTGGCGATCTTCACCTACGCCTTGCTGGACTATTGGCAGACTGCGGCCGCGCACCGGGAAGTGCTCAGCTTCGACGAATTAGCCTTTCAGCCGGGCAGCCCGGGCCGCGTGTTCAAGCTGTCCGAAAACGCGGTCAGCGACTATCTGGAGTGCGTCGAGCGTTTCACCGGCAAAGCGCTCGGCTACGATGTAACGGGCGGCCTGCGGCAGGTGTACCGCCGCAAACCGGTGGCTCTGCTCGATCTATTGCAGCCTCAGCCCGAAACCGGCAGGAAAGGAACCCGCTAGATGGCCAAGGCGAAGAAGTCCGCACGGTCGGGCGACGCGAAGGCGGGACCGGCTGCGAGCCCACGTCAAAAACGTCCCAAGAAATCCGCAGTCGGTGTGGCATCTACGTCAGCTTCATCGGCAGCTCGGTCGTCCGGTTCGCGCTACATGCGTTCCGTCAACCTGGAACAGGATCTGTGGGAGCCAGAGGCCTTGGAAGGCTACGTGATTACCGCTGGAGTGCGCCGCGCCTTGATGCGCATCGCCCCGGCGACCCGAGACGCGCGTGCGGGCCGAGTCTGGACGCTGACGGGGCCGTACGGGACCGGGAAATCGGCATTCATCCTGTTCCTAGCGTGGTTGTTCAGCCACGCCGCGTTGGGCATCGGTGCGGCAGCCCGTCGGTTGCTGGAAGCTTGCGACAAGGAATTAGCGGCAGCGATCCTGGGCGCGCCGGGCGCCAAGAGGGATCTGTTACCCATCGTGGTGACCGGTTCGCGCGAGCCACTCGGCTTGGCACTGCTACGCGGGCTGCGCCGGTCGTTACAAGCGTTCAGCACCCGCAAGGCGGCGGCTTTTCGCCGCAAAGTCGACGCCATGTACGCCGCAGCCGCAGACGGCAAGCTGCCGACGACCGCCGAAGTGACCGGGCTGTTCGACGAATGCCTGGCCAGCGTCTGTGACGGCGACGACGCGCCCGACGGGCTGTTGCTGATCGTCGATGAACTCGGCAAGCTTCTGGAGCATGCGACGACGCACTCCGATTCCTCCGACATTTTCGTGCTGCAATCGCTGGCCGAGTATGCCGCGCGCTCGCCTCAGCCGTTTTTGATGATTGGAGTGCTCCACCAGGATTTTTCCCTGTACGGCCAGCACCTGTCGCCGCGCGAACGAGCCGAGTGGGACAAAGTGCGAGGCCGCTTCGAGGACATCGCCTTCGAAGAACCCGCCGACGAAATCATCCGTTTGATCGCTCAAGCACGCGTTCAAGCTCGGCAAACCGGCCGGGAACCCAGCCTAGACGACGCACCGCCGAAGATCCGAGCGGCATTCGGCACGTTGTGCGATGAAGTGTGGAAGCTTGACTTGTCGCCGGCCGGCGTGACGAAGAAGGAATTCATCGCGCTGGTGCGCGATTGTTGGCCCCTGCATCCGCTGGTCACCGTGATGCTCGGCCCCCTGTTCCGCCGGCTCGCCCAAAACGAACGTTCGGTCTTTTCGTTTCTTCACTCGGCCGAACCGGGCAGTCTCGCCGAGCACATCCAAAGCAGCGACGGCGCCTCGACCGCTGGTTTCACCGTCGAGCGGTTGTACGACTACCTGACGTCTTCGCTGGGCGACGGGCTCTACATCCACGCACGCGGCAAACGCTGGGCCGAGATCGAAACCGTACTCGACCGTCTACCGGACGCCTCGCCCTTGGAGATCGCAGCCGTCAAGACAGTTGGTTTGTTGGGCGCTGTCGGGCAATGGCAGCAACTGCGGGCGACACCTCAGGTCGTTAAACTAGCCCTGGCCCCGCAGCACGCGGCTCGCGAGGTGGATCAGGCGATCAAAACGCTGCGATCACAGTCAGCTCTGGTCTCGCGCCGCTACAACAACAGCCTTGGGCTTTGGGAGGGCAGCGATGTCGACTTGGACGAGCGATTTCGGACAGCTCGCGATCGCCTGTCTCCTGAAATCACCACGGCGGAACTTGCGGCAAAATTCATGGAGTATCGGCCGCTGGTCGCCCGTCGCCATTCGTTCGAGACCGGCTCGCTAAGGTTCTTCGACGTCCGCTTCGTCAGTCCGGAGAACCTGAACGCCGAAGCAAGCCAAACCGGCACCAGTGGGGCCGATGGAACGGTTTTTGTGGTCCTGCCCGAGAATCAGGTCTCGCGTGAGAAAGCGCTGGCAGAAGTCAAATCGCCAGCTTTTCGCCACCGAAAGGACCTGCTGTGGGCGTTCCCGACCAACGTCCAGCCTCTCGCGGAGGCGATTCGCGAAACAGCGTGCCTGGATTGGGTCAAGAGCAACACGCCTGAACTTGAAGGTGATCGAACGGGTCGCCTCGAACTCCGGGCCCGGCATGCGGATCTGCAGCGAAGAGTTGCCCTGGCATTGGAGTCGATCTTAGCTCCAACCGAAGATCTGAGCGACCAATGCCATTGGTATCTCTGCGCCCAAGAACACAGGATTCAATCGCGACGCGAACTGAATGCATTCCTTTCGGGGATGGCAGACAGCCTTTATCCCCAAACGCCACGCATTCGTAATGAACTGGTGAATCGTCAAGATTTGTCTACTGCGGCCGCCGCCGCGCGGCGTATCTTGATTGAAGCCATGCTGCATCACGCCGACAAGACGGATCTGGGCATCCAGGGAAGTCCCCCTGAAAAGAGCATGTACCTGTCGCTGCTGTACGATCCCGGCATCCATCGCAAGCTGGCTGGGCGCTGGCAGTTCGCCCCCCCGCGTTCTTCGTCGGACGCGGGGATTCAGGCAACGTGGGACGCGATCCATGAATTCTTCGCCAGCACCGAGAACGGAGCGCGGCCGATCGTCGAACTGTACCGCCAGTTGGCCGCGCCGCCCTTTGGAGTCAAATCCGGGCCGATGCCGATCCTGCTGTGCGCGGCGCTGCTGGCAAACGATGCGAACGTGGCCCTGTACGAAGAAGGATCGTTCGTCCCGCAAGCCAATATTGCCACGATCGAGCGCTTGCTTAGATCCCCCGAGTCGTTCACGTTGCAGCGGTGGCGGATCACCGGTGTGCGAGCCCAGGTATTCGAACGGCTGGCGGAACTTTTGGGTCGTGAACCGCACGGCTCTGCGAAGCGCGACATCCTGGACATCGTCCGTCCGCTGTGCCGCTTCGTCGGCGAATTGAACGACTATGTGCGGTACACCCAAACCATCAGCCCCACGTCCGCTGCGATCCGAGAAACCCTGCTGCAGGCACGTCAACCGGATCGTCTGTTGTTCACCGACCTGCCGATCGCTTGTGGAATGAAACCGTTCCCGGCTCGAGGCAAGCTCAAGTCGGCGGACTTGGATGCTTTCGTTGAAACCCTGAAGAACGGCCTGGGCGAATTGCAACGCTGCTACGACGAGTTGCTAGGTCAGCTTGGCGCAGGCATTGGATCAGCGTTCGGCATGAACGGCTCGGTACGCGACACCCGCGCCGCACTAGCCCGTCGCTCGGCGGATCTAGCATCTTGGGTCGCGGACCCCAATCTGAAGAGCTTTGCCCTGCGCCTGGCCGATTCGCGTTTGGACGACACCGCCTGGATCGAATCCATCGCGGCTCTACTGGGCCACAAGCCGCCAGCCGCGTGGCGCGACGACACTCGAGCCAAATTCGAGTTCGAACTCGCCAAGACGGCCAAGCTGTTCTCGAACGTCGAAGCGCTCGGATTTCCATCCGCCGTGTTGGAAACGAACGAGGATTCGGAACCCGTCGAGTCTCTACGTATCGGCATCACCACCGCCGACGCCCGCGAACGAGCCCACGTCGTCCGCGTGACTGCGTGAACAAAGGGTGGCGGCTTGACAGACTGGCGTAAAGTATCAACGATGATGCGAGTCGTTTGCTCATAGCGAGCAGTGCTTTGGATTAAGATCGATCGGGAGGGGTGCTGTTTCAAATGCTGTCTGGTTCACGCGCGGAGGAAAGGTATGTCCTCAGATGAATTCGTAGCTTTCGGTGTTACGTTAAGTTCGGAGCTTCGTAACCTGATGTTGAGTTTGATGCGTAGCAACACTGCCGAGGTCACGTTAGGCGAAATGGTCGCAGTTTTCGATGACATTGATGCTGGAAAGGACATTACATTCGCCCTGAAAGTCAGCGATGCACACCGCAGAATTCAGACAAATCCAAGCACGGATCGCAGCGCACTTCGTGAAGAGCTTCACTCCCTACTCGTTTTTTGGGGACAGAGTTATCGCCTACAGTACTTATTGGACGCACACGAGCAAGGAATTCGGACTCACGAACGTCTCAGGGACCTTTTGCCGAACAAAGCGTTTTCGTTCCCAGAAGCTGACGGTTCCGAGTCATCGGCTATGCCAAACGAATGGGTGCGTCGTCGGGTTGGCGGTGCCACAATGATCAACGGACTAGTTCCCGCACAGCAGATTGTTGGAGATACAGCACAGGGCGATGTTCATCTTTTTGATCCGAATACCGTGGTACGTCCGGTTTTCGCTGGCCCCTCCCGTCTGAAAGGTTGCCATCTGCCGACACCTATGGAGCATCAGTCGAGAATCATTTGGTGGGCGACATTCGATCAAGCAGTCCAGAAGATGGCGGATCGCGTTGATGAAGCGATCAATCAAAGCATGCGAGAGATTCATCTCAGCTACTGTGCCCATAAGTCTGATGAGCACGGCTTGCCCATTGACAATTTGGATGATACGGCGGTGATAGGGAAAGTTATTCTCGTTGCGGATGGAGATGCTTCATGTCCTGAGAATGACAGCCAGAATTACGAATCGCCGGTAATGGAAGATCCGACATGGTTGGAGATATGCGTTCTTGCAAATGCCATGATTGAGACGACAAACGACCTTGATCATGTGTACTTGGAAGGGATCGAGGAAGATGAGGAGCAGTCGTCGCAACGGAGTGATGGGATACAGGTCTATAGGTTTTGTATGGGAAGCTGAGCGAGCAGTAGCGGGCTTGCGATGTATTGGACCAGATGCACGGGCGGGTTGGATGGATACTTCAACGATGGCCTACTATAGTTCGAACGCGGTTCCATGTGCGAATTGGTATGACTCCGCGAAAGTGGGCATCTTGCATGACTTACTCAGATCTGTTGCCAAAACTCGTGCCTCTGTTTTAGAGATCGGTGGTGGTTCCGGACGTGACGCAGCGTACTTGGTTCGGTTGGGCTGCGAAACGACGTATACCGACGGTTGTGAAGAAATGGTCGCGAAAGCCTTGCATCTGCATCCGGAGTTGGCTGAGCGGGCTCGATGCGCGCCGTTTCCACTTTCCGACGACGACGACTTGCTCTGCGAACGATTCGACTTGGTGCTTTGTGCGGCCGTCATCATGCACCTGGATGATCCGAATTTGGAGCGTTTGGCATCACAAGTGGCTCGACTGATAGTTGACGGCGGCCACTTGGTGTTGTCTCATTCGCGCGGGCATCAATGCGGTAGGGACAGTCGCGATTCCGATGGCAGGTTGTTTTTGGAACGGACGCCCGCTATCGTAGACGAGATCTTCGACGCGGTCGGGTTTCGGGAGGTTCGATTGATTGAGAATTCAGATGGCCTGGGACGGGACGGAATCACCTGGACGACCCACGTTCTGCAGAAAATGCCGTGAGCAACCATGTCTCGCATCGTCCACAACAAGCTTGTTCGAGACGCCGTGCCGGAGGCGATTCGCAGCGGCGGCGAAGAGCCTGTCGTATCCATCCTGGCTGATGCAGAACGCCGTCACCAACTGTGCTTGAAGCTGCTGGAGCAAGCGTACGAGACGTTTCGATCCGGAACCGATGCGAGCCGATTTGTCGAGGAAGCGGCCGATCTGCTGGAGGTGCTTCACGCATTGGCATTGGAACTGGGAGTCGACTGGGACACGATCGAGCAGCAGCGGATTGCTCGCCAGTCGGAACTCGGCGGATTCTCGCAGGGCGTCTTCCTGGAATGTGTGCGAGTTGGTGCGGACAATCTGGAATTCGCAGGCAAGCTGCCCAGCACTCCCTGTCTACTGACTCGCAGCAGCGTGCCGTCTCTGCTGGACGTGCTGAGGCGTGAACTGGCGAACAGTCGTCACTGTCGCATCGCGACGGCGTTCTGCACTCGTGCCATGTTGAACCAGTTGGTGCGGCCGTTCGAAGCGTTTCTGGCACGCGGCGGGCGACTCCAAATTCTGACCTCGGTGATGAACAACTTCAACAATCCGGACGATCTGATTCATCTGCGCGGCCAACTGGAGCAATCCGAAGTCCGAATCTTTTATCCCGGAACGGAAGATCCGCTAGATCGGTTTGCGCGCCCGCCGGCGCCGTTCCATCTGAAATCGTTCTTGTTTGAAAAGCTGGACAACCGTCACAGCTTGATCGTGGGGTCATCGAACCTGACCATCGGCGGCTTGCAGGGGAACGAAGAGTGGAATCTGTACTCGAACTCGGAAGTCAACCTTGCATTCAACGCCGACGACGCGCAAACCATCTACGAGACCGCGCGCGTCGAGTTCGATCGGCATTGGACGGACGAGTCCGTCGAGATTACACCGGATTTCTTGGAAGCGTATCGCCCGCGCTGGGAACGGGCACAAGCCGCTCGGCGATTGGTAACCAAGCAGATTATCGACACCACCGGTGAAGCGATCCTCCCGCGTCCAGCCCAACAAGAGGCGTTGGAGCAACTTGCGATTCGACGACGGCTTGGCGTGCGCAAAACCGTCGTGATCGGGGCAACGGGGCTCGGGAAGACCCATCTGGCAGCGTTCGACTTTCAACAAAGCGGCATGGAGAATGCCTTGTTCCTGGTGCATCGGGAGAACATTCTAGTCGACGCGCGAACCGCTTTTCGCGAGGTTACCCAGGACGACGACTTTGGCGTGATTCTGTCCGGCAATACGCCGCGGGACGGTCGTCATGCTGCCTTGCAAAACGGGACCAGCGTCTTCGCAATGATCCAGACGCTTTCCCGTCCCGAGTGGCTCGCCCGTTTCAGTCCCAACCACTTCGATTATTTGGTCATCGACGAATTCCATCACAGCGAAGCGGCCAGCTACCAAAAGGTTCTGGACCATTTTGACCCGGAGTTTCTGCTCGGCTTGACCGCCACCCCGGAACGGATGGACGGGCGAGACGTGCTGCGGTTCTGCAACTTCAACATCGCGTACGAAGCCCGCTTGTTCGACGCGATCGAACAAGGATGGCTCGCCCCGTTCCAGTACTACGCAATCTACGACGAGACGGATTATTCACCTCTCCGGTGGACAGGAATCGGCTACGACGAAAACGAACTCGAACGTAGTCTGAGCACCGATACCCGAGCCGAGTTGATCGCGCACAACCTGCGAAAGTTCCTACCCGCTACGGGCAAGATCAAGGCGTTGGCCTTTTGCGCGACGAAGGGTCACTCGCGGTTCATGGCCAAGCAGCTTGGCCGCTACGGATTCCCGGCGGAGTGTCTGTTAGGCGAGTCGTCTGAGGATGCCCGGTCCGATGCGATCCGACGGTTGCAGGACGAGGAAGATCCGCTCCAAGTGATTTGCTCAGTCGACATATTCGCAGAAGGTGTCGACATTCCGGCGGTCAGCCATGTGCTCATGCTGCGGCCCACCATGTCGTTCACCGTCTTTTTGCAGCAATTGGGGCGCGGACTTCGCAAGGTGCCAGACAAGGAGTATCTGGTCGTTCTGGACTTCGTCGGCAACCACCGGAATTCGTATGTTGCTCCGCTGGTGATGTGGGGATTCACGTCACTAGATCAGTACAAACCAAAACGCGGGGAGAAGAGCCGTTTTCGTGTCCCGTCCTGTTGTACAGTTGACGTGGACACCCAGGTCCGGCGCCTCTGGGATGATGAAATCCGGAGACTCTTGCCGGGGCCGAACCGAAAAGAATTGCTAACGTTGACGTACCAGCAGATGAGAAGCGACTTGGGGCATCCACCGTCCTTGCTCGATTTTCTTGCCAATCCGGACGCCTGCGACCTACACGCATTCGTCCAGGCATTTGGGAATTGGCTGCGAACCAAACAAGCGATGGGTGACTTGACCGATTACGAGCAAAGCTTGCTCGACACCCCAGGTGAAGCGATGCTTCAGCACGTCGAGAAAGAATTGAACGCCGTCCGTTCGTACAAGATGGTGGTCTTGACCACCTTACTCAACGATCGCGCGGATCGAACGCAATGGAAGGTCGAATGGGTTGCCGAGCGTTTTGCCGCCCACTATCTGCGGCATCTCGAACAACTGGGCGACTGTTCGGTGCTGGCCGGTGCCGCTGATCCAGAGACGGTCCCATTGAGCAAGATCGTAACGCTCCTGAAATCCATGCCACTGAATTACCTGAGTAACACCCCACAGGACTATTTCACGCTCGATCGCACCGCCAATACCTTCTCCGTGAAACCCAAGGTCCAAGCGTTTTGGCTTGACCCGCAGTTCCGGACTTTGCTGAAGGAGCGAGTTTCCTACGCCTTGTTCCGATACTTCCACGGCAAAGGGATCAACCTGAACGACTACGGATTCGACCCGGAGACGCTCCGCACTCGGGACAAGACGGTTCCTATCGCTCAGCCGCCCAGCCCAGCGACAGCCGTGACGACGCTGCCCTTTTATCCGACGCTTCAGATCGTGGCCGGCAGATTTCGCGAAGCTGCCACCGAATTTGAGGGAGACACGATCGACGTTCCGGATCCACGACAGCGATTCCGGCCCGATCGCCACTTCGTGGTACGGATTGACGGCAACTCGATGGACGGTGGTTCCAATCCGATCTTGGACGGTGATCTCGTGGTCTTGGAACGTCTCAGCTCATCCCGTGCTGGCAGCTTGACGGCGGAAGCTGCCATCGCCGTCGAGTTCCTTGATGATACCGACGACACTGCCTACGCCCTGAAGAACATCCGAAAAGATGCTCGCGGCCGGTACTGGCTGCACTCGTGGAACCGTCAGTTTAATGATGTGCCGGTCGTCCACGATCAGATCTTTCCATTCGCGAGATACATCTGTAAAGTTGGAGAAAGCGGTTGATGAGTACACGCCTTCGAATCAAGCGCTGTTCTGCCCGTTTTGCCAATTGAAACAGCAGATGGAAAACAATCCCGAACAAACCCTAGAACGGTTTCTGGCCGATGTCTGCTCGATGAAGCTGCATCGTTCCAGTTCGCTTGGTGCTGCGCTAAAGAAGCCTCTGCTGTTGTTGCTGCTCGTTTCGCGAATCGAGAATCGTCACGTCGACGAAAACCGTTTTGACTTCTCCGACATCCGGCGTGAACTCGACACGCTGATACGCTGTTTCGGCGGTCGTCCCTCCCGGAGCGGTTCGAGACCCGAGCAGCCGTTCAGCCATCTGCGCAGTTCGCCGTTCTGGAAGCTTCACACCCAGAAATCGTACGATAGCGGACACACGGTGCTAATTTCCGATCTGATGGACCCGGCATCCTACGGTGCATTCGATCCGTCCGTTTTTCGTCTGCTCCGCGACTCGGACATCGCACGGGCGCGAGTCATCGATACCGTCCTGAACGAGTGGTGGCCGGAAACGTTGCACCCGGACATCCGCGAAGAATTGGGGCTTGACCGACTGGTCGTTTCGCGCCGTCGCCGCCGGGACCAGCAGTTCACCGTCGACGTGTTGGAGAATTTCCGCTATAGCTGTGCGATGTGCGGATTTCACGCGGTGTTGAACGGCCAGGCCACCGGCATCGACGCCGCCCACGTCCGTTGGCATGCGGCCGACGGCCCGGACATCCCCGAAAACGGGATCGCGCTTTGCAAATTGCATCACTGGGCCTTTGACAAAGGCATCTTGGGCATCGACCCATCCAACATCATCCGAGTCGCCGGCGCGTTTGTGACGCAGGTCGAGGGCGGTCTACCGCTAGAATCCCTCGCCGGCCGCCCCCTGGCCACCCCACCCCGTTCGATGAAGATCGCCGAGGAATTCCTTGACTGGCACCGCAACAACGTGTATCTCGGCGCTTGAACCCTTCCGCTGAAATACCGCAACTGGCTGGACGTTGGCTCACGGTGGGTTGCTGCCGGAAGAAGTGGTGATCCCGGTCCTGGAATGGTTCGGCGACGAGGATAAAGTGCCTTGGCCTCGTCTCGAGTTTCCAGACGGTGCCGAGTTCCTGCGGGACGGCTGGCTCTTCTCGGTCGTACTGACGAATCCTCATGCGCGATCTGTCGGTGGCGGTTCGATCATATTATGCGTTTCGGGGACGGGAGGTCGCGTGGAACACACGTTTCCAACCCTCGCCGGCGGAGATCAGCATCGGCTCGAATTTCAGCTCGCTGGGGACAACTTGCCGGACGGTGAACGGCTGAGCGTGGACGTGACGATCCGCCTGCGGGGGTCGCGTGGACGTAGCGAGGTCTGCCAAACAAATCAGTACCTGGTCGAACGGGCCAAACGACTGGTCGAACGAACCTCGGAGCAAGACGAATTTGAATCGATGTTCTGACCAGAAATATGATGGTAGCAGTTTAGGAACGTGATTTGGGTTAGCGAAGCGGAGAGCAGCGATGGGCTATTCGGAGTTCGATCAGAAGATCCAAGAGGTGTTCGGGGAATTCGCGATCGACAAGGGACTCGTTCGGCGTCTGGGCGCGACAGGCGACGACCGCCACGTGCCCTCATACGTGATGGATTGGATCGTTACTCACAACGCCAAAGCGCATCAATCGACGGGGGCAATCGAACAGGCCGTTCGCGGATTCGTGGCCAAGCATCTGCCGCCTAAAGGTGACAAACAGCGTATCCGGTGGTTGCTGGCGAATGGCGAGAAGCCCGTCTTGCTGGATGCGATCTCGGTGACCGTCAAGTTGGGGAAGGAGGTTCAATACTTCGCAACGATCGACTGCTTGGACGAATCCAAGGCGTTGATCGATCCCGCCATCATCGAGAAGAATCAGGGACTGTTGCAGGGCAGTACGTGGGGCGCCGTGAAGATCTGCTACGACGGTTCTCCGGAGGCTGGCGGTATTCGCATCATCGACTTCAAGCCCATGCAGACGGGCCGAATTTCCTTGGATGTCTTCCGCGAGTCCCGTCAAGCGTTTACGGCCGAAGAGTGGCTGGACTTGATCATACGCACCCTGGGCTACGAACCGTCGATGTATGCCGAATCGGAGAAGTTGTGGATGCTGTGCCGGTTGATCCCGCTGGTCCAGAACCGCATAAATCTGATGGAATTGGCCCCGCCAGGCTCGGGCAAGTCGTACCTGTACAACAATGTCAGCCGCCACGTTTGGTTAACCGCGGGCGAAATCACACCAGCGGTCCTGTTCTACAATCGGCAGAAGAAAATGCCGGGACTGCTGACCCGCTATGACGTTCTGGTGTTGGATGAAGCGCAATCGTTGCGGTTTTCTAACGAGGCGGAAATGCAGGCCCAGTTGAAAGGGTATTTGGAGCAAGGCGTCTATGCGCGGGGTGAGTGCCGGGCAACGGCCGAATGCGGTTTGGTGCTGTTGGCCAATATCGACTTGCAGCAGCAATCCTCGCGGCGTTACAAGAATGGCAAACCGATGTTCACTCCGGCGCGTCCGGATTACATCCGGCGTTTGCCGGAACTGTTCCACGAATCCCCCACGGTCGATCGGTTTCACGGGATCATCCCCGGCTGGGAAATCCCGTCCTTCGAAACGCAACAGCAGGCGGAAGGCTTCGGTTTGAAGTCAGATTACTTCGCCGAGGTCTGTCACGCGATGCGGACCGCACCGGATTTGATGCATGGGGTACGGGCAAAACTGCAATTGGCGGGCAGCAAACGGGACTGTACTGCCATCGAACGCATGGCGTGCGGGTTGGCCAAACTGCTGCTGATAGCGCCCGATCATCCGCGCTTCGACGAATTGGTCGTGCGACCGGCCTGCGAACTTCGCCGCTTGGTGCGCACTCAATTGCACGCCCTCGATCCGCCGGGCTATTCGCCGGATCTGCAGATCGAGCGCTTCGAGTCGCGAATCCGAGGGGGCACCACGCACGGCAGGGTCTCGCACTACGAACTGCTCGAAGAAATCGGCCACGGCGGCATGGCTTCGGTGTACAAGGCGCTCGATACGCGCGACGATACCGTCGTGGCGATCAAGCG
>SKKK01000332.1 GCA_007121535.1 Planctomycetaceae bacterium | reverse complement strand
CAAAAGTACGGTTCACTCGACAAGTCGAGTGTCCAGTTGTCGGTAGGCTCGGTCGAGGGGCAGTCACGCGCAAGTCAGTCGTTCCTTTCTCGGTGTTGTGTTGGGTCAATCCGGGACGCGGTCGCACGTCCAATCCAAGCGTCTGAGTTCGGGGAAACACGGCGGAATGGACTTCGCAGGCGGCGAGGCGGCGTGACGTTGTACTGGCTGAAGGTGTTGTTCAGGTGTGCCAGCAATTCGCCTCGGCGACGGACCAAAAAGCAGCGGCGTCGCAGCAAGTCACGCGTGGACCGCATCTGGCGGGGGTAGACGTAGCTCATAGGGAAGTTCCCCCCGCGCAGCAGCCTGGCGATCTTCTGGCTATCGATCTTGTCGTTTTTGGTCTTGCCACCGTGGATCGCTCGCATGTACAGCGCGTGGCCGAGCACGATGGGGATCTCCTGCTTGATGCACAGATCTGACAGCCAGTACCAGGCGAACATGCATTCGGCACCGACGACCAGCCCATTTCGATAGGGTTCGATGGTCCGCAGGAAATCCTGGGGTCGGGCACGGATACCCCGAGGGCGCTGGATTTGGCCTGCCTGATCCAGCACGCACAGGTGCATGGTCTTGGCATGCAGGTCGACTCCACAGTAAAATTGGTGCTGTTGGTTGTAGAATCTCATCATGCGTCTCCTTGGGTTGAAAGAGTGAACTCTGGGGCTCGTGTGCCTACGGGCCCCAACTGTCAATTGTGTGCTTCTGGACCGAAGCGCCAACCGCTACAATCCAGGGAGGCCATGATGAGTATCCAAGCGGTGAACCGGAGCCGCCGATGAGGCTCGTTCTGAAGTCATCGTCTTTTGCCCGTCGTCCCGTGACTGCGGTCGTTTGGCCAGCCAAAAATTGAGAAAGGGACACTAACCTTCGACAAACGGATCGCATCCGTGACGATGGACGACGTGGTGCGAGTCGTCGAGAAATACGTCCGCCACGCAATCGTAGTCACCACGTCGCCCCGTGAGCGATGATCGAAGCCGCATGGGATCGGGAGTCGTTTTCGGGCAACGAGCAACCATCTGGTACGTTCTTTCTCCGAAAACGACTCCCGACCCCTTTCGCCCGATTCTACCAAGAAGTATCTGGCCGGGTGCTTAGCCCGGACGATTCGTAATCCGAAGCGACATTCGACTGCATGCGTGAACAAGGGATCGTAAACCCTTCTGGCCGTGGAGTACACGTGCCAAGGTTGGATGCCCAGGTCAGCATAGGCATCACCATAGTAGTTCCCGAACAGATATTGGCCGGTCTTCGCATGAACGAACAAGTGTTGGCTCAGAACGGCAGCATCTCCTCCATAGAAAAAGCAGGTGTTTTGTTCACATCTGCATCTCGGTGCGGAAGTGGCATTGGATTTCTACTATTCAAAGCCCGTACCTCTTTCAACTATTTGTGGATAGCCGGGGCTTTTCAACCGGGTCGAGGATGGAGTGCTTTGGGACTATTCCGAGATTGGGAAAGAATGGGACCGGCTCCGAGCGGAAACTGCGAAAACCATGGAAAACAGAAGAGGGGGGCAACAAAGCGGTTCGGCGGTTCGGCGCGGGTCTCTGACCCCGCCAGAACCGCCAACCGTACGCCTCGCAGCCGAGTTCTGGTACCGCCTGTTAGCGGTCCCTCACCGCAACATCAAAAACAACTCAGCCAATCTTCCGGGATCTTCATCGTGCCAATCCCAGATCGACAGCGCGTCTTCTCGCACTTCGCGGTAACCGAGATGGTTTTCGCTGGTCAGCCAGGTCCAATCGATGATTCCCGGGTAGATCAACGGAATCGTTTTGCTGGGCAGGGAATCCCAGGGTGGCGAATCTCCCGAAAACCGTACCGATTGAATGTATCTGCGCGGTTCGACTTGGGCCTCCTCCGCACTGGGCCCCAGTCCAAGCTGATAAGGATAGGCCACCCAATGCCACCGTCGGTTGGCGCCGTGGTGGATGGCCGGTGACCACGTATAGATCCCGCCCGGTTGAAGCTGCTTGTCGTCATCATAACCCGTGTTCAGTTTCCGCGACATTTCGAGGATCCACTGTCCATCGCGCCAGACGCCCCGAGCCTGCCATGCGCCGACGCTTCCCTCCGGCATGCGCAGCACCGTGAGCGGGATCGCCGCACCTTCCCATTCGGCGATCTCGGGGTCGAACGGCACCAAGAAGTCTTCGTGCAGGAAGTAGGGTTCGTGTTCGCCCAGCCAGTTCGCTCGATCGCGATAGAACAAATCCTGCCGATAATTCGACGGGTTCTCGTAGATCTTGTTCAGGTCCAGTGCTCCGCGTGACACCACTTCCGGGTCGAACATGTACTGAGGTCCCTCGGCTTCATCCCAGCTCTGGCTGCGATACGTACTGGTTCCTTGATCGGTGTGCCGATAATCGAGAACCCAGTGGTCCGTAGCATACCCGATCGCATTGCTGCGATGAGCCCGCCAGATGAGTGATCTCGGCCAGCGCGGACAGCAGCGCCCGCCGAACCGCATTCCAATCGGCCTCGTACGCGGCGAACAAGGCCTGGTGCAAAGCCTGGCTGTCTGGCAACTCTTGCGACGCGTTTCGTTCCGTCAGTACCCGGCGAGCGCGGGTCTCCAGTTCGGGGGCGTATAAAAGCCTTCGAGGAATCGCGTCAAGCAGACCAGGGCCGTCCGCTGGCGGCGGCTGGCGAACCGCATCAGGTACCAGATGTTGAAGAACCGCTCGGCGATCTGATACCCTGTCTTCTTGCCCGGAAAGACGGGCGTCTTTTCCACCAGGCCGATGCTCTCCAGCCGGCCCAATTGCGGCGAGACGCTGCCGCGCGGCAAGCGGGTCGCCTCGGTCAACTGCTCGGCGGTCGCCGGCGACCACTGCCGCGCCAATTCGGCGAACAGCAGTTGGGCCTGCTGGGACAACTGCTCGATCCGCGACTGGTACAAGGGCGTGACCTGATCCAGCAGCGACTCCAGATCCTCGTACGGATCGTCCGAGAACCCCTGCGCCAGCAGTTCGAACAGCAACACGGTCGTGCGCGGGTTGCCGCCGGTCAGGTCGCGCAGGGCGCGCAGCCGCGGGATTTCCGCGTGCAGCCGCGCCGCCACGTCGGGACGGCTGGCCTCGCGAGCCAATTTCGCGATGATCTCCCGCATCTCGTCGGCCGACAACCGGTGCAGCACGTGGGTCTTGAAGCTGTCATAGAAGGCCGCGCCGTAGTCGTGCAGCGAATCGGGCCAAACGGTCGCCGCTCCGATCAGCACCGGCGCAGCCGGCCGGGTGAAGAAGCCGCGCAGGACGTAATCAGCCTCGCGCAACCGCTCGAGCAACAAGTGCAGATTGTCCAGCAATAACACCGGACGGCGCCCGATGCGAGCGATGGCGGCTTGCAGCGCCTCGCGCGTCCGCTCGGCCCGCGTCGTCTCGTCGCCGGGATCGCGGTCCAGGCGGCGGACTTGGCGATCCAAATCCTCTGCCGCTGCGCGCTCGCCCGACGCTTCCAAGGCGTCGGCCATCGCGTCCAAGCAATTCATCCAGAACTTGGACAACCGGTCGGTCTCGATGTACTGTTCCTCGGGGAACGTCAACGGCAGGAACCGATCGCGGTACTCGGGTTTGCGCAGCTCGGCGGCGATCCGGCACAGCAGCGTCGTCTTGCCCATGCCGCGCTGGCCGACGATCAGATGGTGTTGAGGCGCACGGGCGTCGTTCTCCGCCGCCAGATCGGCCAACAGCGACGCCAGCAGCGCTCGACGCGCGATAAACGCCTGTTCGATCTCCTGGTCCGTCAGCCGCAACGGATTGAAAATCCGCCGGCGCGGGGTGCGGAATTCGACAGGTACGGGCGCCGTCACGGCTTCAGTCAAAACGTCGCCTCCAGTAATCCCGCAGCAAGAACGAAAGACTTACCCACCCGTCGAGGTGCAGTGAGCAGGACGTTATTCCCCTCCTGGACCGCTCGTGTGAGCACCCCACGCTCCCACTGT
>SKKK01000551.1 GCA_007121535.1 Planctomycetaceae bacterium | reverse complement strand
TCGGATCGGTGTCAGGGGCTTAGCGTTTTGAGGACTTCAAGGGGAAAGCAAAAGACGGGAATCAGCAGGGACAGCAACCCGAGACTCGTGCGGAACCAGCCCAGTCGCACCGTGTCGTCGCGCGTGGGCGGATGGTCGACGCCCATCAACAGGATCAACACCACCATCAACGACCACCAACCGGCTTGGGCGTAAAGAATGTAGCCGATGGCGACCAACATGAAGCCTCGGGCAATCCAATGCGACCATTTCCCAAACAGCGTGAAGATCACATGCCCCCCGTCCAACTGGCTGACCGGCAACATGTTCAACCCCGTGATCAGCAACCCGACCCAGCCTGCCATTAAGTAGGGGTTTAGCTGGCTGTAAGAAATGTCCAGGCCCGAAACATAGCCAGCAGGCTGAGTATGATCCAAAAACAGCCGTACGGCTAAGGGCGTATCCAGCAGAAAGGGGCCATATCGGGGCGTTGCCCAGTCGACTTGATGGATGCCGATCAAGATCACTGGCACAATTACCACCAATCCGGCCAACGGCCCTGCCAAACCGATATCGAACATCTCTTTTCGATCGGCTTTCGTCCCGTCCATCGCAATCACCGCGCCCATGGTTCCGATAGGGGATATGGGCAGCGGCAGAAAAAACGGGAAACTGGCGGGCACGCGATGCCGCAACGTTGCCACGAAGTGACCCATTTCGTGGGTCAGCAGGATGGCAAGCACGCACCCCATGTAGATGAAGCCATCCTGCCAGTTCCGGATGATCGCCCGTCGCATCCCATCTGCATCGAGTGTCAGGATGTAAAGCAGCGGCAACCATCCGGTAGCGCCGGCGAAAAAGGTGGAAACGCACGTCACTGCGAACAGGATCGCCGGCAACCGCATGCGACGTGGCCGCCTGCCATCAAGCTCGCAGGCCGTATCCAATGGTGACTCGATCGCATCCGGGTCTTGATCGCTACGGAACGTCTCACGGGTCCGCTCCGGATTTTGCTCGGATTGCCTGGAGCGGATAAGGTCGTCGAGTGAGTTGTTCAGATCGCTCATGATTCGATCAACATACACCAGACAGAGAAAATCAGCTACCTGGCGCGTTGCCGTTGCACATCGTTTTCTGGAGAGGCTGTGAAGAAATCGCGACAGTCGCCTTGGCAACCCCTGTTTTTCCTATCGTATCGCCGTTTCCGCTCGGAGCCAGTCCCATTTTTTCCAGTATCGGAGCTTACGGAACGTATTGGCTGCAAAGGCCAAATCGGGTAATATCCCACAGGCGGTAGGCGGTTGCTATCAAGGGTGAACTGATCGAAGGTGTTACGAAATGAGTGATTTTCGCATCGAGCGGGATTCGATGGGCGAGGTGCAAGTACCCGCCCAGGCTTACTATGGCGCTCAAACCCAACGTGCGGTGGAGAATTTTCCCATTTCCGGGTGGGATTTACCGGCTGCATTGATCCACGCGATGGGCTTGGTCAAGTATGCTTGCGGGGTCGCCAACCGCGACTTGGGCAAATTGACCGGAAGTGGTAAGAATCCGTTGGATGCGTCGCAGGTCGATGCCATGCTGCAGGCATGCAAGGAGGTGGCCGAGGGCAAGCATGACGGTCAGTTCCCCGTGGATGTCTTTCAGACCGGTTCGGGCACGTCCAGCAACATGAACATCAACGAGGTGATCGCCAACCGGGCGATCGAGTTGGTGGGCGGGGACCGATTCGCCACGGCCAAGCCGATCCATCCGAACGATCACGTGAATATGGGCCAGAGCACCAACGACACGTTTCCGACGGCGATCCACGTGGCGGCGGGGGTGGAAATCAAGAACGATTTGATCCCGGCGTTGCAGCGATTCGCCGACGTTTTGGCTCAAAAAGCCAGGGAATGGGACAAGGTGATCAAGATCGGCCGCACACACCTGATGGATGCGACGCCGTTGCGGCTGGGGCAGGAGATCGGGGGCATGGCCCGGCAACTGGAACTGTCGATCGCTCGGGCGCAATCGGCGATCCAGGCCGTTTTGGAATTGGCCGTCGGAGGGACGGCGGTCGGCTCGGGGATCAACACGCATCCCGAGTTCGGCAAGCGGGTGGCGGCAGAACTGTCGAAGGAAACGGGGCTCGAATTCGTCGAGGCGTTGGACCACTTCGAAGCCAACGCGCAACGTGACGGTCTGGTGGATTGCCACGGCCATCTACGGACCATCGCCAGTACCCTGTTCAATATCGCCAACAACATCCGCTGGCTGGGGTCCGGACCCCGTTGCGGCTTTTTCGAAATCATCCTGCCCAGTCGCCAGCCCGGCAGCTCGATCATGCCCGGCAAGGTGAATCCCGTGATGTGCGAGAGCATGATGCAGGTCGCCGCGCGCGTGATGGGCAACGACCAGACGATGACGCTCAGCGGCGCCTCGGGGGGCCAGTTCCAGTTGAACATCATGATGCCCGTGATGGGGCACGCCACGTTGGAGAGCATCCGCTTGATGGCCGCCGTGTGCCGCGCCTTTGTGGATTTTTGCGCGGAAGGCTTGGAAGCCAACATCGAAGGTTGCGAGGCTTCGGTGGAAAAGAGCCTGTCGATGGTCACCAGCCTGAACCCGTTGATCGGGTACGAAAAGGCAGCCAGTCTGGCGAAGGAAGCGTTCGCGTCGGGCAGGACGATCCGCGAACTGTGCCGCGAACAGGGAATCCTGCCCGAAGCGACATTGAACGAAGCTCTGGATCCCATGAGTATGACCGAACCTCAGGGATGATCTCTAAGGAACCGACAGAAAGGATTCTGACATGCTCCGCATCTACCCCGTCCACGCATTGGCCGCATCAATCGTGATCGGCATCATCGGCAGCGTCTTGCCGGTTGCCGCACAACCGCCGGCCGATTCGATCGAACAGGCGAAGCGATTGTTGCGACAAGCGCACGCGACCAGTCTGGAAGCGGACACATTGCAACAGTACACCGAGGTGATTCGATTGTGCGAACGGGTATCGTCGTTCGCCGTGACGGAGGATCTGCACGAATACGAACGGAAACTGCGTGCGTGGGCTCATAACCAGCGAGGCGAGCATTACCACGAGCGAGCCGGTTCCTCGTTAGAGGCCGGGCGGGAATCGATGGCTGCCCAATGGGATGATCAGGCCCTGAGGGAATTCGAAACCGCCGTCGAATTGAATCCGGACTATTGGAAAGCCTTGCATAACCGGGGAGTATGCCGCGCGGTCCAACGGCAATGGGATGGAGCGCATCAAGACTTCAGCCGCGTGGTGGAAATGAAGCCGGACTACGTCCATGGTTGGTTCAATCGCGCCGAAGTGCAGATGCAGCAGCAACGGTTTGCCGAAGCCGTCGAGGATTACACCCGGGCGATCGAGTTGGATCCGGAGGACCCTGTGGCTTTCAAACGACGTGGACAGGCTCATATCCAACTTCGCGAATTCCAACATGCACTGTCCGACCTGGATCGTGCGGTCGAGTTGTCGCCCAACGACGCTGATGCTCTGGTCAGCCGCGCCGAAGTGCAACGCCGCTTGGCGCGATGGCAGGCGGCTGCCGACGACTACTCGCAAGCCATTTATTTGGACAACGAGTCCGGATCTGCGTATCAGGGAGCTGCCTGGTTGATGGCGACGTGCCCGGACAGCAAACTGCGAAATACGGACCTGGCCCTGCGAGCCGCTCGTCAAGCCTTTGAGTTGCTGGGCCCCGAGGACTATCGAGGTCCGGCGACCATGGCCGCAGCCCTGGCCCAGGCTGGTGATTTCGCCAAAGCAGTGGAACGGCAAAACGAAGCAATTCAGCTTGCTCCCCCCGAACGACTCGACGATCTTCAACAGCGTCTGGAACAGTACCAACAACAACAACCGTATCGCGAACCGTAGGGCTCGACGCTGCTAATCGCGTAGCCACGTTCGCCAGAACGTGGAGAAGATTCCCGTGGAAAGTCCGCACTCTGGCGAGTGCAGCTACCGGGACCGATCCTGCACTCTGGCGAGTGCGGCTACCGGGACCGATCC
>SKKK01000296.1 GCA_007121535.1 Planctomycetaceae bacterium | reverse complement strand
TGAACTCGCTGAAGGATCGCACCGAACTCCTGCTGCCGCTGCCACATCACCGGATCGGCGCTGCCCACCATGTAGATCGTTTCGTTGTGGGGACCTCGGATCCACGGGCAATGCAAATCGAACGCAACGTCCAAACCGTCGCGAGACCAGTCTTGCAACAGGGTCCGAATGGCGGCGACCGAGGGGTAGATGCTCTCACCCCGATAATCCCGATTGTGGTCGTGGGGTTTGCGATTCTTTCCCTGGTCACCTTGTTCGACACCGTCCTTGTCCACGAACGGGACCGCCAGCAGATTGGCGTGTTCGCGGAACCAACGACCGTCGTCGGTGTCGGCCAGGGCGGCGGCGATCACCCCTTCCAGCGTAAAACTGGCCATCGACTCGCAAGCGTGATGTCGCGCCGCGAAAAAGATACGGTGTCGAGGATCACGGTCTGGGTCGCCCACCTTCAAAAGCTCGACGGATCGCCCATTGCGAGTTCGGCAAAGCTCCCGGACGGACAGATGGGGATGACCTTCATGATCGGCCAAGAAGCGATGCAAGTCGGCTTCCACGTAGGGCATCGTAAAGCAAAACCGGACTTCGTGATCGTCGTCGTCGAACGTGTAGGTGAACGAGGCATCTCGGACGCGGTCGGCGCCCATCCAGGTCCAGGAGAGTCCTTGGTCCAAGCTGACCGCCGGACCGCGCACACCGATCGGATTTCGATCGACGAAGCGAAAGGTCAAGGTGCGTCCTTCTGCGCCGCGAACTCGAAAGTTCCAATAGAACCACCAGCCCTGCGTGTCCCGCAAGTCCGGCCGCAAATCGACGCGATCCCCCTCGATCCGCTCGACCACGATGTTGCCGCCGGGGAATCGATCGTCGATCACCAGTTCGTTGGCTTCGGCGTGGTGCGTCGCCATTGCGAAAAGGCATTTGACAAGGAAAATCAATCCTGCCAATCGGATCGTTCGTAGTAGCGACTCGTTGTATCTGCGTGGGTGGGTAGAATTCATACTGCACCTCGATTGGTTGTTGGAGTCGTTCGTTCGAGCCATTTCCTAGAAGGAACACCATTCACGAGTCAATCTGGATATCGAAGTGTTCGCACGCTTCTTTCGCATTCAAGCCGCGCGGGCTACGCTGCCCGTGTCCACTTGCTGCATCTTCCAGAGCATCAATCCGAGCAGCGTACGTTTACAGGCCCCTTTGGTGAAAGGACTCCCCGATTTCGTCCGCATCTCGGGAGGCGGCAATATCTTGTCCATTTCCGCTCGCACCAACCACGTTTCGAGGTCCTTCCGGTGGGGTTCCGCAGCCCTGCGAATATCTTGCCAAAGCGAACTATTGATATCAAAGTATCGTACGTAACGGCGTGGATCACGACGGCGCAGCAACAGCCAATACGCTTGCCGCATGCGTCGCAGGAACGAAGTACCGATCCGAGCCAGTCGCGGACTTTCAGGGCCGTGCTTTGCACGTAACGCGCTGAACTGAAAGGAATTCGTATCCAGGGGAATGCGCCCGAGTTCTGGAAATTGTGTCTTCAACAACATCAGTTCCAATCGGCGTTGATTCAACAGATTCGGGTTGAGATTGAACAACAGTTCGTTCAGCCGACGATCAAGAACCGGCAAGAGAGGCCAACTGTAAAAGCTCATGCGATGGATCACCGCGCCGATGTGGTAGCGGAAACGACTGCTGATCTTCATGCGATAGGATCTTTGCCAGGGAAGTTCATCTGGCCGCTCGTAGTCAGCTCGAAGCTGTTCGATCACGTCGCTGACTATTTGGGACGAATCGGCAGTCTGGAGCAGTCTGGATACTCGCTCCGCTGGCAGCCCCCATTTTTCCACTTTGTGGCGAAAAGTCTCGAACGACCATTGATCGGTCTTCGCGTCTCGGGCGTAGTGCGCCGCGACTCCCCCCAACGTTTCGTCCATGACATAACCGGACCAATAGA
Source organism: Planctomycetaceae bacterium (assembly GCA_007121535.1). Classification (GTDB taxonomy): domain Bacteria; phylum Planctomycetota; class Planctomycetia; order Pirellulales; family Pirellulaceae; genus SKKK01. The sequence goes on along the minus strand of SKKK01000296.1, from coordinate 2,062 downwards.
AAGGGGCCTGCGCGCCGATCCATTGTTTCGTACTCGGACTGCCCAGCGCCCCGAATCCGCTCGAAAGGTGCTCCCAACGGGCGACTTGCCGAGCCGCCTCCAAGAACTCGCTCGGATCCGGTTCCCGCGGTTCTCGCTCCAGTCGCCAGGACAACGCGGTCGCTACTTCCGTCGCTGCACGCACTTCGTAGTCATCCGAACGGCCCAGGGTAATCGCGACATCATTCAACTCTTCGGCCTTCAGGTAGCCGGCCATCAACCGCGAATCCAATCCCCCAGATAACATCAGCAGCGTCTTTCCTTGCGGAGGCCGGTGCCGATGCAAAGCTCGCCGAATTTCACCATCGATGAAGGCGCCCAGTTCCTGGCCTCCAAGGTGCTGGGTTTCGTTTCGCGTGGGGAGACGATAGGTTTGCACCTCCCGCCAATCGGGTGTACGATTCCAGAATAAATGACAGCCCTCTGGCAGCCTACGGACCCCAGCCAGCAAAGCGCGGTTGGCGACCAAGCCGTTCGTCAATAGAATGCCGGCCAGTCCCGGGAGGTCAACCGATGTTTCGAAGTCGGGATGCGCAGCAAACAGTTCTGCGCTGGTGCCTGCTAGCAATGCGGAGCCGCATTGGGTGTGATACATGGGAAATATCCCCAAGGGATCAACGGACAATGCCAGGCCGTGCATCCGCGAGTAACACAGACTCAGAAAATAGCCATCAAAGATTGGACATTGCGGTGCCTCCTGACGCCAGAGATCGGATATCTGGCTTGCATCCAGCCAGGTCCCATTTTCGTCGATGGCATTTCCAAGCAACAAGCCGAAACCGTTTTCGTCAGCGTGCTGGTTGGACGGAGCTTGATGTCCGTAAGCCCACGCCAAGGCGACATCACCAAGCTCCAAACTCTTGACCAGGAGGTCGTTGCAGCCCGAAAGTTTTGCGATCGCGGCCTCAAGAAAGCGTTGACGTCGCGAAGGGTTTGGATCGATTGTGAGTACGAAATGGGCCATCGTCTGATTCCTCTATTCAACCGTGCCGACGGATGCCGGCTCCCAGGTCTGGTGTCGAGTCCAAACCGTGTACCGACAGCCGAGATGGAAGACTTCTGGCAACGAGCTCTGGGACAATCGAAAGATTACGCCGAATGCGCGACGTGGGCAAGATCACTTCTTGCGGTGGGAAATATTGTATTGAATCGCGTGTTGGTCACGTTTGCGATGGGCGCGGTCGTTAACCCTGGGAGCCCTAAGGTGGTAACAAAACCGCCCCATGTAGGATGGCTCTCCGAGCCGTCAGGCGGTTTTGTTACCGCTCCTAAGCCTGTCTGTGTGTGTGCGGCGCTGATAGCGTCACGGTTTCGCCGTATTCCGGGACGTGGACGGACCAATTCAGCCGCCGGGTGATTTGTTCGGCAAAGGCCAATGAGACATCCTCTTCGCCGTGCGTCAGGAAAAGGCATCGAGGCGGTTGCTGCAAGTGCTGCAGCCAGCGGAGAAGGGCGGATCGATCGGCATGTCCCGAGAAGCCATGGATCTGAGCGATGCGCGCTCGCACGCGATGCATCCGACCCAAGATCCGCACTTCACGAGCGCCTTCCAGAATCTGGCGTCCCAGCGTACCACGCCCCTGATAACCCACGAACAGCACCGTATTTTCCGGGTGAGCGATGCGATGCTTCAAATGATGTTTGATGCGACCGGCAGTACACATGCCCGCGGTGGACATGATGACGCACGGCATCCTGACCATGTTGATGGCTTTCGAGGCTTCGACGTCACGGACCAGTTTCAAGCCCGGGAACCGTAGCGGCGGTTGATCGCTGCTGATCAATCGGGCATATTGCTCATCGAAATAGTCGCGGTACTTCTGAAAGATGGCCGTCACATCCACCGCCATGGGACTGTCCAGAAAAACCTGGATATCGGCGATCCGATCCGCATGGACCAGACGGCTGATGTGGTACATCATCTGCTGGGCTCGTTCCATCGCAAAGACAGGGATCACCACCGAACCGCCTCGGGAAGTCGTCGCGTTGATCACCGCGGCCAACTGCTCCTCGATATCGCCAT
>SKKK01000459.1 GCA_007121535.1 Planctomycetaceae bacterium | reverse complement strand
TCATTCCGTCCACTGTTTAAGGCAAAGCAAATGCCATTCGCTGGCGTGGGTAGCGGTACAGATCGGTGGCACCTACCCGATTGGAGCATACCCGTTCATCTTCATATGGGTGGCAGCTTCCTGCTCCGCAATCCTGGTATCTTCAGCCCACCTCGCGAAGCCGCTTCTCGAGCACCTCCCACTTGTTGCGATGGTTCTCCAACATCTCCGGGCGAATGGCGGTATGGAACGAATCGAACTTTTTCGGGCGAACGCCGTTGTGACGGGTGAGGTAATCCCGATGATGCGCGATGCAGATTCCCTGTAGGTTGTCCCAGGTCAGGACGTAGAAGTCGTCGCCCCCATACTCCCGCAATCGCACGAACACGCAGATCAAGTCAGGATAGACGGGCGGTTTCGCCTGCCCCATGATCTGACGCTTACCGTCTAGGCGAACGTCCACGAAATCTCGAACGTCGAACTGCCAAGCGGTACGAAGAATGGCCTTTACCTGGACCGCTTGGTGTATGCCCGTTGCGTTAGAAGCGATGATGTCGTAGTAAGGCACGCTTCCTGTGAACGTGGTGGCGATGAAGCCTCTTCGGCAGATTTCTGCTGCTACCAAGTACTCGCCAGTCTGCTTGGTCAGTTGATTCGAACGACCTGTAGCCATGAGTCATCCTCGTGCGTGTACATGCTGCGACCGCGGACGGGGCACTTCCACTGACATGCTCCGCACGCGTGGGCCCGTATGGTGGGTATCGGCGTCGGCAAGCTAGCCGCAAGTGCAGCGTGCCAGTACGATAGCTGCCACCCATGTAAATTGCCAGTACGATAGCTGGCACCCATGTAAATCGATGGTGCTGCTCTGATAGGTGCTGCTGCTCCGATAGGTGCCACCCACGTACATTACTTACGATACGGAAGTCCCAAGCCAAGCGATTTCCTTGCGTCAGTCCCACTGTGCCGCGACCGACGGGTACGCGCACAAGGCTCGCCATTTAGCACCGGCTCGACGTTCACCGTCCCTCAGCTTCCTGCTTCTCACCGCCTTCGGTCTCCACCTATAACTGCTCGATAACAATTCGAGCGCTGAGAATTCCGCTTGAACTGAAGAGCCGCTGTAAACCATCCGATCCGAGCGTCAATTGCAGGGGTGCCCGCAGTTTCGCATCCACCATTGCGACCAAGGCGTCGGACTCAATCAGGGTGACCTCGTTCACGTCCGTCTCCATCTTGATCGACCGAATCGCGTCGTCGAAATCGTCGGCGAACTTGCTCGACACGATGGCATAGTAGATGTTCCGCAGTCCGCGTCGCCGCTTAAGTTCGCGGCTTTGTGTCGTGATGTACTCGCGGATGGTTCGATCGTCAGTGCCCATGCTGTATCCCCCAGAACGGATTTTCCCGTCCCAGAGGATGGCGTAGCTTTCGTCCAGTGCCACGGCAACTCCGTCGGGAACGCGTCCGTGGCCCTGGCCGAGAAGCCTCGTATCGTAGCCGAGAACGGTAAATGCGGCGTCTATGTACTTCTCGAACGCGCGGTCAAGGGTGGTGCCGGAATGTCTGGCAAGTTCGTCGAGGCCGGGTTCGTGTCTGGCAATTCGCGGAAGTATGGCGACGATTGGCGGCACATAGCTTTCAGGAAGTCGCGTGGAGTCGTCGGTCACTACGGCCGTAATTGGCAACCTGCGCTCATCATCGATCGCAGGCGTCACTTCGTCCTGCGCGGTCTCGTATGGGTTGCCTCCTTTCAACCAGAAGACATGTTCGACATCGTACAAGTGGAAGTCGCGACCGACGTCCGACGCAAAGAGCCTGGCGAGTTCCTCGTGCAGTCGCTTATAGGTCAGGTAGTCATCCGGCAGTTCGCCGGAGGGCTGCCACAGGTTCAGGTCAACCATTGCATTTACGCTACTGGTGTAGTAAACCGGCCAGGTGTCGCAGTCTTGAACCTGCCAGAAATAGGACAAAAAGAACGGGATGCTGCCTGGTTTTGGCCGACCATGTCGCGTGTTTCCCGCGCCAACCCACTGATCTCCAAGCCGCTGTACGTAGCTGGCAAACGTTTTCATGCGGCTGGAAGCCATTTGCTCGTTAGGCGGCAAGGCAATGGCGGACTTGATTTCCTGATCGCACTCTTCCGGGTCGTCGGCAACGTTAACCACCATGTTGAAAAACATCTGGCCCTTGATACCCTTGAAGCCCCAGAATCGGTTGCGCTTGTTGAGGCCGTCGATTCTAGACTTGAATTCCGCCATGTCGATCCCGCCGTTCAGGTAGGACTGCACCAGCGGTTTCAGGTCGCTCCCGATCATAGTCGCACGCTTTTCGTCCAGATCGCGATCTTCATCCACGAGTTGCGCTGCGTCCAGGTATTCATGCAATACCACCAAGGCCCGTTGACGTTGTTGTTCATTCAGCATGAAAAGCCCCCATTTCACACCCTTGAGTACTTCGCATTCGGCAAGCACCGCGGGTAGCAGTCGCCTGAATCGCTTCAGCTTCAGAGTCAATAAAAAACATTTCTCTCTTACATGCACCCATCATATCGGCGGGGGCGTGAAGCAAAGCTCCTGGAGGAACCGGATTGGCGAAAGCACCAGCGGGCGGAGAGTACTGCCGAGACCGAGGTGTCATTGCATGTTACGAATCCCAGTAGGCGTTTGCTGCCAGAGCACTGGTTTTGTCGAAATCGCACTCTTCAAACATATGCTCGTCGACCGTTAACCCGGCCCGCGTTTCGGTGAATGTACCCTTCACCTTCGCGACAATCGCGTCGCTTAGTACACATGGCCAATACTCCTCGCCTTTGAAGACGATAGTAGCCGCGAAGTGCGGCTTGCCGCGCTCCCCACGCCACACGGAGCGGACATCAACGGAATCTACACCAACGGCTGTGGCTTTCGCTTCGGCAATCAATGAACAGATTCTCTCGGCGGAATTCACGAGATCGTGTGCCCATTCCCGGATCGCCCATTCAGCTTTAGTAACGTTGACTCGCGCCATGGCGGTCTCCTCCTGAGGCGTAAGGTAAACTTGGTATTGTACGTGGTCGATAGCCCAAGCGTCTAGTCGCGGCTTGGTGGACCGGCGACACTTCGCGCCCGGGGCTGATGACGAAAGTCTTCGGCAAAGCGCATGAGTCACATCGTCCGAATTGATCAGGCCAAAACCCCTTCAAGTATCCAATTAATAATCACTCGCAAGCATGGGTCCTGCGAATTGACCTCACAACCCCTACGAAACCGGAAAAGGGCGGCAACACGGCCCCGGAACAGGTTATACTCTCTTCTTGGGGGGTTGACCCCTGCTTGCCTCCGGCTGCATCTAGCACCGCTAAGCGACGGTCGCGAAAGGTGACCACGGAACCGCCAACTCGATGTAGTTACTTTGAGCTTTCAAGACGACGCGTCATCGCGGCCGCCTCATCTTCGCTCAGGTCGTAGCTTTGTCCGGAGGCCATAATGAGCTTTGCCGTGGTTCCCGCATCCCAGACGATCTCCGAAACGTGTGCAAGTATTATGCAGACACGTTTCGCTTTCTCGCCGACTCCGACATCGAATGTGAAGAGGGACGTTCGTTTCTTGGCCGAGACCGTCGGTTTTTTCTTCTCTACCATCATCGATCCTCCTGGTCAAAAGTAAGACGGAACAGAGCCGAGCCTTTGTTTGACTTGTTATCGTATTGAACTCCATATTCTTCTTGGAATTTTTTCCGGTTCGCTTACGTCGACTACAGCGGGATCGCTCACTCGATGCGTCGAATCTTTTCCGCCCCTGGTGCCCTAGCCGCCGTGTCCGAGAAGCGACCCGGTGATCTTCCGCCACAGTCATGGCGCTGCCGCGGTAGTTTGGAAAACCTTTCCTTCTCCGCTCTATCGTTGCCGGTTTACGGCGGTTGACGGAAGTCCCGGACGCTGGTGTGCCAAATACCCGTCTCACAATTCAAAACGGCGAAAAGTCGTCGGTGAGTTCGGTTTTCGGCACACCGACATCACGTCGGAGCGGAGCGCGTTACGCCCAACACCGTTGCCTGT
>SKKK01000326.1 GCA_007121535.1 Planctomycetaceae bacterium | reverse complement strand
CGCGGTCCATGCACGAAGTCGCAGCCGGGGCAAATCCAGCCCAGCGATCGCCGTGATGAGTTGGTTCCGCGAGACGAACTGCACGTTCGTTTCGTTTGCGTCGACTTTGCCCTGAAGGGGCTTGACATATCAGCCCAGGGCAAGGTGACGCGAGTTCAGGGAGCGTCGCCGTCGCCCTGGGTAGCGTATCGTTGCGGCAAAAAAGCCCTGAAGGGGCGAGACCATCGCTGCATCGGTCTGTGCCGCCCCTTCCGGGCTTGTGAACCAATCGCCACCACCTCCCCGGGGCGGCGCTACACTCTGCCCCGGGCTGATCTGGCCCAGCCCCTTCGGGGCGACCCACCGCGCGCCGCAACATTCCGAATGCTGGCAGGATCGACCTTTCCAACCGCGAGCGGCGTGGACACTGAACAAGCCCGGCGACGGCGGTTTGCGATAGCCGACAGAGTCGATCGGAGCCCAGGATCCAAGGAACATGACCGCTTGGCCAACCAGGCGTTTAGCGGTACCCGGGTTGTTTCCACGAATGACAGTCGTCACCGGGGGGCCGCCAAGAAACTCTGATTCCAAAACCGACGTTATCGGCCGCTCCGGTTCACGGCGTGGTTACGGTTCGTATTCCTTTTGAGGCGCAGGAGGTAGTAGCTGCGCCCCATGGATGACCGCCAGCACTTGAATCTCCTCCGGCGTGACCGCGTAAATCACACGGTATTGCCCTTCGAGGACTTCGCGGATGTCCGGATCCTGGTACTCGGGAACCATTTGCCCAGAATTGGGAAACCGTGCAATTTGCCGCGTTCGCGAGGTAATCCGATCGACCATCCGTCGCGCGTAGCGAGCCGAATCACGGGCAATGTAGTCGTGAATCGAGGCCAGATGCCCGATCGCGGTGTTCGTCCAACGAACTTTCATTCGGGCAGGCCGAACTGACGCCGAACTTCGGCGACATCAACCAATCGTCCGTCAGCGGCGTCCTGACGTCCGGCGTCGATCGCCTGCCGAACGTAGACGCAGTACATTACGTCGTCCCAGGTGACGTCGTCTGGAAGGCCGTCGACCAACTCCCTCGCAGCGGACTTGATGTCTTTGGTTGGCGTACTTGGCATCGGCATCGCTCCTATCCTGTTTTGGTTCGTGAATTGCGTATGTCGGCCACGAGTTCGAGCCTGGACGACCGCCGCCCAGCGGATCGACCCAGATTCTACCACACCACGGCAGCGACGGCAAACACCTTTTCGCGGTCCATGTCGCAAGTCGCAGCCAGGACAAATTCAGCCCAGCCATCGCCGTGACGAGTTGGTTCCGCGCGACGAGCCGCACGTTCGGTTCGTTTGCGTCGACTTTGCCCTGAAGGGGCCCGACATATCAGCCCAGGGCAAGGCGACGCGAGTGGTGCGCGTCGTCGCCGTCGCCCTGGGTAGCGTATCGTTGCGGCGAAAAGGCCCTGAAGGGGCGAGACAATCGATGCATCGGTTTGTGTCGCCCCTTCAGGGCTTGGGAACCAATCGCCACCACCTCCCCGGGGGCGGCTTTACACTCTGCCCCGGGCTGATATGTCCCGGCCCCTTCAGGGCACACCACCGCGCCCCGCAACATTCCGAATGCTGGCGGAATCGCCCGTTCCAACCGCGAGCGGCATGGACACTGAACGAGCCCGGTGACAGCGGTTTGCGATGGCCGACAGAGTCGATCGGAGCCCACGATCCCGGGAACATGACCGCTTGGCCAACGAGGCGTTCAGCGGTACCCGGGTTGTTTCCACGAACGACTGCGATCACCGGGTTGGCGGGCCAATTCGATCGACGTTGACGAGCCAAGCACCGTGAACGAAGAAATTGAGGTTGAAAGACCGAAAAGCGAGCCAACGCCGGTTGAACGATTTGTCATTTGCGTTTTGTTGCGTCAATGGTGCCCAGTTGCGCAATCGCTCGGACAATCGAATACGACGTGGAATCTACGACCGTAACATCAGATGGAATCTGATCGAAAAACGCAAACGTGTTTTCATCGTGCGTTTTGATAACAACAAGGGCGCCAGCATCTTTAGAGTTGGATGCCTTGACGAGTTTGGCAGCGCATTGGTGAATCGTTTCCGATCGGCGTTGAATCCGGATGAGAACCGGTTTTCCCGCGATGTCGCGGTCCAGTATAGCGTCAATCCCTAGATTCCGCTGGACGGGTGTAAAAGATACGCCATGTAAGTAGCGGAGAATTTCCTCGTCGGCGCTGCGATACGATTCCCGCCCGGATTGCAATAATTCAGAGTTGGATTTGACAGGATTCTCCAGTCGAGCTGTGGCCAATTCACAAGCATCGTGCGATATGTCGATCCCCAGGAATCTGCGGCCGAGAAGTTTGGCCGCCACCAAAGTCGTGCCGCTGCCGCAAAATGGATCGAGAACATAATCGTCTTCATTCGAACTCACTGCGATAATTCTCTCTAGCAAGAGAATCGGCTTTTGTGTCGGATATCCAACTCGTTCGCGCGCTTTCGGATTGAGGTACGGAATATCCCACACGTCGCCCAATGGGACGCCGCGTTTTGAGCCATTGGCAATCGGTTGCCCTTCGGAATCTCGCTTGTAAACCGACTTGCCATTAGCATCACGCTCGCGTTGCTGTAGAATCTGATCAACGTTGGTGGAGGGCGAGTATTCAGTGTAGATCGTGTTGAATGTGAAAGTGCCGGATTTGGTGTAGTACAGAATATTCTGGTGCGTTGGCAAAAAGCCGCGACGGCTATTTGACCAACGACGGTAGGTCCAAATGATTTCCGATTGAAAATTCTCGGCACCGAAAACTTCATCGAGGATCATTCGCGCGATATGAACGGCATTCCGATCGCAGTGGAAGTAAAGCGACGCGGTAGGTTTCATCACCCGCCAACTTGTATGAACCCGCTCGAACAAGAAACGCGCGTATTCTTCGTTTGAATCCCAAAGATCGGAAAACGAAAATGTTCGCGATCTGTCTTTGGTCGTGAGGTTGTGTTTCTTTTGAGTAAAAAATGGCGGATCGATGTAGACGAGGTCCGCGAATTGATCCGACCGTGCGGAAAGGACTTCCAGGCAATCTCCCTCGATAATTGGAGCGTCAGGCATTTGCCGTGTTCTCCTTTGCAAGTTTCTTGAGAATTCTGTATAGATCGACTCCTGTGCGTGTCTTCACGTACTTCCATGCTGCGTCACCGAAGTGGTATTCGCCGCCGACGCCAGTGTACAACGTTTCTAGGGCTTCTTGGATCCTGATGGCTTGACTACGGTTTGGGTAATAAAACATGACTCGGATCGGCTTGTAACCCGCGTCGCCTATCGCCTGTATCCGTGTATGTTCTTTGGTGATGTGGTCGCCGTCGGTCGTGGCATCACGCCACTTGATTTCGATGGCGTCTGGGTCGACGAGGCAATCGATTTCAAACGTTTTCGGCCGTTGGCCTCGTGTGTTGGGTACGCGCAAATTGCCGGACTCTGGGAATTTGTGTTTGAAGCAAATCTTCGCTGCGTTTTCGAGGAAGCTGCCCGCGTACTTGTAGAGAAAACGGCCCTTGTTTTGATACACGTCAATCAGATGGCCTTCTTGGTCGGTGACTCCAAGCACTTGGTAGATCAGGAAATGCGACTTATCGTCGTCCTCCATCTCGCGAACACGGTCGTCCATTCGTTCCTTGAGGTTGGAAGCGAACTTTGACGCGAGTTCACGTATCTCTTGTTCGACGTTCAAGTCAGCGCCTTTATTTTGCGACAGTTCGGGCAAATAACGACCCCATTCAACGGGCGATGACGGATGGACGTTCCATGGAAAAACGGGAAATCGCCGCTTATAGTCATCCCGTGTGTGTGTGTCTGGTTGAGGCTGGACGACCGCCGCCCAGCCGATCAAGCCACATCCTACCAAAGGACGGCAGCGACGGCAAACACATTTTCGCGGTCCATGCACGAAGTCGCAGCCGGGGCAAATCCAGCCCAGCGATCGCCGTGATGAGTTGGTTCCGCGAGACGAACTGCACGTTCGTTTCGTTTG
>SKKK01000313.1 GCA_007121535.1 Planctomycetaceae bacterium | reverse complement strand
CGGCGATGCGGTGCCTGTTCGAATGATGATCCAGCCGGAGGGGGTCCGTTTCCACCGAGTGGTCTTGCATCAGTTGCCCGGCAACGAGACGGCAAGCTTGGCTGCCGTCGCCGAGCAGACGCTGCGGATCAACGCTTGCCTGCGTCATGCTCGCCTGGCGGTGGCCGAGGGCCAATTGGTTGCCGAAGCGATACTAGATCCTTGGGTGATCCAGCCCGATTGGCTGGCAACGGCCGCTTATGCAGTCGCCGTGGCCGCTCGCCACGCCACCACGACTCTGCGGCTGTTGGTCGAACAGTCGGCGGTGGTCGAGACCTACATCATGGTGTTCTGTTCCACGGGGGAACGAACCACATCGTCAGGTGTGGGTGGTTAGTTTCAGTACTCTTGCAAGAGGAGGATCCGAGTATGGTTGCTGCAACTCGCAGCATCACCATGTCCGACCTCAGCCGCCAGAAGCGGTTGCGGGCCGATCTGGGCGTGGATGGATTGACCCGGCGCCACACGGTCGGGCAGGCGGTCGAGCACTATCTTGACCGCATGAGCATCCGCAATCACGGCCTGCGTTGGACGGCGTTCAGCCGAGGGGTCAAGCTCGACAATAAAGCCGAGCTGGGCGACCTCGCGGACACGGACAGCGAGTGGACGGTGATGCCCGAAGTCAGCGCCGGCGGCATTTGATTGCGCCGGTCCGCCGGGCGGCGTGGGGACGCGCGGACACGTGCTCCTCGGCCGTCCGGCCCTTCCTTGATAAGAAGGGGAACGGGGTCGGGAGTCGTTTTCGGACAGAGTGTTTTCCAAGTAGTTGATCGTCGGCCGAAAACGACTCCCGACCCCCCTGTTGCCGAGAAATAGATTGTGTTTTGCGAAACTTGGAGTGGCGTGATGAACGTCGAGATTAACACTGAATTCGATTTCCTGCAGGAACTGCGGCGCGAGAGCGATCTGAGCGGGCTGCCGCTGTACAGCGAATCGGCACATGCTGAGGTGGCGGAATTGATCGACGAGGCATTCGTCAGCGGCGTGCTGAGCGAACGTTTGCCAACGGAGCCGGAGTCACTGAAGATCACGCTCGCGCCGCAATGGTTGAACGAACCGATCGTCGCGGGTTTGGACGTCACCTTGCGAGCCGGCGTGAACGGCCACAGCCACGAATACCGACAGCGATTCATCACGGGTCGCTGGTACCGGGAGGCTCAGATTCGAATGCTGACCTACCGCGACGACGGCGTGCTGGACGACCAGCAAACAGCCTACTGCATGCTGCTGGCGTTGCGTACCGAGCGTCCCGCGCCCGTGAGGCTGCCGCCGCTGAACGCGCCCCCGATCGTGGACCAGGAACTGGAAGCATGCGGCGTGCGGCAATTGGTTGCCGGTCCGCTATTGCCCGATCGGCCGGTGCTGATCAACCGGCAATTGGTCGACGATGCGATCCGCCGTTGTATGGAAGCGGATACGAACGAAACGGGCGGCGCTTTGTTGGGCAAGCTGATCCGGCTGCAGGCACCGTTGCCCGGAACCCGGACCCGGGTGGTCAATCTCTTGTCGGCCAGTGTCGATGATTCGCGGCACGTTGGCCAGGCACTCAGCCTGGCATTCAGCCCCGAGGCGCTGGCCGAGGCGGCTCAGATCGCCGACCTGCGCGGTTTGGGGGAAACGGTGCAAACCGTCTACCACACGCATGGCTGGAAGAACGCGTGCGGCAATTGCAATCAGAGCCCCGATTGTCCGCTGGCCGAAGCCGTTCCGAGCCTGCAAGACTACCAATTATTGGAAACGTTGTTTCCCAGCAAGAGCACGCTGATGCCCATCGCCGGCCGAAAGCTGGGCGAGCCTGGCCGCCGCCCGGTGCTGCAGGTTCACGCCTGGCGCGGCGGGCAGATGACGCCGATCCCCTGGGCTGCCTACTTGGATTGAGTTAGCAAGACAGGAACCCTGAGACACTCCCACTTCCCTTTGACGAAAGGATTTTTCGATGACCCGACCCAGCCTGAACGATCTGCTCCGGCGCGCCGGACCCGAGGCGAGGAACGCTCGATTCGATGAAGAAGACGTGGTTGCGTTCGGACACTACGTGGAAACCGCTCAGCAAGATCCCTTCGAATTGGTCACCGAATTGATCCGCCAGCGAGCGAATGTCCGCAAATGGAAAACCGGTTGTGAGAAAGCGGCCGAAGCGGCAACCAAGCTGGAGCAGATGCTGCAACAGTTGTTGGACGGCAATGCGACTTTCTATCGTCTGGAGCTGATCCGGGAAACCCCGGGCGGACCGCGGGCCGTTTGTCGGCAAAATGGCAGTCTTCGCGAGTTTTCCGTGCATCCCGAAGTCGACCTGGAAGGCCTTCGCCAATTGCAGTCTTGGGATTATGTCACCGTCCACAAGGACGTCGTCATCGGCTATTGGGCTGACGATCCCACCTTGCGCACCCAGGCTTTGGGCCAGGTGGTCGAGTTCAAGAGCTACCAGAACCGCGAGACGCACACGGTGCGGATCATGGATGGTCCGCAAGAACGCATCGTCACGCTGGACCCCGGCGTTCGGTCGTCTGAGTTGACGCCGCGTTCGAAACTGGTGTTGCATCGGGACGACCCGTCGCGGGTTATCGACGTGGTACCGGCACAGAACGTTCAAAGCCGCTTCGAGGTGCCGATCGAATCGTTGCAAACGCGACTGGACGATCTGGCCGGGGTGGAAGAGATCGCCGGGCAGTTGTTGGAGGACATCTTGCTGCGAGTGTGCTGTCCGGACACGCGCGAGCGTTTCGATTTGGAACCGCTGAAGGGGATCATGTTGTACTCGTACAAGCCGGGCATGGGCAAGACGGCGTTGATGCGGGCCATCGCCTTGTGGCTGCACGAACATCGCGACCAATTCGATTTCGACGTGGTGCTGTACGCAGTCAAGCCGAATGAGACCAAATCCATGTGGCACGGCGAGGATGCGCGGATCGTCCGCGAGGACCTGTTCGGCGCGATTCGCGCTCGTCAAAGTCTGCCCCGCACGCGACCGCTGGTCGCGATGGTGGTGCTGGACGAAATCGACTCGCTGGGCAAGCGCGCCGGACGTGGCGAGGCGACGTATTCGTCGGCTCAATCGGAGAGCCTGGAAGCGATGCTGGTCGAGATGGACGGGTTGATCCAGGACAACCCCGGCGACGGTCCGCCATCGTACGTGCTGTGCTGCGGGCTGACCAACCGGCCGGATCGGGTCGACGAGGCGGCGAAGCGACCCGGGCGATTCTCGCTGGTCGTGCCGATGCCGGACGTGGACCAGCAGGGCGCCGAGGACATCATGGCGCTGTACGCTCGCGGGCCGGCGATGCCCTGGCACATCGACGGCGAAGTGTGCTGCCACGTCAATCCCGAACTGATCCGCACGCGATTCCTGCGGCCTGTCCTAGCCAAACTGTTCCCCGAAGTGATCTTGCGATACGCGACCGATACGCAGCAGACGCACGAGGTGACGGCGGGTCAGGCGTTGTCCAACGCCCACTATATGGACGCCGTGAATCGCGCCAAAAAACGGGCGGCTCTCCGCTTGCTGCGCAGCGATGGCATTGCGGCGCTGACGTACCAGGATCTGCTGGAATGCTTGCTGGATGTGGCCTGCGAAGCGGCCAGGCAGATGGAAGCCGATCCTCAGATGCTGGTCCGTCAACTGGACGTCAAAGTGCCGGTAGCCCGTGTCCAGGTGGTGCCCCGATCGGAACTGGAAGAGCACCGTTATCTGCATCTGCACAGTGCATGATGCGTGGAAAAAGGCAGAAGGAGACCGTTTCATGTCCATTCCCAAATTCGGTGGCCGCGATTGCGAATTGTCCACCACCGGCATCGATCCCCAAGGCCGCAGTGTCGATTGCTGGACGGTGATCCGCGAGATTCTGGACCACCTGGAACCCGCGCTGGCGGAACAGCAGGTCCGCGTCTGGTCGCGGGATGCGCGCTGGACGCAAGGCTACGGTGACGGAAACCGTAGTTCGGTGTACTCCAGCGACTGCCTCCGCCACTGGACCTCGGCGGGGCAATGCTACTATTCCGACATGGGGCATATCGAATGCTGTACCGCGTCCACGATGTACCCGCGCGAGTTCGCCGCTCAATGTCTCAGCACGCTGTTGGCCGTCGAGTCTGCGCGGCGCTTGGCCCAGGATCGGGCAGAAGACGGGACCAGCTTTGCGCTGACAACGGCCAACGTGGACACGATCGATCCGGCGGTCAGTTTCGGGACACACCTGTCGATTTCGGTCGAAAGCCAGCTATGGGAAGAGCTGTTCGTGGAACATCGGCGACCGGCCATCTACGGCTTCGTCGCCAGCGCCATCGCGGCGGCCATCCCGTTCTTCGGCGCAGGTTATCTGATGCCGCTCAAAGACGGTTCGATCATCTACAGCTTGAGCGCCCGGGCGCATCACCTGACGCGGATACAAACCTTGGCGACGACCGAAGCGTTCAATCGCGGGCTGTTGAACAGCCGTCGCGAACAGCACGGACGGCAACAGGACCGGATGCATCTGATCGGGTTCGATTTCTGCTTGCTATCGGCCGCGCCCATGTTTTCGCTGATGCAATGCTTGTTGGCGGCCGCCGAGGAGGGCTACTGCGGCTTGAACTTGTACGATCCGATCCACGCTTTGCGCTCGTGGAGCTGGCGATTCGATCCGGTGCAAGGTCGACTGACCAGTACGGCTGCACTGATCGATGGCCGGCGACTGACGCTGCCCGCGTACATGCGCGAACTGGCCACGGTGCTGCTGCAAATGTGCCAGCAAGGATTGATCACCGACAAGATCGCCCCGCAAGCTACCGAGATGCTGCCCCTGCTGGTTGATCTGACTCACTACGTCGAAGAGGGCTCGCTGGTGCAATGCGGCAGGCACCTGACCTGGGCCAGTAAACTGCTGTGGCTGACCCAGCTATGCCAACAGCGCGGCGTCGGCTTCGGCGATCCTTCGATCCGATTGGCCGATCACGACTTCGGCCACACCGACCCCGAGCAAGGCGCGTGGTGGCAGTTGTGGGAAGCAGGCATGGTCGATCCATTGATCGGTCTCGATGAAGCTCGATCCAGTCTGGCTCAAGGACCTTGGGAGAGCCGAGACTGGGGCCGAGGCAAGCTGATTCACAAGTTCTATGACGAGGTGTCCGCCGTGGACTGGAGCTACGTCCAGTTGACAACGGGCAGCGATCGTTGGAGCCCCCGGCAACGGATCGATTTCCCGCACCTGGACAGCATGAACCGGCCAGAGTTCGCCAACCTGATCGAAGCAGCTCGCGATCCCCATCATCTTGCCCAGTTGTTGGATGCACGGTCACTGGGGACCACGTATCGTACCGATCCGGTGGATGATATTCCCGGTCAACTAGCAGCAGTCCAGTTCGTTGGGGCGTCGCATCAGGCTGCCGGCGCGACGCTGCCCAAATACCGTTCCCCCTCGATTTCAAAAGGAGCAAGCGATGACTTTGCGTAAAGTTCACCCGAGAACACAACCGGCACCCGTTCAAGGCATCGGCGGCGATTCGGAAAGCGGCAACACCGATTCGGTAAAACACCAAGCCGCCGCATACGGCAAGATAGCGCGTCAGGCCTTGGACGACTGTAAACAGGGGCTGGCGGCCGACGAAGCGTTGGAGCGGCGCCGCAATAGTTCCGGGCAATAGTTGTCCCGGCTCCCCACCGGCCCCGTGCTGTGCTGAAAGAAGGGGTACTGGCACCGCAACAGGTTGTACCACCCGTGACGTCAAATCGCAATCTTTTTTTGGCGCTTATCCCCATTTTCCGTCCCTTGGATCAGGATTTCCCAACGATGAGCCGTCCCAATTCGCAATTCATCGTCAGCATCGAGACGGAATGCCTGACGGCCGTACCCAGGCGTCCGGAATCGGTCAGTCGAGTCGTGTCAGCATTCTTGCGATACTGGGCGAGGCAGGCGCCGTCGCTGGCCGCCACTTCCGGAGTATTCAACGCTTATGCACGTACCTACTGCGATTGCGGCCACATCGAGATCGCGATGATCGAATGCGATTCGCCCTACACGGCCGCCACCGTGTTCGAGCAACAGCAGATGCTGGCAGAACGCACGGTTGCCATGCTGTCGGCCGAGGGCATCGATCTCGTGCTGAGTAACAACACCTACTCGGGGCTCTTGCGACGAGGTTGCCCCGTCTGGGGCACCCACGAAAACTACCTGGTCGAAACTCATCCCTCGGAATTCACCGAACAGATCCTTCCTTTTCTGGTGACGCGGATCTACGGCGGCGCCGGGGGCATCCATCATCCCAGCGGCGATTTCCTGGCCAGTGCCCGCTCGATCTGCTTAGTTCGTGCGGCAGGTGGCAGCACGACCCAAGACCGGGCGATTCACAGCCTGGCTCGCGACGAACACCACATGGGCTCTCGTCCGAAACAGTTCCGGTATCACTTGATTTTGGGGGATGGGCACCGCAGTCTGTTCAATCTCGCGTTGCAACTGGGTGCCACAGCGTTGGCGGTCAAAGCCGTGCTGTACGATCGAACTCTACGCGGCCGACTGCATGACATGCGCAACCGGTTCTCCGCTGATTGGCTCACCACCTTTCGCGAACTCCACGTGATTCGCCGCAACGGTCAACCCTTGCGAATCCATCCCCTGGTGATCGATACCCAGCGATTGTACCTGGATGCAGCTCGACGTGTGGCCGCCCAGATGGAGCCTCTACCCATTTGGATTCCTCGCCTGCTGGATTACTGGGAACAGACACTGGCCGCGTATGAACGCCGGGATTGGTCTTGGTTGGCCCAGCGTTTGGACGCATTTGTCAAGCACCAGTTTTACTCGGCAGTGCTGGAGCAGCAGAATTGTGGATGGGACGCATTGCCGCAGCATTCTCGGTTATTCGAGGAATTGGCCTTGCTGGATCAGAACTACCACGAGTTTTCCAATCCGAATTCCGCCTTTGCCCAACTTGAACAAAGCGGGTTGCTGGACCACCGCGTCGGACCGAAGATCGAGCCGGGTCAGGAAGTCGAGCCTTATATTCCCGACGTAACCACTCGTGCCAAACCTCGCGCCCACGTCATCCGCAATCATCGCCAGTGTCCGGGGTTCGAGGTCGATTGGTCGTGGATCAAAGACAAAAGGCAACAACGGATGTTGCGCTTGGAAGACCCGTTCGCGACAGGGTGGGACCATTGGGTAGCGTTGCCCAAGTCGGCTCGATCGCTGGAATCAGCCCTCTCCGAGCAAAGCCTGCTGGCGGAAGTCGAGCGGCTGCAAAGCTTGGGACGATTCGAACAAGCCATGTCGCTTCTGTCGCATTTGACGATGCTGCACGAAATCCAAATGGCCGTCGAATGCGACGAACTCTTGCGACGCAGGGCTCATATCGGTGCTCGTTGTGGATCGACTCATGGCCCGACCCTGTTGCGCCGTTTATATCCCGAGGCGCCCACCACGCTTCGCGCGGTCAACGATCACTGCTACGTGCATCGCTTCGCGGGCCTGCGGCCGAACTTGACTGCCATGAGACCGTGGATCGACTGGGGACAAGCGATGCTGCAAGCCGGAGGTCCGGCAGTCGCCGACATCGAGCAGATGGCCATTTTTCGCGAGCACGCCGCCATCGCCCTCACAAGGCACGGGCAAACCGACGAAGCGCTGCTTGTGCTGAGTCCCGCGTTGGAGGCCCCGGTTCGCGAGAGCACAAGCTTCGGCGTCCAGGCCCAACTGCTGGCCACGCTGGGCGAGACCTATCGACGCCAGGGGCACACCAACGTAGCGCGTGAAGTGCTACACGAAGCGATGAGCATTCAGATAGCGCGGAATGAAACCGGGAATCTCGTCTGCTACACGTGGCCGTCCTTGGCAAAGAGCGAGGAAGATCCGGTTGAGGGACGACGCTGGCTGGAACGCGCCAAGGCGATGCAGCAGCGACACCATGATCGTCTGGCCCTGGCGGCAACCCTGTTGCTGGAGGCTCGCTTGGCCGGTCACGGTCCGGTCGCCGAACAGAACAAAACGCATGTGCTCGCGCTGCAAGATGAATTATCCGCCCTTCGACAATGCCCGTTGATGGCCCGGATCATCGAACACTGGGACACCTGGACCCAGCACGAACCAGCCGACTGCGAGAACGAAGACTTCTGGGGCCTGTAACCGCCGCTCCTCCCACGTCAGCCGCAAGTTACTTCCAACATCCCAACGACTGCAAAGCTGCTACGGATCGCCCGGTGGATCGATTTGGTTGACGTCGATCCCGTGTTGTCGAGCGTATCGGCGGGCTTCGGCCAGGGCTTCGGCCCGGTCCGGGCCAGGCTGGTCCGCCGCCCGGCGACGCGCCAATTCCTGTTCGCACCAGTCGCGCGTGTGCCTGGTGATGGTCCCCAAGTCGGGGCCGGTGATGCCCAGCGGTTGGTCGAAACCGCTGGTCAACTCGCGGCAGGCGCCGTCCATCGCCTGCTGCTGCAGGTAAATCTGCTTCAGCCGCGGATACCGCACATAGGCGACCAGGATCAGCAGGTTGAATTCGGCGGTCGGGACCGGCCCGATGCCTTTGGCCGGGCCGCGGCAGGCCAGCTTGTCGGCGAAACCGTGCAGCATCAGCAACGGGAAATCCGCTGCCGAATCCGAGAACTCCGGATCGAAGATCTTGGACAATTCCTTGTACTCGCCATCGCTCAGCGTGTCCGCCGTCACCGCGCGCCGTATGGCCGCCAAGCGGTCTGCCGGCTGACGCGACGCGCCGTCACCGTCGCCCGGTTCCGCAAGGTAGCGGTCGACCAAATGATGATGGAGATGATGGTAGCGGACCAGCCGCTCGATCCGGACCGCTTCGTCCGTCTCGATGCGCGGCGCCCTCCGTTTGCACTGCGGGCAGACCCAACCGCGTTCGTCCTGCGCCATCCGACCGTCCCCGGCGGGACATGCCGGGGCGAACCAGGTGGCGACGTGGCCCCGGATCAGTTCCAGACCGTACCGTTCGTGGCCCAGAAACTGGATCTTCGCGGCGCCGAGCCGGTCCACGTTCAGAACGCGCGTGGCCGGCTTGCCAAGATCGTGCAGCAGGGCCGCCCATTTCAGGCACAGCTTGACGGCCGGGGTCAATCGCTCGGCGAAAACCGCCCGCAGATCGTCCAGCAAGGGCTCGACCGCCGAGATGTCAGGGCTTGCGGCCCCGGACGCCTCGTCGCCAACCGCCGGCTGGAAGATACCCTGCCGCCGCAGGTCTTCGTGGACGGCCGCGTCCAACGAGAAAGGATCCAACAGCCCGCCCACCGGGTCTTCCATCAGCCGCTCGACGTAGGCCAGCACCAGCAGCGTGTGGTCGAACACGTCCAGGTGATGATGGTCGTTCTGCAACACGCCGCGCGTGGCGGCCAGCGGCGCCAGGGCCCGGGCGCCGTCCGGCGAGTTCATCAGGTACAGGACGCGGCCCGGCGTTCCGGGATCTGCCAGCCAGTCCTTGGTGATCAGACACCGCGCGTCCAGCGGCACGCGGGCTCGCCGGAAAGGCGTCAATCCCGCGATGCGGCTCAACACGTCCTCCAAGATCCAGGCGAATCCCAACACCAGCCGATAGTTCCAGGTGCGTTCTGATTCCCGCCCGGCGAACCGCAGACTGTCCAATACGGTCAGGTACAGCACGGCCAGATAGTCCCGCCGGTCGGGATGGCCCAGACCGTAACGCAACGAGGCGCGGCGGATCGCACAGATCACGTGCGCCGCCTTCAGCAACTCGCCCTCCGCGATCCCCAGCTCCTCGGCCAGCCCGCGGACCGGTTCCAGACTCGCTTCGCTGCCCGTCACGTGGTCCAACAACAACGTTTCGAAGCCCTGAGCCGCTTCGTCGAAACACCGGCCGGACGGATCGGGTTGCAAACACCACAACCGCACGTACAGTTCCAGCTTGGCGAAATCGAACAACGTGGGCGCCACGCCGACTTCGCCGAAATCCAACAGCCAGACATTGTCGCCGTCGTACAACACGTTGCGAGGGTGCAGATCGCCGTGGGTCAGCGAATAGCGGACGGGCCAGTCCCGCAACCGGTACAGCAGCCCATCCCGGTTCTGCCCGCGTCCCAGAAGCTGGTCCTGCAGGTGCTCGTGCCGCAGCCAATCGATGTCCCAGGCCAGCGCCCCGGCGTATCGCTGGCGTTCGGTCGGGTCGGTCAAGTCGAATTTGCCGAACAAGCTCAGGCGGTCGTCCGGTGTCTGCCGGAAGACCTTGTGCCACCGGCCCAGCGGCTGCTCGATGCTGGTCTGGTACCAGGGAGCCAGGACCTGGAACAACTGGTCGAGCGCGCGGACGCACTGGCCGGGGTCGTTTCCGCTTTGAAAAAACTGGTCGAAGGCTTCCGCCCGGACCAGTTCGCCGCCCAGGAACGAGCCGATCATCGTCGCTTGGTCCGACTCGCGGCTTTGAAGTTGCGCGTAGCCGAATTCCCGAGAATTCGGGGCGTTGGTAAGCGCGGCGTCCTGGTCGCCACCGCCCGAATTCTCGGGAATCCGGCTACTTTCGGCAGCAATGTGCAACTTCAAAGGCTTGCGAACGTCTCGCCCGTCAGGCACCGGGCCGGGGCGAGCCGGTTTCTGCTGGGGATCTGCTCCCGCCTCAAGCACTTCGTCCGTCTCGGCCGGCAGCACCGTCAGGAACTCCTCGCTCCGCGACATGAACGGGTGCAGCCGGTCGGCCAGGAAAACGCGGAACCGCTCCCACTCCTCTCGGACCTTGCGGTCGACGCCGGTCTTGACCAACAGAGCCGAACCCCAGGCTTGGGAGACTACGCCAGGCAGCAGGCTGCCTGGCGGGCACGGGCCCTGCGGCTCGCGCAGCCGAGGCCGGAACACGATCACGTCGCTGCCCGATTTGCCGGAAGTGAACCGCCGCAGCCCGACCAGTTCGGTATAGCGGTTCCAGGCGTACCACCGCAGCGCCGCGGCGCACTGATCACGCAGGCCAAGGTTGCCCGGTTGGCTTTCCAACAGCGCCGTACTGATCGGGCAGGTCGTCCGCCGCAGCACGACCTGGCATTCCGGCACGTGTTCCGCTTCGCTGCGCACCGTAATCCGGACTTCATCGTCCCGGTCCAGCACATCGGACGGCGGTACGGTGATGGTCACGGTATACAATCCGGGCGAGTCCCCGGCGACAACCGCCAGTTGCACGCCCGGCACCGAACCGCGGCAGGAGAACGCGGACTCCGCCGTTTCACCGTCCTCGCAACGCAAAGTCAACCGCACCCGCGCCGCGCATCCCGTCTGTTCGTACGCAAAGCGCACCACCCCATCCCCAAAACCCTCTGCTTCCAACCATCGCGCCATGCACAGACACTCCTTATGGGAAACATTCTTCCGATCCCAGAATACCAGAAATCTACGCTCAGAAGAATTGGCATCGGAGAATGGGGAAATCGCTGGACTCAAGAATCTAGCCAACGTCCGATACCCTTTCGCCCCAGTTTGACACAGGTCTCTCGAATCCGCCGAAACCTGCGACCGTCGGTGTCCTGACACTCCGAAGAGTTCCAGTCCCCGGCGTGGCTCGGTCAGAGACCGGCCACAACGGCAGTTCGGTTCGAGACTGGCCACAACAGCATAATCGTGACTCGCCCACGCTAGTCTTTTCGACCGCACAGTCGCCCTCCAAGCCGTCCGATTCGCGAAAACGAACTGGATCTGGGTTACGATCACCGCAAAGCAATGCTCTGCAGCAAGTGCTTGGCATCCGGGTGGTCGGGCACCCGTTCCAACACCTCACGCACAAGGCGTTCGGCTTCGTCAAAGCGCCCCAGATCGCAGAGGCATTCTGCGTACTTAGCCTTCATTTTGATGTTTTCCGGGTTGGCCTCGCACACCACTTGCAGGATCTCCACACTCCGCCGGAGCGCCGCTTCCGCTTCCGTCATCCGATCCGTATCACGCAACAAATTGCCCAGGCTGGTCAGCGACGCGCCCAGGCCGTGGCGAATTTCGACGTTCTCCGTATTGGCCGCCCACAACGCCCCTAAAATCTCCACCGATCGTTGGCAGGCCCTTTCGGCCTCCGCCACCCGACCCGTATCACGCAGCAAATTGCCCAGGCCGTTAAGCGCCCAGCCCAGGCCGTGGCCAATCCCAACGTTGTCCGGGTTGGCCGCCCACAACGACTCGCTGATCTCCACCGCTCCCCGGAGGGCTCGCTCCGCATCCGCCACCCGACCCGAAACACGCAGCAAAATGCCGAGGTTATTCAGCGCCATCCCCAGGCCGTTGCCAATCCCGACGTTCTCCGGGTTGGCTGCCCACAAGGCTTCTCGCAACGAAACGGCCGCCGCATAGAACTCGGTTGCGCTCAGGGCAAACCGTGTCAGCCACAATTTGTGCCCAGCTACATGCAACGCATTGGCGGTGCGACTTGCGCCGGATTCCCTCAGCGTCCGCGCGGCGATCACTGCGGCTTCGCTGCCGCGGCCGGGCTGGTAGCCGATCCGCGCTTGCTCTAGCAGGAACGTGGTCATGACGTCGCCCAGCCACCCGGCACCGCGTTCCAGCAGCCTGCCAGCCAGACTCAGCCGCCCGTGCGCGGCCCAGTCGCGGAACAGGTAGGCAAAGGCCCCGGCGTACTCGGGAAATGCGCCCAGTACTGACGCACGCGGCGTCCAGTAGGCTAATTTATCCTGATCCGCGGCTCGGTGGTCGGCCAAGTACCGGTAGATCAGGTACTCCGCGACCGCTTGAAACAGGAACCGGTAGCCGCCACCCTCTTCGCGGACCCGCTTGGTCACCAGCCCTTCGTGCTCCAGCCCCTCGACCGGGCTCAGCAGCAACCGCGACTCCTCGGCCGACAGCCCCGCGGCCCATACGCGGCGAATGGCGTTGCAGTCGTCGTCGGTCAAATCGGCGCTGGTCCGGTCAAGGTCGTCCAACAGATAGCCGATCACGGCGCTGATACAGCCGCCCAGCCCCGGACGCTCGGTCACGGCACGGGCCACATAGCGCTGGAACAAGGCCGGGACGGTCGTCAACGCCTCGGCCTCGCGCCCGTCGAATGCTTCCATGAACAGATGCAGGTATAACGGATTGGCCAACAGGTCCTGCGTCTCGGCGGGCAATTCTGTCCAGTCCGTCCGGCACGCCGGGATCCGCTGTCCGGTTGCTGCTCCGGCGGCGCACTGGTACCGGCCGTAGACTTCGCGGGCTTGCGCCGCAGTGAACGGTTCGAGCATCAGCACGGGCGGACCCTGCGTCATCGCTTGCTCTTCGGCACTCGGCAGGCAGTACAACCAGGGCCGAAGCTGTTCCAGGCGGCTTGTCTCCTGGGCGCCCGCCTTGCCCGACCAGATGCTCAACCACTCGTGCCGCGTCGAGATGATGATCTTGCACCAGGGGAAGCAGGCGGCCGCGGCGATCATCTCCAACGCCTGGTCGATCACCTTTTCGGCCAGCGGCGCCTCGTTCAGCGCATCGAGCACCAGGATCAGGCGCCGGCCGGGCACGCGGTCCTGTTTCCACCGCCCGTGCAGATGGTCGAGCAGTTCCCGCCAACTGCTGAAGCCGCCGCCACTGCGAACCTTGCCGCCCGTCCCGGCGCCTTCCACGGCGATCCCCAGCTTCTCGGCCACGTCGCGGAACAGCGACATGCCTTCGGGCCGCAGGGCGATCCCGTCGCCCCGCAGCAGCAGCACCAGGTTCGGGTTCTCGCGGCCGGGCTGGTCGGCCTCGGCCGCCAGCAGCGATTCGACTTGGCGGGCCAGCAAGGCCGTTTTGCCCGCACCGGCCAGACCGACCAGGATCAGGCCGTTGACGTAGCGCGGCCGAGTCGTCTCGGCCGGCCACCGCTCGGCGTCCGGCACGCGCAGGAAGCGGGCCATGTGCCGCTCGATGTCCTGGAACGGCACGTAACATGCGGGAAAGTACTTCCGACCCAGCAGGTCGTCCAGCGTGCGCTGCGAATAGTCCCGACCGCTGTCGGCGATCGTCCAGGGCGCCGTCTGGTCCTTGCTCAGGAAGAAACTGATGTCGCGGCGGGCCAGCAGTTCCTTCAACCGGGCGCACGGCGGCGCGTCGCCCTCGGCCCGATGATG
>SKKK01000272.1 GCA_007121535.1 Planctomycetaceae bacterium | reverse complement strand
CGCAGCTTGAGTCTGCCACAAGCCGGACATTTGCGTTTCGGCGATTCACTGATGCTCTGGAACAGTTCAAACGCATGGTCGCAGGCCGTGCATTCGTAGTCATAGGTCGGCATAGCTGTTTCTCCGGAATGGAAACGATTGATTACCTACTCACTCGATGATTCTTCGGTCGTGTCTGCTCCGGCAGACACGAGTACTTGGGATGCCCTCACCACACGATCGTGCAGCACGTATCCCGGCAGGGTCACGTCGATCACCGAGCCTGCGGGAACGTCCTGACTCGGCAGTTGCGCGATCGCTTCATGCAGATGCGGGTCAAATAGTTTACCCTTGGCTTCAATCAATGTGCAGTGGTGCTGTTGCAAAACCGACTGGAACTGTTGTACCACCAAGCGAACGCCTTCCAGCAACCCCTGAACGTCGTGGTTTTTCTCGGCTGCTTCGATCACTCGGTCCAGGTTGTCCATCACGGGCAAAAGACTTTGAAGCAGTGGCAGGCTGGCGTATTTTCGCTCCTCTTCCATCTCGCGATACACCCGCTTGCGAAAATTCTCCAGCTCGGCCTGCGCCCGTATGAAACGGTCGTTTGCGGCCACCAAACCGGCTTCGAGTTCGGCCAGTTTTGCGTCGAGATTTGCCTGGGAATCCGCAATCTCCTCCAGGCGCTGGGTATGGGCATTCACAGCTTCCGATGAGGGGCTGGGGGCCGGCTGCTGCCGCTGGTCGTCCGGATCGGATGCAAAGATCTCGTCGTGGGAATGATTCGATTCGTTGGTCATGGTTCTCTTGGTCTGTCAAAAACCTCTAGGTATCGTCGGTCGCTCCAGTGAAATAGCTGGTCAATTTCTCCAGAAAGCTCTTACGGTGCGGCGAAACGTGCTTGTCCTCCACTTCGGCCAGTTCTCGGAGGAGTTCTTCTTGTTTGGGCGCCAGTTTCTTCGGGACTTCGATATACGTCTGGACAAGCAGGTCACCCGGCTTTCCGCTCCGGGGATTGCGGATCCCGCGTCCGTGCAGACGAAAAACCTCTCCCGACTGCGAGCCGCGTGGGATTTCCAGTTCGTCGTGGCCGTCCAACGTCAGCACTTCCAGCTTGGCGCCCAACGCCGCTTGGCTGTAAGTGATCGGCAATCGCAGGATCAAGTGATCTCCCTCGCGTTGGAACAGGCGATGAGGCCGAACGGTGACGAAGCAGTAACAATCGCCGGGAGGTCCTCCGTCGGGGCTCGGTTCCCCTTCGCCTCGCAACCGGACTTGCATTCCACTGTCCACGCCGGCCGGGATCTCCACGTCCAGCGTGACCTTATCCATGACGTACCCGTTCCCGCGGCATTCGGTGCACGGATCGGCGATCACCTGCCCCGTACCTCGACAGCTTGGACAAGTCGTCTGCACTCGCAGGATGCCCGCCGACTGAATCACCTGCCCTCGGCCACCGCATCTGCGGCAGGTTTCCGGGGAACTGCCCGGCCGACTGCCGCTGCCGTCGCACTTGCCGCATCGTGCGGCCCGCGCCACCTCGACAGTCTTGGTGACGCCTCGAGCGGCTTCCTCCAGATCCAACGAGACGTCGCAACGGACGTCGTTTCCGCGGCGCACCCGCCGTCGCCTGCCGCCGCCGCTCCGGCCAAACAGGTCGCCCAATCCGAACAGATCTCCGAAAGCTTCGAAGATATCTCCGACATCACCGTAGTGGGGGGTGAAACCACCGGATTCCAATCCGGCGTGTCCATACTGGTCGTAGATCGCACGTCGCTGACGATCGCTCAGCACTTCGTAGGCTTCCGCCGCTTCCTTGAACTTGGCGGTCGCTTCCGAGTCCCCCGGATTGCGGTCCGGGTGGAATTTGATCGCCAACTTGCGGTACGCTGCGGAAACTTCTCTGTCGCTGGCGTTGCGCGAGACGCCGAGAACTTCGTAATAATCTCGCTTGGCTGCCATCGTTTCCATGGCCCTTCCACCCTGGTACCGAGGTTTCGGATGCTGGAAAAAACGGGCCACCTCGCACCGAGGTGGCCCGCTCTATGGTAAGCCGAACCCACTGGGGGAATTCGGAGGGTATGAGCAAGGTCGGCTTAGGCCACCGCGCCTTCGACTCGCCGCTTTTCCTTATCTTCCTTCTCGAACTTGGTCACTAACGTCTCGGTCGTCAACATCAAACCGGCGATGCTGGCCGCGTTGGCCAGTGCCGTCCGCACGACTTTGACCGGATCGATGATCCCGGCCTTGAACATGTCGACGTACTCGCCCGAATTGGCATCGTAGCCGACATTGACGGATTTCTCCCGAACCGCCTCGGCGACCACCGAGCCGTCCAGCCCGCAATTGTCGACGATTTGACGCAAGGGCGAATCCAGGACTCGCAACACGATGTCGACCCCGATCTTTTCGTCACCACGAGCCGCGTTTCGAGCCTTTTCGACGGCCTCGCGGCAGCGAAGCAGGGCCACGCCGCCACCGGGCAGAATGCCTTCTTCCACAGCCGCTCGGGTCGCGTGCAAGGCGTCTTCGATGCGAGCCTTCTTCTGCTTCATCTCGACTTCCGTATCGGCGCCGACCGAAACGACGGCGACACCACCGGACAGCTTGGCCAGTCGTTCCTGGTACTTCTCCTTGTCGTATTCGCTGTCGGTCTGCTCGATCTGCTGGTTGATCTGCCGGATCCGCTTCTCGACCGCTTCACGCTCGCCGCCGCCTTCGACGATCGTCGTGCTGCCCTTGTCGACCGTGACTTTCTTGGCCCGACCCAGATGCGACAATTCGAGATTCTCCAACTGGATGCCCAAGTCTTCGCTGATCAACTGGCCACCCGTCAAGATGGCGATGTCCGCCAGCATGGCCTTGCGGCGGTCGCCGAATCCCGGTGCCTTGACGGCACAGACGTTCAGCACCCCGCGCAGCTTGTTCACCACCAACAACGTCAGCGCTTCGCCATCGACGTCCTCGGCGATGATCAACAGCGGCTTGCCGGTCTGGCCGACCTTTTCCAGGATCGGAATCAGATCGCGGATGTTGCTGACCTTCTTCTCGTGGATCAGCAGGAAGCAATCCTCCATCAGGCAGTCCATGTCCGAGGTGCGATTGATGAAGTAGGGCGAGATGTATCCCTTGTCGAACTGCATCCCGTCGACGAACTCGACTTCCGTCTCGCTCCTCTTACCTTCTTCCACCGTGATGACGCCGTCCTTGCCGACGCGTTCCAGGGCATCCGCCAATTGCTGGCCGATCGCCATGTCGTTGTTGGCGCTGATGGCCCCCACCTGGGCAACCTCTTCCTTGCTGGTGACCGGCTTGGCCAAGGTGTACAGATGGTCGACGGTCGCATTGACCGCACGATCGATGCCCCGGCGAATGGCCATCGGGTTGCTGCCCGCCACAATGTTCCTCAACCCCTCGCGGAAGATCGAGCGAGCCAGGATGGTGGCAGTGGTGGTTCCATCGCCCGCCAGATCGGACGTCTTCTGCGCCACTTCGATCACCAGCTTCGAGCCCATGTTCTCGAAGCGGTCTTCCAATTCAATCTCTTTGGCGACGGTCACGCCATCCTTGGTCACAGTCGGTCCACCGAACGATTTGTCCAAGATGACATTGCGTCCCGTCGGTCCCATCGTGACGGCCACGGCATTGGCCAGTTTATCCACTCCCTGCAGCATTCTCGCCCGGGCGTGGTCCTCGAACAAAAGTTGCTTTGCCACTTTTATGAACCCCTCTCAAATTGACGTATGTTTCGTGTCACGCAGTTACCGGACGGACTGGGGCGAACCAGCCGACGACGGCCTTGTTCGTGCCATCAGTCCAACACCTTGGCCAGAATATCGCTCTCGCGAAGGATCTTGACCTCTTCGCCATTGATCTCGATTTCCGTGCCGCCGTACTTGCCGTAGATCACCTCGTCATCGACCGCGACCGACATTTCTGCTCGTTCACCGTTGTCCAGCAGACGTCCCGGACCGACGGCGACCACTTTGCCCCGCTGCGGCTTCTCTTTGGCCGAATCGGGCAGCACGATCCCGCCGGCGGTCACCTCTTCGGCTTCCATCGGCTTCACAACGACGCGGTCATCCAGGGGGCGAACTTTGATTTTTGCCATCTTTTGCTTCCTTTATCTAAATGATGTTTCAACGATATCTTCGATTCCACAAACAGTGCCGCACAGGCACCGCGACGACAACCATGCAGCACGGCTCTACATCATGCCGGGCATGCCACCCATGCCACCCATGCCGCCCATACCACCCATGCCGCCCATTTCATCCATGCCATGCCCGTGCGGGTCTTTGGGATGATCGTCCTCTTCCTTGGGGATTTCCGTGACCAACGAATCGGTCGTCAGCAACAGAGACGCGACACTGGCCGCGTTTTGCAAGGCTGCCCGGACAACTTTGGCCGGATCGACGATGCCAGCAGCGACCAGATCGCCGTAGTCACCCTTGTCCGCGTCAAAACCCTCGGCCTTGCCTTTCAACCGGCGGACCCGGCTGACCACCACGGCGCCATCGTGCCCGGCGTTTTCCGCGATCATTCTCAACGGATATTCCAGCACTCGGCGGATGATCTCGGCGCCCAACTTCTCGTCACCTTCCAACTGGAGTTTGTCGAGCGCTTTTTCGGAGCGAATCAGAGCGACCCCGCCACCCGGGACCACACCTTCTTCCAAGGCCGCTTGCGTGGCGCTCTTGGCGTCTTCCAGCAAAGCCTTGCGTTCCTTCATCTCGGTCTCGGTCATGGCCCCGCAGTTGATCTGAGCCACGCCGCCAGCCAATTTGGCCAGCCGTTCCTGCAGCTTCTCGCGATCGTAGTCGCTGTCGGTGGTCTCGATCTCTTTGCGAATCTGCTGTGCTCGACCATCGATATCCGCCTTCTTCCCCGCACCGCCGACGATGATCGTCTCGTCCGACGTGACCTTGACCTTCTTGGCGCGCCCCAGGTCGCTCAGCTTGATACTCTCCAGCTCGATACCCAGATCCTTAAAAACGGGCGTCCCGCCCGTCAGCACCCCGATGTCGCCCATGATGGCCTTGCGGCGGTCGCCGTATCCGGGAGCCTTGACGGCACAGACACTCAAGATGCCACGCATCTTGTTGACCACCAGCGTCGCCAACGCCTCGCCCTCGACATCCTCGGCGATGATCAGCAGCGGCTTTCGAGCCTTGCTGATCGCCTCGAGCAACGGGATCAACTTCTTGTTCGACGAGATCTTTTCTTCGAACAGCAGGACGTAGCAGTCGTCCAGTTCTACGGACACCGCGTCCTCGTTGGTGACGAAATGCGGCGACAGGAATCCGCGATCAAACTGCATCCCTTCCACCACTTCAACGGTGGTCTCACTGCCCCGGCCCTCCTCGACCGTAATCACACCGTCCTTGCCCACCTTGACGAAGGCGTCCGCCAACACGCTGCCGATCGAAGGGTCGTTGTTGCCAGCGATCGTCGCAACCTGCTGGATCTCCTTCCGGCTCTTTTCGTTGATCGGGATCGCCTGCTTGGCAATCGCCTCGACCACCACCTCTGTAGCCTTCTGAGCGCCCCTTGAAAGAGCCATTGGGTCCGCTCCGCCTGCGATCATCTTCAGCCCCTCGCGGTAGATCGCTTCCGCCAAAACGGTTGCCGTCGTGGTACCATCGCCAGCCACGTCGTTGGTCTTGCTGGCTGCTTCCTTGACCAATTGGGCACCCAGATTTTCATTGGGGTCATCCAGTTCGATGTCCTCGGCGACGGTCACCCCGTCCTTGGTCACCTTGGGAGACCCCCACCCCTTGTCCAACACCGCGTTGCGGCCCCGAGGGCCCAACGTGCTGCGGACCGCACGGGCCAATTTCGACACTCCCGACATCAGAGCTTGCCGCGCGTCGTCTTCATAGACCATCAATTTTGCCACGTCCGGAATCCTCCTTTGTAGACAACTGAGAACATTTAGCCGCCGTGAAGCCATCTCGTATGCCTTCACACGCCGTTCACGACAGCTCAGATTTTGTGCGCTTTCCAAGTTAGTCCGCAGCGGCCATCAACGACCGAACATTCTGACAGACCGTCTAACATGCTCCCTCAGAAAGCAAGCCGTGTGCCAAGCGGGAATGTCACGGAGTAAGTGCTTGTATTGACAGAACTTACGACGAATGTCCGATCGATCGCCACGGGCAAAGTGTCCGTCGGGTGGCAGAAGCATGCCATTTTGGCAGATGGCCGGGCGAGTGTCTTTGGAGAACCTCTTCCATCCGGTCCCGTTCCGATGGTATCATGGGACCGGTTGTCGGAACGTATCGTGGACGCTTGGGGTCTTTTTGGGAGGCGATGAAGCATGGCGAAGAATAAAGAGAAAGAAGAAGCCTTCGAAGTCGAAGGTACGGTTGTCCAAGCATTGGCCAACACGCGGTTTCGGGTCCAGTTGAACACGGGAAACGAGGTCTTGGCGCATGTCGCCGGCAAGATCCGCAAGAATTTTATTCGGATCGTCCCCGGCGATAAGGTTCGCGTCGAGCTATCGCCCTACGACCTGACCAAAGGTCGGATCATCTACCGCGACCGCTAGCTGCCTGCCGCCCATCCTGCCGTTCCTTCCGCACGATCCGCCAAGCTCTTCTACGTCATGCCAGTCCCGTTTTCTTCCATCCTCGAAGATGAAATCCATCGTCGGGTGGCTGCTAGCTCGTCACCTTTCGGGGCTGTCTCCTTTTACGTAAACTAATCGGGCTCGTTGCGGGTATTACCAGGTAATGATCAGTCGTGACCGCGCCCGGTCGTTCGGTGTCGTTCGGCGGTGCGGTCGTTCCTATTTCGCAGTTGAAGACGAAGGAGTTGTTAATCGTGTCTACATCAGTTCAGCGATTGTTGTCGTGTGTGCTGGCTTTGGGACTGCTAGTCAGCCCGGCAGCCAGTGCTTGGGCACAGGCGGCCGAGGCGGAGGCGATTCGGCCGGTGATGGTGGTTTCAGTAGCCAACACGGACAAAATTCTGGGAGATATCGGGTTTTTGACCGAGACGGCGGGAGCCGGAGACATCGGCCGATTGGTGGCGTTGATGGCGGCTCCTTACACGGCCGGTCTGGATAGGACAAAGCCCGCTGGGGCCTATCTGCCGGCTGCAGGCCTGGAACAGATGGACGTCATCGGTTTCGTCGGCGTCAAGAATCTGGATATGCTGCTGAGCATCCTTCAGGATCAGTTGGGGCAACCCCGTGATGCGGGGGATGGGGTGAAGGAACTGGCCACCGACCAAGGCCAATCAGTGTTCTTGAAGGAAGCGAACGGTTGGGCCTTCTTCGCCCCCCGCAAGGCCTTGTTGAGTGACCTGCCACGCAACCCGGCCCGTCTGCTGGGCGACATGCCGGAGAATTACACGTTGGCGGTGCGTCTGAACGTGAACAATATTCCGGCCGAATGGCGGCAGATGGCGATCCAACAGTTGCGCGAAGGCTTCGAGGAGGGACTGCGCGGTCAGGATTTGGACGGACAACAGGCCCAGTTGGCTCGGGATATGGGCGAAAACTGGCTGGAATCCGTCGTCTCGCTGGTCGACGAGTCGCAGAACGTGACGATCGGCTGGCAGGTCGACGCACAGGATAAGAGCACGCATCTGGACGTCAGCGTGACGGCACAGCCCAAGACGCAACTGGCACGCGACATGGCTCAGGCACGCGAGTCCACATCCGCCTTCTCGGGGGTTTTGCATCCTGGTGCGGCCGCCGCCATGCTGGTCGCGTCACCGTACACCGAATCGGACATCAAGCAAACGGTGGCCCTGATCGAATTGGCCCGCACCGAAGCGATGAAGGGACTGGATGCCGACCCTGGCCTGACCAGCCCCGAGGAACGCGAGGTGGCCAAGAAGATCGTCGGCGACCTGCTGGATCTGGCCAAAGATACGATCGAGGCGGGCAAGATGGATCTGGGCGGTGTCCTGGTGCTGATGCCCGAGGCATTGACGGCTGTGGTTGGGGGGTTCGTGAGCGACGGCAACAAGCTGGCAGCGACCGTCCAGGAGCTGCATGCATTTGCTAAGACCAAGGACGCGCGCACGCCCAACGTGAACTTCAACGCCGCGACACATGGCGGAGTGACCTTCCATACCGCGTCGATCCCGCTGCCGCGCGACGCCGACGCAACGGCTCGCAGCGTCCTGGGCGACCCGATGCAAGTGGTGATCGGTACCGGCGAGACCAGCGCGTATCTGGCTCTTGGCAAGGACGCTCAAGCCATGCTGGTCGAAATCATCGATGCCTCGGCTGAACAAGCCGACACCCTGGTTCCTCCCTCGCAACTGTGGATCGCTTTGACGCCCATCATGGAGTTCGTGGCTTCGGTCGACGACAATCCGGTCATCCGCTCGTTGCTGTTGACGCTGCGAGCTACGGAAGGCAAGGACCGCATCGCGATGACGGTGCTGCCCATTCAGCGAGGCGTGACGGTGCGTATCAGCCTGGATGCCGGAGTGATCACGATGCTGGGCGAAGGCGTCCGCGAATTGGCGCCCTTGTTGCAGAATCTGGGCCTGTGATCGGTTCGAGGGGGTGGTCGCGGCGGCAAAACTCCGCCGCCGACTTTTTTTCAAGGCGTCATCGACGGCGGGTGACGCCTTGATTTCCCAAGTCGCGCCGCGATCTTCTCTTTACGTTGCCGCTGCTCGGAATCTTCGATGATGGCTGATCCCAATTGTTCCTTTCCCTCGATCCGAACCGAAATCGCCGGTCTGCCCATCTCGCAATTGGTGGCCTGTTACGAGACGCCGGTCTACGTCTATGACGCTGCCGCTATCGAACGGCGCATCGCGGACCTGCAAGCCTTCGATGTGATCCGCTATGCGCAGAAAGCCAATTCGAATCTGGCAATCTTGGATCTGGTCCGCCGTTGCGGGGCCGTGGTCGACGCGGTCAGTGCCGGAGAGATCCAACGAGCAATGGCCGCTGGATTTTCGTCGCACGGAGAGCCGCCGCCGATCGTCTATACGGCCGACATCTTCGATCAGGAATCGTTCGAGCTGGTGCTGAAACACGATCTGCACGTCAATTGCGGTTCGCCCGATATGATCGATCAACTGGGCCAAGTCGCGCCGGGACGCCAAATCACGTTGCGAATCAATCCCGGATTCGGGCACGGCCACAGTCAGAAGACCAATACGGGCGGCCAGCAGTCCAAGCATGGCATCTGGCACGAGCAACTGCCGGATTGCCTGTTACGGGCCGAGCGCCATGGTCTGGGGGTCACCGGAATCCACATGCATATCGGATCGGGAACCGACCTGGAACATCTGGCCCAGGTCTGCGGTGCCATGCAGCAGGCGGCAACCACGGTGGGTCGAACCATCAGATCGATCAGCGCCGGCGGCGGGCTGCCCGTGCCTTACCGTCCGGGCGAAGCGTACGTACCCGTGGACGCCTATTTCGACTTATGGGATCGGACGCGAGAGCACCTGCAGCAGCAGTTCGGCCATGCGATCTCGTTGGAGATCGAACCCGGTCGCTACCTGGTCGCCGAGTGCGGTTACTTGATCGCTGAGATCCGAGCCGTCAAGCGGATGGGCGACAATCTGTTCTACTTGGTCGATGCGGGCTTCAACAACCTGGCGCGTCCCATCCTGTACGGCGCCTACCACCCCATGTCGATCGCTCCCGCCGATGGAAACACGAGGCGCGAGCAGACCGACGTGGTCGTCGGCGGTCCGCTCTGCGAATCGGGCGATATTTTCACGCAGGAAGAGGGCGGATTCGTCTGCCGCCGCCGCTTGCCCATCGCCGGCGTCGGCGACTTTTTGGTGCTGGAAGTCGCCGGCGCCTACGGCTTCGTCATGGGCTCGAACTACAACTCGAAGCCTCTGGCCGCCGAAGTCCTCGTCCAGGACGGTCAAGCCGATCTGATCCGCAGCCGCCAGACCTTCGACGACCTGATCCGAGGCGAACGAATTCCAGGCTCGCTACCTGGTCAACAGTAACAACCCAAGCGGCGCGGCTTCTTCCCCAAGTTCTGACGTGATCTCCCGACGCAACCGGAAAGCCAGTTGGATTCTCATCCGTGCCCCGGCCTTGCCATCCGTGCTACGTGTTCGCCGCGGTTTGCGCTCGGCACGGCTGCTGCAAAGTCGATCGAGGCGTGAAGTTCGACGCCGACGTTCGACCCAAGCGTCGTTGGTCGGTTTCGGCGGCGGGCCCATGGCGCAGAAGAACGGTGTTCACAAGCGGGCGACTGGCGGTTCTAGGTCGCGTGGAAGGTCGGAAACGTGTAACGTACCATGTCGATTCGCGTGGCGGTGGAGTATAATAATCCGAGCAACCATAAACGGAGCGGAGATTTGGTTCAGTTGCACGACGAGGATTTGAATTGGGAGGAGCTTGAGTATGCTTCTGTTCCCCTGAGACGAGCGGGAACGGCGACCGTGCGAATCGAGCAGCGGGGCGAACTGAACCCGATGGCCTACGACCTGGATGATGGGTAGTTGGCAATGGAACCCTTCTGGACATCGGTCGACGGATCCGTTCTGCGGCAGGGCGATCTTCTGCTGGACTGCTGGATTCCAGAGTTTCCGCCGGATTTTGCGGCCAATACTAAGACGGCTCTGGTCATCCAGGCTGATCAGGCGAACCTGATCGTCATCACGCAAAGCTGCGACCTGGAGCGTGGCCAGCTTTCGCTGGTGGCAATGTGCCCCGTGTGGTCGATTTCCGATTTTGAGGCGGCCCAAGCGACACATGGTCACCCGTCGCACCTCGCCGGGTTTGCCCCAAACCAGACCGAAGGCAAACCGTCTTCGCAAGGAATTAACCCAGGCAACTCGAGGATGCGCCGTGCGGAACCAATGCTCTCGATAATCCGCTGTTTGCACCCATCAAATGGGTGCCAGCCATCGATCAGATCTTCAATGCTTTGATACTCATCATGGCGCCCTGGGTTGTAGCGGTCGGCTCTTCAGTCCAGAAGCACAAAACGCGAGGTATGGGCCCGCTGAGGGAACGGATGAACCTATTTGGGCGATACGAGAACCACCAAGAAGGCGGGCCAGCGACTTGCGACTCGCAGCAGTCTTCGCCGCCCACCGCCGAACAAAGCGAGCGGGGGCTGACCCATGAAACGGTTCTTGTACTCCCGCCGTGGACCTCCACGGCGCGACGCGCACCGACGTTGGAATCTTTCCGAGCCAATCGCAGCCTGCCAGGCTCGAACCCCTCGGAAGCCTGAAGCCGTAAAGCCTGCCTGAAAAAAGAAGGGGAAAAATGCGGAGCGCTATCCGTATGTTCACTTGACAGAAGAGGCCATATACAGGTTCTGCCTTGTATCATTCGTAAAGCCGGCCACAAATGACAAAGTCTTTGAATTCTTCCCATGACACCGTGGGTATTTCGAATGTTGGATTTGGCAAGTCTTCGGGGTTGGCAGATTGAATTGAACCATCTTCGCCCAATACAGCCACTTGACCCGGAACGTGTTGGCGACCAGTGTCATCACCAGGCGCCCAGCCACCGAATGAACCTGCCATGGCGCATTCGAGATACACTAGAAGATCAAAATTGCACCAATACGACTTTCGTGGGGCACTGACACCGTAGTATCGCGTTTCATCTCTTAGGGTTCCACATTCGTCCATCTCGCGAAGATCGACAATCTGACGAATGACCGTTGCGTGCCATCCGGCATAGCCGCTGTCTTCATCGGGCAGTTCGTCGTATTGCGAGCGCCAAGCCTCATTAAACGGTGCGGCGTCATGTGTGAAACCGGACGCGATTAGCTCGTAGAACTCGGCCAAGGTGAGGGGATCATGATCGGCGAATGCGCCCGATCTGTTGAGAACCGCGAGTAGATAAACTTCAAGAGAACGGCTACAATTCTTCTGTTGCCTCGACAGCTCATCAATCGCGAGGTAGAGATCACGGTTTGTCTTGAGTTGCGGTGTCACGGTATCTGGTTCCTCTCGGTTGTGCTTCCATGCAAAACGTATTCCAATCCATCGTGCCTGCTCACGTGGAAAGGGGGGGAAGTTCAGGACGACTTGGCCACGGGAGCAAGTGGGATAGATCGAGCGTTGAACTGAGCCAGGAAGCGGTCGCGGGGTCGGAACGGCCGGCGTATGCGGATTCCAATCAACACAGCCGCTTGTACGGAAGAATTTTAGCCGAGGCTCGTCACCGCTGTCAAGCGGTCAGGCATGCTCGAAGGACTCGGCTCGTGACAACTCGAAGTCAACGGTAAGGGGCAATGTGCAACGGCGGTAAATCGCCATCGAACCGGAGACACCCACCATGCCCGTACCCAGCCCGCACCAACCGGCAAACGCAACGGCCGACGCCCGTCGAGATGCCGAACTGCGACGCCCGCGACGGCCGGGGGGAGCGTTGGTCTACGGCCTGCTGCTTCTGGCGGGGCTGTGTTGCCTGGGGCTTTCTGCGCCGCGATCGTGGTGGCAGTCGGCGCCGGCCTCCGCGGTGGCGGATGCCCGCCGGACCGCGGCCACGGCGCCGCGACTGCTCGCCCGTCCAATCTGTGACTTCCGCCCAGGGCAGCGGGTGCTGGCGGAGAATCCGGAGTTTGAGGGGCTGGTCGTCGAGCCGCTGGAGATCGCGCCCGACCACTGGCGGCTGATCCGGCTGAAGATGGCCAAGCCCGACGGCGGCACGCTATCGATCGAACTGCTGCGGCCGGTCCTCTGGTTGCAACTGGCGGCGCTAGAGACGCTGCTGGAGGATGCCGAGATGGACGACGAGGCCATCGACGCGTTCCTTGACCACATCGAGGACGAGGCGGGCCTGCGCGGCGTGCTGCTGGGCTCGACGATCGAACTGGACCTGGAGGAGTTGGGCGCGGCCGGTCCGGCCGAGGTGGTCGAAATCGCCCCCTGCCCGGAGATCCAGGAGGGCGAGGGGCGGATCGTTACGGGCACGTTCTCGCACACGGCGGCCAACGTGATCGACGTCCACGTGAGCGGGCTGGCCGAGCCGATCGGCACGACCGACACCCACCCCTTCTGGAGCGAAGACCGCCAGGCATTCGTGCCGGCCGGCGAGCTGCGCGTCGGGGAACAGCTCCGCTCCCTCGTCCGCAGCCAATCCTACGTAACCGCCATCCGCCCCCGCGGCCCGCCCGAGGCGGTTTATAACCTGGAGGTGGATGGGGAGCACGTCTACTATGTGGCCGAAAGCGGGCTGCTGGTTCATAACAATTGTCTCGGAAACAACATGGTCACGGCCGGCCAATATGGCGATGTTGGCACAGCCGCTCATCACATCGTTGCGAAGAACCATAAAATGGCGGACGGCGCACGACGGATTCTGGATGATTTGGGCTTTACGAAAAAGGATCTTGACAAGGCATTTGATGGCGTCTGGCTCCGGCGCAACAGCCAAGTTGCAAGTCGAGCGAGAGGGGCAATTCATTCAAGGCTCCACACAAGGGCATACTTCAGCGAAGTGCAGAGACGTCTGGCCAGCGCGGAATCGAAGGCACAGGCTATTCACATCCTTCAAGGGATTCGGCGGGAGTTGTTGCAGGGAACATTTCCCTTCTAGAAAGAACTAGGATCATGGTAATCCACGAATATCGGCCGGATTTCCGCCAATTCTCGTCACTTGAATTTGTGGACGAACAACAAATCAGCCTTCTAATACGACTTCTATATTCTGATCCGGAGACTACTCGAGCGTATGATGGTCCCATGATCCGGGTGCGTCGCGCGACGGAAGGCTATATGGCGACGGAACCCAACGATCTGCCGTTCGGAGATACAGCGGCTTTGATGTTTGGATGTATTGCGCTGAGTCGAAAGGCGATGAATACTCTTCAGCCAATGCTGCAGCTATGCGGCCGCTTTATCCCCATTGTCTGTGAAGACTGCGAGGGCTGGGATTACCGACTGCTTCAGGTTACCAAGGTCATTGATGCCTTGGATCAAGAACGTACCGGGATCAAGAGATGGCCCGACGGAAGAGTTAGAGAGCCTATTCGTCGACCGATCTTTAGAGAGGATGCGGTGGCCACTGCGTTGGCCTTCCAAGTGCCGGGATACTGGGGTAATGTTTTCCTTACGGACTTGTTCATGCAGCGGGTTCGCGAAGCAGGATTGACCGGATTTGACTGTCCGCTCGTTTGGCCATACTCTGATGCTG
>SKKK01000050.1 GCA_007121535.1 Planctomycetaceae bacterium | reverse complement strand
TTGACACTGGTCCTGGAACGCTCCAGGATCAACGCGATTTCCTGAGTCGGCAGTTCCTCGACGTAATACAGCCACAGCGCCGTCGCTTCTTCGCCGCTCAGCACCTGCCGCGCTACGTCCCATAGCCGCTCCCGCTGGTCGTTGACCGCCAACTGCTGGTCGGGCGGCGAGTCCCTGGCGACGGCGGTTTCCAAGGCATGATTGTCCGCCGATACGCGAAACCGTTGGTGATGGTTGATGGCGATCCGGCGAGCGATGATGAAGACCCACGTCGAGAACCGCCAGCGCGGATCGTAGCGATGCAGGTTCCTGTAGACCCGCACCAGCGTTTCCTGCAACAGATCTTCTCCATCGGCGCCATGCCCGCGGAAACGGAACCAATCCAACAGTGGAACCTGGTACCGGCGGCATAGTTCTTCGAAACACGCCGCGCAGCCCTGCCCGGCGCGGCAAACCAACTGCTCGTCGGTGGACTCGGCTATTTCGACGCTGGTCAGTCCCGGGAATCGGCTGTCGGCCTGCTTTCCCACTCGATGCTCCTCTCGCTTGGCCAGGCGCGGAATCTTTACTCACCGGACGGGTCAAGGAGCCCAATCCAGAACCGTCTGGATAACCGCCCAGACCTCGTCGGCCGGTACGGTACTCCGGGCATCCACCCTGTTTTCCGATTGCGTGATCTTGATGCCCTTCAGCAGCCGGTCCCAAGCCGGTTCGGCGCCGAATTGCAGCAGGGCGGTGGCACGGACCCCCTCAAGCACCGCCCGTACCTGCTCGGCGATCTCGGCCGACGGAACCTCCAACGACAACTGGCCGAAGCTGGTCTGTTTGTGTTCTCCGTAGGCGATGTGCAAGGACGTGCAATGCTTGGTCACGGGACTCTGTAGCGGCAGCATGGCCTCGTTCAGACCGGCAGCCCGGAATAAGAACATCGTGCCCGGCGAGACGGTTGGCGCCGCCAGAGGATGCTGGGCGGCGATGGCGGGCGATCGGCCATCCAGCACATCCAGAGCCGCCATCACGCGGGCATCGCTTTTGGCGAACACCAACACGTCGGGCCGAAAAAAACCGCAGGTCACCGGTCCGTCGGCCTGTACCCAGGCATGCCAGACAAACTGCCGATGATTGCCCGTGCGGTACTCGGGCGCCTGTCGGACCTTTTCGACGAACCGAGCCCGATCCACCGCGGCGTAGACGATCAGCACTCCATCCGGCGAACCCAGCGTAGGACCGTAGGCCAGCACCCCGGCCAGATCCTGAGCCGGATCCATGCACATCTGATCGACGATCGCGGCGATTTGAGTTTCGACGTCCTCCCACCCGCTGAGTTCCCGCTGCCAGAACCGCTGCATCACCGACGACTGGCGCATCGCGTCGCCATCGACGTGAACCAGCCAATTGGCGTCTTCCGCCACGTGTTCGGGGCGGAACGGTTCCGCCCGAGCGGCACCGGCCAGGGTGACCACCGCAATGGCGGTCAAAGCAAAAGCTTCAAGAACTGTTTTCATCGATCGCCTCGCGATTGCAATCCTTTATTCACAGCTTGGGAATGTGGTAACGGTGGAAAACCAGCCGCTCACCGACAATATACCGGAACCAGCGTGGAACGGTTACGGAAACACACCGTTTTCTTGGAGAGGCTGGAAAGCGGTGCAGCCAAAGGGGAGCGAGAGTCGTTTTCGGGGAACGTTGAACCACGTGGGAAACGCCTTGCCCGAAAACGACTCCCGACCCTTCCGCAACACGTTGCTCAACCGAAAGCAACGTGATTTTAGCTCATGCCGGTAACCGCTGCGGGTACCCGCCGGTATATGAATGGGGGCGGGAGTCGTTTTCGGGCAAGGATCACCCAGATGGATAACGCCTTGCCCGAAGACGAATCCCTACGCATTCCGCCGATCCAGAACCTTGGAGTTACCATGAAACAGATCGAGTATCCTGACAACCTGGTCCTTGGACGCGTTCCGAAAGCTGGTGGATCCTGGCGACCTTGCTCTGCGGTCTGGATGGTAGCGATGATGCTGCTGGTCGGCGCGGGCCACAACGCCAGGTCGGACGATGCAGGGCAAGATACAGGTTCGCCAACGTCTGGTACTCTACCAGCCGGTTTCGCCTACGACCCGCAGATGGAGGAGGGGCCGCACCCGGATAGCGATTTCGAATGGTGGTACCATTTCGGCTTCTTGAAACGCAAAGGAGCGGCGGAATACGAGTACTCGTTCGTCTCGTCGTTTCAACGGAACAAGGCCGGACGCTACCTGTTCTACAACCTGGCCGATCTGAACTCGGGCGAAAAATCCCATCACGCCGTGGTCGACCGTGCGCTTCTCGGCCTGACGCCGGCGGCCGAGCGGCCGGGGCTCCTGCAACGGCTGGCTCACAGATTGCAAGATTCGCTGCCACTGCTGCCCGAAGGCCACACATTCCTGCCGCCATCGAATCTTCCGCCAGCATCTTGCCCGTCGGAACTCAGGTTGCAGTACGGAGAGAACCGGCTTGAAAAAGACGGGGACGCTTACAAGGCGGTCTATCGCAATTCGGACTTTGTGCTGGAACTGACGATGCGAGCGGTGGCGCCGCCCATGCCGATGCTGGGAACCGGCTTGACCGGACTGGACAAACCGGAAGACCAGTACTACTACAGCTATCCGCGGATGTCGGCCACCGG
This sequence comes from Planctomycetaceae bacterium, assembly GCA_007121535.1. Lineage (GTDB taxonomy): Bacteria > Planctomycetota > Planctomycetia > Pirellulales > Pirellulaceae > SKKK01. Next base: position 1,379 of record SKKK01000050.1, on the reverse strand, counting down.
TGTATTGCAGCGCGGCGAAGAACAATGGCAGGTGGAAGGCGATCTCTGGTACGATCACCAGTGGGGCAAGGTGGTCTCCCGCGTGCCGAAGACCTGGGGCTGGTGGGGGTTGCGGCTGGACGACGGACGCAATCTGGCCGTCTTCTTCCTGCGGGACGGACGTACCGGCGCCATCGTCCAGAAGGGGCTGACCCTCCATCATCCCGATGGTCGGACCCAGGTGGATCGGGACGTGCAATTCAAGCCGCTCCGCTACTGGAACAGCCCGCACGCAAGACGCTATGCGCTCCAGTGGCAGATCGAAGCCCGTGGAATGAACATGACGATCCATGTCCGGCCACACTCGGACGATCACGAGCTGCCCGTACTGCTGTACGGCAGAATCTGGGAAGGCCCCTGTCTGGCCGAAATCGTCGTACCGGGCCAGCCGACGGTTCAGGCAAGCGGTTTTCAGGAACTGATTGGGGAAACCGATGAGCGATAACGCAATCACGGCGGTCGTCGTGGGCGGAGGACTCGCGGGGCTGGCGGCCGGGATCAAACTGATGGAGGACCGCCCGGGTGCGAAGGTGACGCTCTACCAGATGGGGCACCACCTGGGCGGCAAAGCGACCTCGTACCGCGATGACGAGGGTTTCAATATCGATCACGGCTTCCATGCCATGCCGACCAACTATCACCGGATGCTCGATCTGCTGAAGCGGTCGCAGGTGGACCTGTCGAAGACCTTGGTCCGGGACAGAGGGACGTATTACTACGACGAGCGGACCAGCCGGATCGGCAGATCGGGGTCCTTGGCCAGTCTGTTCGATCCGAACGCCAGGAAAATGGCCTCGTTCTTCTCCAAGAACTTGAAGATCATCTACCAGCAGCCGGACATCGAGCAGTACGACGACATCTGCTGGACCGCCTGGTCGATTCGGCACGGTCTGGACGCATCGCTGACCAAGAGCCGCTCTTTTCGCTTCTCGCAGGATGCGCTCTTCAACACGCCTCATCCCGTCTCGGCCTACATCACCATGAAATCGCTCCGCTTGCTGGGGGGCAGCAGCAATTACTACCTGGTCGACGGGACTTACGGCGAGGACATCATCGAGCCTATCGTCAACCATTTCCGCCGTCTGGGCGGGACGATCAAGGTGTTCCACAAATTGACACAGGTACTGCACGATACCGAACGGATCACCGGACTGCGTTTCGCCATGCCCGACTTCGGCTTTCACCATCGCGGCAGGACCAAGTGGGAGCGCGAGGTCCGGGTGCTGCCCGAGCCGACGACGACGGTCACGGGGTTCGACCACGTCGTGCTGGCGGTTCCCGTGGACAGTTTCCGCGAGTTGAATCGGGGCGATCGCGTCTTTTGGCGAGGGTTTCCGGGG
>SKKK01000275.1 GCA_007121535.1 Planctomycetaceae bacterium | reverse complement strand
TGGGACGCCCATCCGGTCCTTGTACAGCTTGACCGCCTCCAGCTTCCTGCCACCGTCCAGCAATCGCAGCAACTCGGCTTCCAGATCGCCGCCGAGGTCTGCTGGGGACGGTGGACCTGCGCCAGCATGCACGGCTTCGACCGCCTGTTTGGCCTCCATCAGTGGCACGCCCATCCGCTCCTTGTATAGCTTGACCGCGTCGATCTTCCGACCTTGGTCCAGCAGCGCCCGGACTTGCTGTTCCAGATCCGGACTGGGTTTGTCCACCGGCGCACCGCAACGCGGGCACTGAGCGATGCTGGGGTGAACGTCGTAGCTGCAGAAGCGGCATTTGGGCATGGTGTGATCTTTCGTCAAACTCCAGCAAGTCCCGCAGGCAACTTCGCCTGCATCACCCGGAATACGGCCACGGGCACCGTCATCGTCGCCACAGGCGGATTGCCGACCGTCAGCATCGGCACCTTCTGCCACTTCAACGTGGTCTGCCCCACGGCCTTGACGCCCCGGGCCGGTCGCATGCGGGATTATCCTGTCGGTGATTTTACCAAATCTTGCCCACTTCTACCGGGATGCGCGAACGAAATCCCATGGTCGTGTGCTCCCATCGATGTGTGGGCCGTTTGTCCGCACGGGCGTGGCAGCATTATACACTGTAGCCGTGGCCTGAGAATCAGCCTGGCCTCCGTTTGCCAGTCCCAATCATTACCAGCTTCTGCCCGCGCGTCAGCCTCTTGATCGCCGCCTCGCGTTTCAACGCCAGGCTCTGGCTGAGCTGCGGCTCATGGTACACCAGTTTGACCGGACAGCGGCTGCGTGTGTACCGAGAAGCGGTCCCAGCGTTGTGCTGCTCTGTGCGGCGGGCCAAGTCCTTGGTGATGCCCGTGTACAGCGTGTCATCGGCGCACCGCAGAATGTAAACGAACCAAACGTCCAGAAGCCGTTTCGCCATGTCGTTTCCTTGCCGTCCAAAACCGCTGGCCGAGCCCGACGCAATTGCTCCGGCCGCCGCTCTTTTCAGCTTCCTGTTTCGACATATCCTTTGCCCGTCTTCTCCGCAATGAGTTTGTCGGCATCGCGGTGAGCAGCTTCGTTATCGGCAAAGGTCTTGACCTTGGTCGTTCCGGCGGCGCCGATCCGGCCATAGCGAACCGTCACCGCGCAGCCGTCAACGGAGATCTCCCAGAACTTGCTGGATTTGCCCTCGACGAACTCGAAATGCCGCACGGCAGAGCCATCCCTCGATCCCTCTACATCCGCAGCAGATTTGACGTCGGGTGCGGTCGATTTCGTCGGCGGATTTCCGGCGGTTGGCTCGGGCCCGGTCGGCTTGCAGACGCGGACAAAGGACGGGAACCGGGGGACGCCACCATCGGACAGTTCCTGGTAACGAAACGTGATGACACTGCCTACAGGCGGCGGTGCGGCCCGCTGGGCCTCGGAAAATCCGGTTCCCACGGCGAACTCTGTGCCGTCTGGAAGCTGGACTGCCAGGGCGCCCAGCAGTCCTTTGAACCGCCCCTTTCCGGGTTGATGGCCCAGCACGACCGCTTCAGCATCACGGAATGTCTTGACCTTCAAGAGAGTAAACGACCGGCCAATCTCGTAAGCGGACCCCGGCTGCCGCAGCATCAGGCCTTCGCCCCCCAACGCTTCCACGCGGGCCAGTTCTTCGCGAAGCTGCGACAGTCCCCGACAGCGCCGATGTTCGTGTAGCTGGGCGTAGGACTGCCGATTCGCCCGGATCGCTTCGGCTAGATATTCCAAACGGGCCTCGAAACCACCGTCACAGCCGGGTGCGTCAAAAACGAGGAAGCGGACCTCGTTCCACAGCTCGCTTTCGTCCTGACGCCGGACAATGCTCACCGTGCGTTGAAACTGCTTGCGGCCGATCCACAGTTCGCCGTCCAGGTGTTCGGCAGGCAACCCCGCTACGAACCAATCCGGGGCGTAGAACCGATTTCCCTGCCGTGACAGAAACTGTTTGCCGTCCCAGAAGGCCCGCACGCCGTCGAGCTTCTCGCTCATCCACCAGTCGGTCAGATCGGTGGAGTTGTCCCAGGTCTGTGCCAGCAGCAGCGGCGGCCCCTCCTTCTTCCCTGCAGTCGCGGCGGGCCGAGGTGCGAGTTCCGTCCCCAACCGTTGACGTTCCGCCTGCTCGCCCCGCAGCTTGCGGAGATGCTTGCACGTGCGCCGCTCAATCGGTGCGGATTGATTCCGCCAGGCCGGACATGTGCAGGAGTACACCCCGCCGATGTTCTTCAACATGTAGGGCTTGGCGCCGGAGCCCTGCATTTCCATGGATTCACCGTCTTGAAGATCAGCCATTGTGGCCCCCCTCTTTTCTCTTGCTCGGCTGCTGATCCGCAACCCCATGTTTCCCAGTGTACCGCCCTTCGGGGCGTTGGGAAAGTTCGCAAGATGAAGCAGAATCGCTCGCGAGGGCCTTTTCTGTCATCATCTTCAGCCTCCTGTCGTGACGAAGTCGCCGCAAACAACGCAACCGCTGCTCATAACCGGTCTTCAGTAATCGTGAACCGCTGCTCCACGCCGTCGTTTTGTAAAATACGCCGTTTCTCGAACCATCAATTGAGCAGGCTTAATCCGAGCAGCCAAGCTCAAGAATTTCCAGAACGGACCTGATGCCCTTGCGTCATCGGACTCGGCCACCAACCAGCCGCCATCAGGTTAAGAACCGGGCGTTTTCGTGGCATGTATACATGACCTGTGGCATTAGCCCTCAGGCACGTCGTCTGGCGGGATGAATGCTTGTCTCGCAACCAGATTTCCCGCCAAAATGCCGGAATCTCGGCTCAAGACGCCCGAATCTTCAGGCTCGGAAGCTCCGAGGCTCATTTTCGATGATGTTTATGGCACGTTACAATCGTCGTTGAAAGGACAACGCATGGTTGATTTCGTCAGATTCCAAGCGAAATTCGAATTGGGCCAGGTCGTCGCCACCCCCGGCCGCGCTGGAGGCCATCCAACAGGTCGAACAATCGCCGGCCGACTTCCTGGACCGTCATGTCCAGGGCGACTGGGGTGAGCTGTGCGACGAGGATCGGCAGCTGAACGACGCAGCCGTGGAGTGCGGCTCCCGCATCCTGTCCGCCTACCGCCTGAAGTCCGGGACCAAGATCTGGATCATCACCGAAGCGGCGGACGATGACGGGCAGCGGGCGGCCACCACGATCCTGCTGCCAGACGAGTACTGAGCGGCTCTTGATCGTAAGCGACCACGCTGCCGCTTGGTAGTGACCGCCTGCCCCATCAAGTCCGGCAACCGGCGGACACGTATCCTTCGCTACAGGGCTCGTGTTTCGTTTCTTGGGTCGCCGCTGCCCGACTGCTGCTCGCGGCCCGCTCCACCTCTTCTGAAAGGCATCGCCCATGTGCTTGATTCACAACGGCTGCGTCCAGATTTGGTACCAGGCGATCCGCGACGCCATGGAGAGCCGAGCCTACCGCATGAGCCTGACGGATGCCTGCGAGATCCGAGCAGTCATCACCGCAGTCAACCAGGGCATCGACAGCCAACTGGAAGCCTGCTTCGTTCCCCAGCGCGGCGATCACTACGCGCACGGACAGCGCAAGGCTGGTGATCTGGTCCTGTGTCCCTGTCTGGATTGCACCGTCAGCCTGCAATCATTGGCCGTGCTGCTGCGGCGACTATGCGAACTGAATGCCGACCAAGACATCGCCGACGCCGGTCTGTCTCTGGTCGGTGACATCCTGCTGACGCTGGGCTTTGACGAATCCGGCCCGTTCGTAGGCCGCGAAGCGGTGGGCCTGGCCTAGCACCGTCCACGTGGAGCCTGGCACCATTACCCCCTTCTTTCTGCATGCAAGGAGTTCCGCATGACCCAAACCTGTGAAGCCCCGGAAGACGCCGAAACCACCTTCGACGTCAGCGACCAGTTCGAGTGCTTGAAAGCCGAGTCGCACGAGCCGTTGCTGGCTTCGCAAGCGCTGTCGTTCTACCGGCAGTTGTACGAGGTGGAAGAGCAAGGCAAGCTGCTGGATGCGGATTCGCTGCGGGCCTTGCGGCA
>SKKK01000066.1 GCA_007121535.1 Planctomycetaceae bacterium | reverse complement strand
TCAGTTGCCGTCGCCGCCCGACGAAGATTCGACACTGTAATTCGGTGCTTCCTGCGTAATCGCAATGTCATGGGGATGATTCTCCCTAACCGATGCCGGCGAAACCTGGATGAACCGCGAATCCTTCCGCAGTCGTTCGATCGTTGGCGTACCGCAGTACCCCATCCCGGCTCGCAAACCACCGACCAGTTGGTAAACAAAATCTCCTAACGGACCCTTGAAGGGAACTCGCCCCTCCACGCCTTCCGGGACCAGCTTGCCGACTCCAGCCCCTTCCGTCTGACGGTAACGGTCACTGGAGCCCTTCATCATGGCCCCCAACGATCCCATGCCGCGGTACGTTTTGAACGTGCGGCCTTGGTATAAAATCGTCTTCCCCGGACTCTCCGCCAAACCGGCAAACAAGCCGCCGATCATCGCCGCGTGCGCCCCGGCTGCAATCGCTTTGGTCAGGTCGCCCGAATAGCGGATCCCCCCGTCGGCGATGACCGGAGTCCCGCTGTCTTCGGCTGCCTTCGCCACTTCGTGAATCGCCGTGATCTGAGGCACTCCCACTCCCGAGACCACCCGAGTTGTGCAGATCGATCCCGGCCCAATCCCGACTTTGACCGCATCGGCGCCCGCTTGGATCAAGTCGCGGCAGGCCCGGCCGGTTGCCACGTTGCCAGCAACGACATCAATGTCCCATCGCTGCTTGATCTCTCGGACCGTCTCGATCACATTGGCCGAATGACCGTGCGCGCTGTCGACGATCAGTACATCCACGTCTTTTTCGATAAGGCTTTGCGCTCGTTCGTAATCCAAGACACCCACGGCCGCCCCGACGCGCAACCGTCCCTGACGATCCTTGCTGGCTTGGGGGAAACTTTTCATCATGTCGATGTCTTTGATGGTGATGAGTCCTGTCAGTGCATATTCTTCGTCAACCAGCAAGAGTTTCTCCACTTTTTTAGCCGTTAAAATTTTCTCAGCTTCTTCAAGCGTTACTTTCCCCCTAGCCGTCACAAGGTTTTCCTTCGTCATCACCTGCGAAACCGGAATATTCGTCCGCTCCAAAAAACGCAGATCGCGGCGAGTCAAAATGCCTGCTAGCACTCCGTTGGGATGCGTGATCGGGATCCCCGAGACGTTATGTACGTCCATCAGGTGGCGAGCTTCCGAGACATCCGCTTCCGGGCGCAACGTAACGGGATCGAAGATGATCCCGTTGGCACTGCGCTTGACCTTGTTCACCTCCTCCGTTTGAGCCTCGATGGACATATTCTTATGGATACATCCTATTCCCCCTACTTTAGCCAATGCTATCGCCAATTCACTTTCGGTCACCGTGTCCATCGGCGAACTGAGCAGCGGAATGTTCAACGGGATGCGTCGGGTCAACCGAGTCCGCACATCGACATCGGACGGCATAACGTCGCTGTAACCCGGCAGAAGAAGGACATCGTCAAACGTGATCGCGATCGAACCGAATTTGTTATCCATAAGGCGTCAGAATTCCTGGGAAGCGTCAACAAGCGTGAAAACGGCGAACCCGTCATTATGCCGTTGGCGTCCCCGGAAGACAACGGATGGGAAGCGATGCCCGGCACGAGTACGGCGTCGCAGTTATCACGCGGGCATCAGCACCTAGCAAATTGGAACGTGACCCCGGGGTGACTCGGCTTGCCCTGCGGTCGGACCTATGTTTCCTGTCGTCGTATCCGCCGCCGATCTAGCCTCGGCGGTGAGGCCCAGGCACGTCACAATGCGGCCATTCTTCGACCCCGCGCGAGAACGTTCGGTTTCAGTCCCGTGGCGGATACGGCCAGCGAAGCCGTCGCGCAAGCAACGGCCGCGCATCCACAGGACAAAGGGCGATTCGTGCATTACATACCAAGACAGAAAGTACCTCGCATTTATGCGCATCAACGGCGAATGGTTTGAGTGCGACGACGGATTCGTCGAATCCGTGCGAGTCTCCACACGAATCCGATTGCCGCACGACGATGGCGGTACAGCGATCTTTCGAGGCGAGTATGCGGCGTTCACGCGTCTGGAAGCACTCGATATGAGTGTGCTCGGCCGGGACATCATGGAAATGTTCGCGGTCCTCGTCGATCGCCTTGGGGACGTTGTGACGCTGATCCGGCAACCGCATCATTACACGATTGAAACGTAGATCAAGAATCGGCCACGAACCGACGATGTTCAACCGGCTGCGCCGAGACGGCAAACCCTGCCGCTACGGCCGATCGCGCCTCGGTTGAATCACTTGGTTTTCCGCAGCATACTGCGTTGCGCATCATTGTCCTGGCCGCTGGCGTGCGCTGCTTGATGGAAGCCAGCCGAGTATCTGTCTACCCACTGCCAGTTCGAGTGGCAGTATCAGCCCGAGAACGGCGAAGGCGAGTGGAAGAAAAAGCAAGCCTCTGAATCCGTCCTTAAACGCGAATGAGGCGAGCAATGCTGCGATCACGAGGAGTATCGCACCAATTCCCGTTTTATTCGGGACTCGGCAGTAGTGCATCCACATTCCGACTGGGAACCAGCCGAGGATCAAACCAACGGGATACGCGAGCGGTCCAAGAAATGGCATCGCCTCGGCAAGCAGGCCTGCGACAAGAGCGCCAACGATCCAAAGGACGAACGCGATGAATGCATCAACGAGCCATCGAAATCGGTTCTCAATACCGACGCGAACGGGAAACGGAACGCGCACCCAATCGGCAAACCGCTCTAATGTCGATCGATGAACCATCGTACGCGTCGACGGTTCGTTTGGACTCGGCGTTAAACTCATTGGACATAGCACCTTTAACTGGACGAACCCTTAAGTTCAGTCTAACATAGAACCAGAGTAAGGAGTCAACCATGACAAGAGTAGCGATATCCGAAGAAATTGCCGAGCGAATCCGAAACAGCGAGTGCCCAATCGACTTGGTCGATTCGCAGGGACAGACGATTGGCGTCGTCCGCCGTCCGCCGTCCGAGGCAGAAATCGAACGAGCACGAAGCCGGGCTTCCAAAGACGGAAAACGCCTTTCTTGGGCTCAAGTGGCTGCCAAACTCAAGGACGGCGTTGTCGAGTGATTTACGATCTGCAGTTTTCCCTGGATGGTCGTTGAGATTACAGACTTCCGAATTCTCTAGGGTGATCAAATCGAAATCGCCCGCTGCACCTCGTACCGGTCCCAAAAGAGCCTGTCTTGCTGGGCGTTCTTGGCGAACTGCCGGTCCAGATCCCGAAGAAACCCCCAAGAGTCTGGATCGCGAAGTAGATTACAGTGCATACTTGAGTACTCCGAGTTGGGTTCGACTATTCGGAGTACGCCCCTCGGAGACCAAGGTCAAGCGATCAGGCTCCCCGAGGGGATTCTTTTTGAGAACATCAGAGAACTTGATCGAAATTTGCCGATTCTCCCGCCCGTACCGTGCGCGCCCTCACATCGCCATGTTCGGCAACATCGACCGGTTCATCGTTTTGGGCCGCTGCGACCGGCCCGACATCATCCCCGCTTGGCGACAAGCTTTAGCCGACCGAGGCTGTGGCGGCCGAATCCTGGCCGAATTGACATCCGAGTCTCCCGACTCGCAACCCGAATGCCTGCAACTCCAAAGTGCCGGCCCGCTGCTGCACGCCCGGATTCGCGGTCTGGACCGCAATCATCCCCGCGAGCGAATCGCCGCAGCCCTCACCGAATTTTCTGCCCGTCTGATCGACATCCTTCCCATCTGCCCGTAACCCCGTCCCTGATGGCGCCCGTCGGCGGATCGCGGCACCGTTGTAGCTCGCAGGCGCCGAACGCGAGTCCCAGTAGCTCGCGGTCGCCGAACGCGAGTTCCCGAGGCCATTCTTGCCATCTCGGTATCGAGGCACGTCATCGGACGGGGCGAATCGGACACTGGCATCTGCCGCCGCCGACCCCGTGTCGTTGGAGCAACGTTTGGTGGGCTAGAATGGCATCTGCCGCCGCCGACCCCGTGTCGGCGGAGCAACGATTGGTGGGCTAGAATGGCATCTGCCGCCGCCGACCCCGTATCGTTGGAGCAACGTTTGGTGGGCTAGAATGGCATCTG
>SKKK01000252.1 GCA_007121535.1 Planctomycetaceae bacterium | reverse complement strand
TTCAACGGCGTTCTCGATCGGCCCGAGCACTTCACCGGCGTTCTCGATCGGCCCGAGCACTTCACCGGCGTATACGAGGACGCCGTTGTCCCACCGTACCGGAGTTTCCACGGAGGTATCCTCTTCGAATGCCGGTTCGTCCAGCACGACCACGACACGATGTTCTCCAGGCGTAACGTCCGAGGGCAACTGGAGCACCAGTTTCCGGTCCTCCGCAATCAACGTTGTGGCTTCAATCGTACGCAAGAAATGAACTCCTATTGGTCAGTGGTCAGTGGTCAGTGGTTCACGACAACGCAAAACTTTGGCCAACAACTGACAACGGACCAGTGACAACTGACGAATCACAACCCTAGCAGCAGCTACAAAGCCGATCAACACCCCCAACACATTGAGCAACGATGCTCGAAACCGTACCACCGAAAACCGCATGCTATAAGTGGGCGGAACGGTCGTGCTCACGCTCAGCGACGTTTGTGCTAGAATATTGAGTCGACCGACGAACGTGGAACGCTGGAAATCCCTTGCGAACAGGGCCGGTAATTTCGATGATCTTTCCCGGTATGGACCCGTATTTGGAGAATCCCGCAATCTTTCCCGGGATTCATACGCGAACCGTTGTCTACCTAGCCGACCAACTAGCCCCCAGGTTGCGGCCCCGGTACATCGCGTCGGTCGGCGAGCGGGTTTATGTCGAGGGACCCGCAGATCGGCCGATCGGTCAAGACAGTTCGGCCCGCACATCCTGGCCGTCCCGGAAGCATTGGTGGCCGGCCGCTTCCACTACGACTACCTAGTTTCCGTCAATCGCGCTCGATCGCGGCGGACTCGATTCGAAGGCTACCCGAGCACCGTGAGGCAACCCCTGCCGCAAATCCGCATCCCCTTGGCCGGCGACGATCCCGACGTGCCGTTGGACATTCGGGCTGCTCTGGAGCAGACTTACGATGCGGGCAGCTACCGCGACCGGATCGATGATCACTCTGCCTGCCAGCCGCCCCTGTCACCCGACGATCGAGCCTGGGCCGACCAACTGATCCAAGCAGCGGAACAAGCTGGGTCCAGATAGTCCCCCGGAAGTGATTCCGGATGATCCGTTGCAATTCGTTTGGCTGGGGTTCAGAATTGGTCACAGAGATATGTGTGAACGACAGAGGGGGCCGATGACGACCGATCCCCACACCGTCGAGCAGCCGGGAAAGCACCGCGAGCTGATCAACACGATCGACGCATTTTACAGCAACACGTTCCAGGGGCATACGGTCGAGGTGAAATGAAGCAGCCAAACCCATGGGATGCAGAATCCGCAGAGACGACGCCCACTCGGCATTCCTTGCGGTTCGAAAGGAACGAGCGATGAAACTCACGCGACTGGACAAGCGGTGGATCGATCAGTACCGCCGCGAATTGACAGAGAAATTCCCGGGGATGGTGGAGCAAATGCTGATCTACGGCTCGAAGGCGCGGGGCGAGGCGGGTCCGGACAGCGATCTGGACGTGCTGTTGATCGTCCGCGACGAAGCGGGGAAACGCAAACGAGGGATGCGCGAAATCGGGTATCTGCTGGCCGCAGAAGGCGACGTCGTACCGTCGATCATGGCGTATACGGTAGGGGAGTGGCAGCGACTCAAGACGAGCCGTTCGCGTTTTCGCGAGGCGGTCGAGCGTGATGAGGTGCGGGTGCTATGAGACGCAATCTGATCGTGGCTGAATACCGCAGAGCACGCGAAGCCCTCCGGGCGGCCGACATCCTGACTCGCGAAGGATGCTACGTGGACGCGGTGGCCCGGACATACTACGCGGTCCTGCACGCGGCCAAGGCCGCTTTGGAAGTACATGACGTCGCGCCTACCAGTCACGCGGCCGTCCGGCGATAGTTCGGTCTCCACCTGATCCGACCGGGCGAAATCGAATCTTCGTGGGCCAATCATTTGGGACAGAGCGCAGATGAACGGTTGGCAGCCGATTACAACCCGGAGCTGACTTTCTCCGAAGAGGATGCCCGCGAGCAATGCCGCGAGACACGCAAGTTCCTTCGACGGATCCGACGTTACCTGCTCGAAAAGGGATCACCGAATCCGAACTGCGAAGAAGACACCGCTGATGGCCAAAAGCGTCATCTCTTAACCACTCGGCCAGAAGTTCTTTTTCATTTCCGGTAGACCTTGCACGGGTGATGCAACGGGGTCGGGAGTCGTTTTCGGGCAACGATCGTGTGGGTCCCGAGCGCCGAGCGGGACCCGATCGGACCGCCGCTCGGCGCTCGGGAGCCACAGGAGAGGCGAGTTCTCCGAAAACGACTCCCGCCCCACTTCCGCCCGATTCCCCAAGAAGCATCTAGCGGCGTGCTTACTCGATTTCATTCAGACTTGTTGGTTCGCATTGTTAGTCAATCAGGCTTGCCAATCGCTTCACACACGCTTCTGGCCCTTCGGTCATTGGTAACGCAATCGAATCGACTTTCAATTCTCTTCCACCGAAGGTTGCATTGAGAATAGTACGTTGGCACGCCGCGTTTGGCCCTGACATGGGGTACACGAGAGACACGTGGCTCGCATCAAACCCGATCGCATAGGCGCACATCTGAAACCGATCGCTCCGCCCTTCATTCCCAAATTCTCGCTTGTATTTCGCGTCCATGGTCAACCAAAATAGCTCCTAAGCGACAGACGCCCTTTCTTCACGGCATTCCTCATGGTCGATCAAGTTGCGCTAAAGAATTGATCTCGATCTGTTTCAATTCCTTTGACTTGGGTTCAGAATTTGCAGCATGAGAATGTGCGAACGACAATGGGGAAAAGAAAGGTGCTACCCAACAAACTTAAATGACTGTAGCCGGATGACCTGAATTGTGTTAGTGACACCTTTTGCATGTGATGTGGGTGGCAGCTTCTGCGGGAGCCGCACCTTCTGCGATCCATTGATGAATAGATTAGCACCGTTCGAGAAATAACTGACGCACTTTCGGCCCCCTCACCCTGCCCTCTCCCCGGAGTGGCGAGGGGACATCGGACAGTTATTTCTCGAACGGTGCTTAGTTGAGCGGCTACTCGGTGGGGGCCGCTCCATTGGTCGTTCTGAAGATGGGGGCTTGATTGTAGGGATTCGATCGTCGCTACGCGACTTCTGGTTACACGCAAAACGAACCGTGGGTTAAAACCCACGGCTAAAGTCGCATCGTCGCTACGCGACGAACTCCGAACGAGTCGGCTGTCTCCCCGGTAGCGGCCCGCACCCCGGGCTTTGAAGTTGCGCATTGCCGCCGAAAGTAGCCGACTTCGCGAGAATTCGGGCGGTCGTGTCCAGAACGACACGCTCGCCAACGTCGCGAATTCTCGGGAATTCGGCTACGCGCATCAAAGACCCGGGGCGGCGTCAAGGATCGTCGTTTGCCGGTTGCGTACCGGTATCGATCAGCAAATAGCTGGCCCAGAAGAATGGATGGGTCGCACGCACTTCGTCCGTCACGCTGACCATCCGCAGCTTGGGTTCTTGCATCGGATCGATGGGATTTCGCGCTGCCAGCAGCACACTGCGCCGCCAAGCCCGGGCCGCACTGGTATACGGCAGTTCCTGCACGTATTCGCGGATCAGATCAAATGTGGATTGCCCACCGACCGGCCAGCGGCTGAGCAGGATATTGCTGGCGCCCGACGCCATCAGCGCGCACACGGGCAAGAAGATGTCGTCACCCAGGGCGGTGGTCTTCAGCTCGGTATCGGCAGCCGAGCGGAAGCCGGGCAGAACGATCTGAGCCGGCCCGTGCCACGGCAGGTTCAGCCAACTTTCCAGATCGGCCCCACGCGTACCCCGGTCGAATTGCAAGGGCGACCATCCGTACGGCGGGCGGTTCTGGTCCAATTCGCTCAACACCACCAAGCGATCCAAGTTGGCTGCGAACAGGTTCGACGGAGCGACGGGCGCCGACGTCAGCCGCTGGGAACCGGGCAACACTTCGACGATCTCGTCCGCGGCCCTCGCCGCGATCTGGACATCGGCGCCGACGTGCATCCTTCCAGCCACGAGTCCGGTGATCGCTTCGGGGCCGGCCACGGGGCCCGGCCGATTGGCCAGAGCCAAGGTCGGCACGTAACGCACTGGAACCTTGGAGATCAACGGTCGCCCCGACGAACCTTCACTGGTGTAAAGCGTTTCGAAAGGGACGTACCATAACAGGCCGTCCGGCACGATGACCACCTCGCGATACCGGTCCCAGACCTGCGGGTCGCCGATGTTGGTCAACCGAGCGAGCAAGCGTGCTGAGTCCTGTTGCCAGTCGGTATTCTTAAAGTCCGACATGTCCAGGGTCTTCTTGCGATCGCTGACGGCGATCTTACGTAGCAGCGAGGTGACCTGTTTGGGAAGATCTGCCGGAGACTCCAACTGCCAGCTAGCGATGCGTTCCTTGTCCAAGGCGAACACGGTGATGCCGCGACTGCCGACGACGTACGAGAGGATCAGTTGGTCACCCGGCATGGCCGCCTGGATTTGCTTCAAATCCATCAGAGGTGGAAATACCATTTCGGCCGGTTCGCGACGAAGCGCGATGTTGCTGAGCATCAATTCTTGGCGATCGCTCAGCTTGCCCAGTTGATCGAACAGTGACTGTTGTTCCTGCTTTTTCGACGAGTCCTGGGCCTGCAGAGGCATGGCTCGCAACTGCTGGCGCGTCTCGGCGGCCTTTGTCGCCAGCTTGCCATATTCCGGATACCGGACCAGCAAATCTTGTCGCTGCAACACGGCAGCCTGACTCAAAACATCCTCGGGCGCCTCCATGATCCAACGCAGAGCCAGCAAACGCCCGCCCAACGACAACGTGCTGTGGAATCGATGGCGACGAATGCGATCCGAAATTTCAATGGCCTTGGCCTCGTCCCGCAAAACCAAGGCCAGTTCGAACCAGCGTTGCAGCGAAGCGCGGTGCGACATGTTGAGGTAGACCATCGTTTCGATGGGGTCCGTCGACCAATCGGTAGCGGTTGGTTCCCGAAGCAGTTCGCTGTAAAGACTTTCGGCGATCCGCTGACTGATCGCACCCCCCGCGAAAAACCGCTCGGCCAAGACGATCTGCAACCGCCATCGAGAACTCTGGCGGAAGAAAGTCATCGCGGCGGTCAGAGACTTGTTGCCCGACGCCAGGTTGCCTCGATGGAAATCGACCACCGCCGACAAGTAATGGTAGCGACCACCGATTCGGCTGTTTCGCATGTCACGGTTGCCGATCGCTTGCCGAGCTTGGCTCAATGCGTTCGCGGCCTGCGATGCATCGCCGCCTGCCAACGAGCTTTCCACGATCGACAACAGCAATTGGGCCTGGGTCGCTCGCGAATGACGCTGCGCCCAAGCGGCCGCGGGGACCAGCGGAGCATATTGACCGCGATTCCCCGCGATCAAATGGGTTAACATCCCGCCGTAAAAGGCCTCGGCCAGCAGATCGAATTGATCGAAGCTGGCGGCTGCGTAGGTCGCCTCCAAATAATACTCCGCCGCCGTCTTGTGCTGGCCCTGCCGAAACGCCAGGTTTCCCAGTTCCAGCAACGCCAGTGCCGTCAATTCGTGATCGAATTGGCCCCCGACGACCAGCGATCGAGTCAGCTCGGTGGAAGCCTGCTCCCATTTGCCTGCCGATTGGTAAGCGAGTCCCAAAAGGCAACTAATCCATGCCTGGGACCAATGGTTCGGCAGCGTCGGCCGCTGACCCAGCGCCGAGAGCAATTGGTTCGTCAACGGATCGTGACGACACACAGGACCCATCAGCTCCGAGCGGCGTCGAATGGCGACCGCCGTACAACGGACGATCTCTTTCACATTCAACGGCAAAATTTCGGGACCGGCAAAGATCCCCCCGCTCTGGATGGCCTGAATGTTCTCTGCCGTCGTCTGCCCGTGAAAAGTTCCCATCCGATCGGGAATCCTGCCGATCATCGTGGGCCGTCGACTCTTCCCCCAAGTAATCGTCGTGCGAACCCCCGACGCGGAAGGCTCGATCGACCCGGGGAACTCGACTCGCAGCATCCAGTTGTTGTGGATGACCGACAACTTGATCGCCGCTTCGTAGTTTTCAAGCGCTTTGGCAAAGTCCCCCATGTGATAATGGCACTCGCCGATCATCGTGTAATAACAGATCGAATCGACCCATCGACCCTCGGTGCTCCTCATTCCGCCTCGAAGCGACGCTTCGAACATTCGTAATGCGTCACGGTACTCGCCCGCGTGGAATGCGGCAAAGCCACGATAGTAGTCCATATGAGGGTAGACGATCGGCTGCTGGCCGACTGCATGCGTCGGGCCAGCGAGCAACAAAAAGACCACGATGATTGCCTTACGTACCGGTGCCATCAGCGAATTCCTCCCTGCCATTTCATGGCTTGAAGCCACAGGGGCGAACGGATACCGCGATTCACTGCCCAAAAAACGTCTGGACGTCGCCCCTTACTTCATGATAGCGGATGCTAAAAGGAATCGGGAAGGAACGCCAAGTTTTTTGCGGATTCCCGAAAGTGTTCGAACAAGCTGACCGATAATGAGTCTGACGACGATAACGATTAGTCGGAAAGCTGGGAGTTTAACGAAAATGAAGGCGATGACGACCAAAGCATGGCTGAGATGGACATTTTGCGGACTTGGACTACTCGCGTGCTTCGGCGCAATGGGCTGTCAGACCACCATCGGTGGGCAAACGCTCCCCAGTCCGCACTACATCGATGATGATGTGCAGTACTTCCCGCCGGGGCCGAAGTTCAAACTGTCGCGAGAAGCCGCAGCGATGCGAGCCTATCAAGCCGAGCGCGAGCTGCAACAGTTGTCTCCTTAAGCTAAAAATCCACTCGATCGCTCTTGTCTCATGTCCCATCCGGAGAGGATGGGATGTGGCAAGGACACTTGGTATGTCGGTGGATCACCGCGCCCGCTCTTTTCGCTCAGGAACACGATGGAACGTACCCTGGTTTTGCTCAAACCCGATTGCTTGCAGCGCCGTCTCGTGGGACGCATGATCAGCCGATTCGAGGAAAAAGGGTTGCATCTGCTAGCGTTGAAGATGCTTCACATAACCCCCGATTTGGCCAAAAAACACTATGCGGAACACGTTGACAAACCTTTTTATCCGGGTTTAGAGGCCTTTATTACCAGCGCTCCGGTCATCGCCATCGTGGTGGAAGGACTCGAGGCGATTCGAGTGGTGCGAGAGATGCTGGGCGCTACCAGCGGCTTGAAAGCGAACCCGGGTACCATTCGAGGCGATTTCAGCAGCAGTCGCCAAATGAATTTGGTCCATGCTTCGGACGGAGCCAATGCCGCCGCTCGCGAAATCGATCTCTATTTCCAGCCCGCCGAAATTTGCTCGTATTCGCTGGCCTTGGCTCCCTGGTCGCGAGCAATCGACGAATGAAGCACTTATGTGGTAATTGGTTTAACCCAAATAAACCACTTTCTTTGTCCCGGCTTCATTCCAGCACAATGTTCGGCGATTTCTGGACCCCCGTCGCGGTGCCCTCCTTGTGAATCCCGGCTCTTCCGGTTAAGTTAGTCCGAATCCATTTGGCGCGGGCCGCATGCCCGCGATTCCTCTCGCATGGTAGCCTGACGGAAAGTACGGACCGTCATCGTGTGCTGGTATCCGAGCTTGTTGATTCAAGGCGGATGGAAGCAGGACGAACCGTTTTTTTGGCAGGTTTTTTCAACCCCACCTGTAGTCCCAAAGGAGTAGAAACAAGATGAGTGAAACCACAGCCCCCGAATCTGGGTATCAAGGCCAACGACTGGCGCCGCCAGCCAATTTTGCTGGTCAGGCACACTGTCCGTCCTTCGAGCAGTATGAAGCCATGTATCGGCGATCGATCGAGGATCCGGACGGATTTTGGTCTGAAATCGCAGATACGTTTGAATGGAACCAGAAGTGGGACAAAGTGCGAGATTTCAGCTTCGAGCACCCCGTATCGATCAAGTGGTTCCTGAACGGCAAGACGAATTTGTCGGTGAATTGTCTGGATCGGCATCTGGAGAAACGCGGGGATCAGACGGCGTTGATCTGGGAGGGCAATGAGCCCGGCGAGCAGAGCACGGTGACGTACAGGGAGTTGCACGAAAAGGTCTGCAAGTTCGCCAATGTGTTGAAATCTTTGGGCGTGACCAAAGGCGACCGGGTGTGCCTGTATCTGCAGATGATCCCCGAGTTGCCGGTGGTGATGCTAGCGTGTGCCCGTATCGGTGCGATCCATTCCGTTGTTTTCGGCGCTTTCAGCGAGGATTCGCTTCGTGACCGGATCCAGGATTCCGAGTGCAAGCTGTTGGTCACTCAGGACACGGCCCTACGCGGCAAGAAGAACGATATTCCGATGAAGACCAAGGCGGACAAGGCGGTCAGCCAGTGCCCCAGCATCGAGCACGTGGTGGTGGTGAAGCGAACGGGCGTCGATGTGCCGATGGAAAGCGGGCGGGATATCTGGTGGCACGAAGCCATGGAAACCGCGTCGCCCGACTGCCCGCCGGAATGGCTGGACTCCGAAGATCCGCTGTTCATCCTCTACACGTCCGGTTCGACGGGCAAGCCCAAGGGCGTTTTGCACACAACGGGCGGTTACATGGTTTATGCAGCCACCACCTTCAAATACATCTTCGATTATCAGGAGGGCGACACTTGGTGGTGTACGGCGGACATCGGTTGGATCACGGGCCATACGTACATCGTCTACGGACCCTTGTGCACCGGAGCGACCAGTGTGATGTTCGAGGGCGTTCCGACGTACCCGGACGCGGGGCGTTTTTGGGACGTGGTGGACAAGTACAAGGTGACGCAATTCTACACGGCGCCAACCGCCATTCGCGCCTTGATGCGTGAGGGCGAAGATCACATCAACAAGCGGGACCTTTCGAGCCTGAAGCTGCTGGGGTCGGTGGGCGAACCGATCAACCCCGAGGTATGGCTCTGGTATTGGCGGCACATCGGCAAAGAACGATGCCCGGTGATGGACACTTGGTGGCAGACCGAGACGGGCGGTATCCTGATCACGCCTTTGGCCGGGGCCCATACGTTGAAACCTGGTAGTGCCAGCCGGCCTTTCTTTGGCGTCGAACCGGTGATCGTCGACGACCAAGGCAATCCGGTGCCGCAGGGCACCAGTGGCAAGCTGTGCATCAAGAAGGCCTGGCCCGGGATCATGCGGACCATGTACGGGGACCACGATCGTTTCGAGCAGACCTACTTCAGCGCTTTCAAAGGCCTCTATTTCTCCGGCGACGGTTGCCGCGTGGACGAAGACGGCGATTATTGGTTGTTGGGTCGAGTGGACGACGTGATCAATGTGTCGGGCCACCGCATGGGGACGGCCGAGGTGGAAAGCGCATTGGTCAGTCATCCGGCGGTGACCGAAGCGGCGGTGGTGGGTTTTCCGCACGAGATCAAGGGACAGGGCATCTACGCTTATGTCACGCTGCGCGCCGGATTGGAACCCACCGATGAGTTGCGCATCGAGCTGATCAAGCACGTACGGAACGAGATCGGACCGATCGCGACGCCGGACATGCTGCAGTGGGCTGTCGGTTTGCCGAAGACGCGAAGCGGTAAGATCATGCGTCGGATCTTGCGCAAAATCGCCGAAAACGAGCCGGACAAGGTGGGGGATGTCACCACGTTGGCCGACCCTTCGGTGGTTGAAGACTTGATCGCCAACCGGCCGAATCGTTGAGCGACATCCACTGGCGAGACGAACGCAGAACGCCGGCCACGGCACGATGTCCGTGGCCGGCCCAGCGGACAACCGCAGACATCCTCGCCAGTTTTTCCCCTGAACGTGACCGATTAAGTATCGGAGTCCAGAAATGGCCGAAAACTCCCCGACGACCAGTCCCCCGGCTGTTCGCGTTCGTGATTTGGAACCCTTGTTCTGCCCCCGTTCGATCGCGGTGGTAGGCGCCTCGCGAAAGGTTGGGTCTGTAGGGCACGCGATCACGCGCAATTTGATCTACGGGGGCTACACGGGGGTGATCTATCCGATCAATCCCAAGGCAAAGGGAATCTTGGGCGTTCCCTGTTTCCGCGATTTAACTGCGATCGAGGATCCGCCGGATCTGGTGGTCGTGGTCGTCCCGGCTCCGTTCGTCGAGCGGGTGGTGCTGCAGGCGGCCGAGTTGGGCACGAAGCACGTGCTGGTGATCTCGGCCGGCTTCAAAGAAGTGGGTGAAGAAGGCATCGCGCGAGAGAATCGTATTCGGGCCATCGCCGCCGAGTACGATTTGTCGATCCTGGGACCGAACTGTCTGGGACTGATCAATACCGATCCCGAGGTGGGCATGAACGCCACCTTCGGTCGCGACATGCCGCCGCACGGCACGTTGGGATTGATCTCACAGAGCGGTGCTCTCTGTGCGGCTTTATTGGATTACGCGAAAGGACGAGGTATCGGGTTCTCTCGATTCGTCAGTTTCGGTAACAAATGTGACGTGGACGAAGTGGACCTCTTGCAGTCTCTGGCGGCAGACGCGAAAACGCGAGCCATCATGATGTACGTGGAAGAGATCGGGAACGGGCCGAGATTCCTGGAAGCGGCTCACCAGATCACGCACGGGGACAACCCGAAACCCATCGTGTTGATCAAGAGCGGCCGGACGGCCGAAGGTGCTGCCGCCGCCGCGTCGCATACGGGCTCGCTGGCCGGTTCCGACGAACTGTACAACGCCCTGATGGCCCAGGCCGGGGTGTTTCGAGTCGAAACGGTGGCGCAGTTGTTCGATCTGGCCGAGATCTTCACCGACCCGACGTTGCCCACCAACCGACGCGTGGGCATCATCACCAACGCGGGCGGCCCGGGGATCATGGCGACCGATGCCTGCATTCGCCACGGCATGGAACTGGCCAAGTTCCGTGACTATACGAAAAAGTCGTTGCAGTTTCAGATGCCGGAGGTTGGCAGCATCAAGAATCCGGTCGACGTGATCGGAGACGCGCGGCACGATCGTTACCGCGCGGCGCTGGATGCGGTGACCGCCGACGATGGAGTCGATTCGGTGCTGGTCATCGTCACTCCGCAAACGATGACCGACGTGCATCAGATCGCCGAAGTGATCGGCGAGAGCAAGGAGTTTTGCAACAAGCCGATGGCCGCCTGTCTGATGGGATTGGTCGACGTTTCCAGCGGCGTTCGGTTGTTGCAGCAAAAATATGAAGTCCCGACGTTTGCCTTCCCGGAGAACGCCATGCGAGCGATGGCGGCGAAGACCAGGTTCGGGATCTGGGTACGTTCCAAAGTGCGCGGGTACCGCGATTTTGAAACCGATCGGGAAGCTGTCGAGAAATTGTTTGACGAGGAATTGGCGGCGGGCCGCCCCAAGCTGATCGAGCTGAAGGCGTTGGAGGCCTTGCAGAGCTACGGCTTTGCCACGGTTCCCTACAAGTTGGCCGCGTCGGCCGACGAGGCGGTGGCGGCCGCTGCCGACATGGGCTATCCGGTGGTGATGAAGATCGCGGGTCCCAAGATTTTGCACAAGACGGACGTGGGTGGAGTGAAACTGAACTTGCGCGACGAGGACGGCGTCCGCACCGCGTACAATACGATGACCGCGACGGTGCGGGAACGGATGGGCAGCGACGTGGAGATCTGGGGGGTTCTGATCCAAAAGATGCTGGATCCCGGCAAGGAAGTGATCCTGGGGGTCACTCGCGATCAACGTTTCGGCCCCGTGCTGATGTTCGGGTTGGGCGGGATTTACACCGAAACGTTGAAAGACGTGTCGTTCCGGCTGGCTCCCATCCGCGAGAATGTGGCCGACGAGATGATCCATGACATTCGCGCCATCAAGCTGTTGCAAGGGGTGCGCGGCGAGCCGCCGTCCGATCTGGCGGCCGTGGCCGAATGCCTGTTGCGACTCAGCCAACTGGTGACCGAGCACCCGCGGATCAGCGAGTTGGATATCAACCCGTTGCTGGTCTATCCCCGCGGCAAAGGCGTCATGGTCGCCGATGCCCGCATCATCCTGCAGGACTGACGGCGGAACCGGACGTTGCGCCCACGATCGGGCCTGCTGGCCGAAAACGATAAATTTCGATCTCAAGCGTTCTCCGGGGCTTCCGGGGAGAATGAGGAAAGGAAAAGGAGCGATGTCTACGGATTGGCGAGAAACGTGGAAGAAGAAGATCGTACCGGCCCAGGCAGCGGTCTCGCGAATCAAGGCGGGCTATCGCGTTTTTGTAGGTTCGGCTTGCGGCGAGCCTCAGGCGTTGGTCCGCGCGTTGGTCGATACCAGCAGCGGCGCCGAAGATACCGAGGTGCTGAACGTGTTGACCATGGGGGTCGCTCCGTATACCGACCCGAAATACTCCGAGCGGTTCCGAGCCAACGCGTTCTTTATCGGCAATAGCGTGCGGGACGCCGTCGGTCAGGTCCGTGCGGATTACACGCCCATCTTCTTCTCGCAGATCCCCGAGATGTTTCGCTCGGGACGCCTGCCGATCGACGTGGCGCTGATCATGGTCAGCCCTCCCGATGCCCACGGCTTCGTCAGCTTGGGTGTTTCCGTCGACATGACTCGATCCGCCGCCTTGGCCGCCAAGACGGTGATCGCTCAGGTCAATAGTTACATGCCGCGCACGTTGGGCAACAGCTTCATTCACGTGCGCGACATCGATTACCTGGTCGAGCACGACGAGCCGTTGTTGGAATGGCCGGTGATCGATGAACCGGACCCTTTGACCACCGCGATCGCCGAGAACGTCGCCAGCTTGATCTCGGATGGGGATACGCTGCAGATGGGCATCGGTCGTCTTCCCGATACGGTCTTGTTGTCGCTGACCGATCGACACGATCTGGGCATCCATACCGAGATGCTGTCCGACGGCGTGATGCATCTGGCCGAGCGAGGCGTGATCACGGGAAAGCGCAAGACGCTGCACCAAGGCAAAATCGTCAGCAGTTTCGCAGCCGGCAGCAAGGAGTTGTTCTGCTTTTTGCACGATAATCCGATGATCGAGATGCACCCGTCGGAACACACCAACGACCCCCGCATCATCGCACAACACAACAACCTGGTCGCCATCAATGCGGCGATCGAAGTCGATTTGACGGGCCAGGCCGTCGCCGATTCCATCGGCGAACGGTTGTACAGCGGCATCGGGGGGCATGCCGACTTCATGCGCGGGGCAGCGATGTCCAAAGGCGGCAAGCCCGTCCTGGCATTGCCCAGTACGGCCCGCGATCGTAACGGGACCCTTCGCAGCCGTATCGTTCCGTTCCTGCAACAAGGCGCCGGGGTGGTGACCACGCGCGGCGATATTCATTACGTGGTCACCGAATATGGCGTCGCCTTCCTGCACGGCCGGACGATGCGAGAACGCGCCATGTCCTTGATCAGCATCGCGCATCCCAATTTCCGTTCCGAGCTGCTGCACGCGGCCAAACGGCGAAGATTGGTCTACGCCGATCAAATCCTGCCCTCCGCGCATCCCTACCCCAAAGAACTGGAGGAAATCTACCGCTTGCGCGATGGCGAGGAACTGCTGATCCGGCCGATTCGACCCGATGACGAAGACAAGATCAAAGGGATGTTCTACACGTTCAGCGAACAGACGAAGTACCTGCGATACCATGGAACCTTGAAGTCGTTGCCGCACAATAGGCTGCAAGTCTTCTGCAACGTGGATTACGATTCCGAAATGGCGTTGGTCGTTTCGCGAGGGCAAGCGGGGCACGAGGAGATCCTGGGCGTCGGCCGCTATATGACCAACCCGGGAAAACGGTCAGCCGAGATGGCCTTTGTGGTCAGTGATGACTGGCAACGCAAAGGCATCGGAACGCATTTGTTCCGACGATTGGTCGAAATCGGAAAACAGGCCGGGTTGCGGCAGTTCAACGCCGACGTGCTGCCCGAGAACAGCGGGATGCTGAAGATCTTCCACCGCTCGGGCCTGAACACAGAAACCACCACGGAAGAAGGCGTGGTTCGCGTGACCATGTCTCTGGAAGATCACGAGTAAGCCCGCCTGAACGGTATGGCGCCGGGACCAAACGGAAAATCGGCCGTAGGGCGTTCACTTTGGAATCGAACGGTTTTCGTCCCCTCCGGCCCCGCGCCGGTGGGAACCGGTCCGGAAACCACAGGCCTCCTACACCGCTTCCCCCTAGTGCCGGCCGCGAGCCCG
>SKKK01000428.1 GCA_007121535.1 Planctomycetaceae bacterium | reverse complement strand
TTCCTCGATATGCTGATCGACGATCTCGAAGAGAAGTACATCGAATTGCTCGATGGGACTCGGGCGCATACGGCGAATGTGGATAATTATCTGAAGCGGCTGACGACGGCGTTGGATGACGATTTCAATACGCAGTTCTATTTCCCCGCGTTCCGGTACATCCGCGAGGCCAGCACGCATTGGGATGTGCAGTTCGGTCAGGTCGAGACGACCAGTATCCTGGCCAACAACCGGGCTTTTGCCAAGGTGGATCCCAGCGCCAGCATGGAGTTCGACTTGCCGGCCCGCCGCATCGCCATCGCCGAAGCGCTAAGCGGGGCCAAGGCGCTGATCGATGATGTCGGGGCGTTGGCGAACGACCCCTCGTTCCTGGCCCTTGCCAGTAGCGGGATCGTTGCGCCGGCCAATATCTCACCGGGCGGCGCGGGGGGCTTTGGTGTGGTCCGCGATGTGCTTCCCGGATTGGATTCGACCACCGCCGAACAGATCATGGCGCACAACGCGGGCGCTCGGCCTCAGTTCGGTTCCAACCTGGAAAACCTGATCCCGGATCCGGCGATCTACAAGTTCGAAACGGGCACTGGTTACGAGATCCGACCGGTCATCCAACCGGACGGCCAAGCGGTGGTGTTCGGTTTCGACTATATGTACACCACGCAGATCCGCGAACCCGTGCGGGCGGATGAAAAGCATCTGGGTCGAGTCAAGCGGCACTTCATCAATACCGACGTGCAACTGAGCAACTTCGAATTGCGCGAGGTCAGCCGCTATACGGTGGCGCTCAGGGCCAGCCGCACCAGTCGCGGCGTGCCGATGCTGGAGAATATCCCGATCGCCGGCGTGCTGTTCCGGCCGCTGCCTAGCGCAGAATCGTCACTGCAACAGAATCTGATCTACAGCCAGGCGACCATCTTTCCCACGCTGTTCGATCTGATGGGTCTGCGTTGGGCGCCCGCCGTGGCCGATCTGGATCCGCTGGGAGTGACGAACCGCGAATTCGTAGTCCGCGGTCGCCAGCGAGCCTTGGAAAACCGGGTCTACGACTTCGCCAGCGAGCAGGTGGACGAGTTCCTGCGGATTCCGCAAGGGAACCGCCGAACCGATCTGTACCGCAGCCAGGAGACGATCCCCTACGTGCATCCCAACGGCTACCAAGGTCCGGGACTGGATTTGCACGACAGCCCGATGCGGGAGGGTTACCGTCCAGAAGAAGTGTACCCGCCCAGCCGTTTCGTTCCCGGCCAGTCGCCCGACGGAGCCATCGATCCATCAGGACGCAGTTCGGCTGCGAGCCCGAGTAGCAGGCGTTCGATGCTGGAGGGCCTGCCGCCGGGTGAACCTGATCCTCGCCCGGCTCTCGAACCTCCGGCAGTTCAATGGAGAGAGCAATGACGAAGGAACAACGAAGGAGACGCAGGATGGTCCAGTACCTTGCGATTTATCGCCCAAGACGAATCGAGTTCTCCGCGCGGCGGCTCTACGCAGTCCTGGTCATCGTCCTGATCGCATGCACGACGGCCTCGGCAATCGAGCCCTTTCGCCGAGGGCACACTCGTCCCTCGCACCTGACGGGGATTCCCTGGGCCGATTACCAATACCGGGCTCGATCCCCGTCCGAAACCACTGTCAGCCGCACCGCCGTCCTGCTCCGCACTCGAGTCTCTGTGGAAGACATTCTGGAACCGGACACGGTACGGTGGAGCCGGCAGTACAGCGACGAGCAGATGTTGCACCGTTACCCATTGACCGGCGAACGCCATCTGGAACGACGGATCGATCAAACAATTGTCATGCCGGAGGACACCGGGACGCAACCCTTCGCTTGGCAATCTCGCACCGGATTGTTGCCACCGCTGCCTTCCGACGACCAATCGGAAGCCCGACATTCCAACGTGACGCGCCGTCAGTTGACCGAGGGGCTTACGGTGGTTTCTCCCGCTCCACCTCCGAAACAGCGGGCTGTGGTCGAGCTGTACCAGTTGGATCGATCCCGACTTCAGATCGACCACTGCGAGATCTCCGAAGTGGCCTTGCAACTGTACTCCGACGGTCGCTGGATTCTCAGTCTGCGTGCCGACCAGAACCGCCGTCCGGACGAAGGTGAACCGCAGGAATTCAATCCTCGGTCGCACATCAAACGCAACCAGTTCGTCGTGCGTCTGCGCTGCCTGGGTGCATTTCAAGACGAGCCGACCGGAGGCGCCATGGCCGTGGGAAGGCCCGTGTTGGCCGACTTGCAGCCGCTGCCGTTCTGGGTCGAGAACGGTCGGCCGTACTACTTGCACACCGGCGACTGTGACGGCTGGGTCGCCGAACATTTCGATGAGATCGACCGCGTGGAAATCGAGTTCTACTACTTCCGGCAGCAGGGTTCACCCGTAATCTCCCCGAGATAGGAATCGAACGGGTTCCGTCGCCTGGAAGCGGGCGGCGACCACATCAGGAGTCAGATCGATGCGAGCAACGCTTGTCATAGAATTCGGTTATGTAGTCATCGTCTGCTTGGCGATGCTATCGGGCCGCGTCGCCTCGGCCGCCCATCGCGGCCCGGCCGCCGTTCCACCGACCTTGGAGATCGAGGTACTGGACCCCGGTGTCGACCCGCTAGGGAATCCGGCCGTCTTTTTGGAAGCGGACGAATGGGGGCAATTACAGGTGGACATTCCCCCGGTGGTCCTGGTGCACCGCTATTACTATAGCGGCGATCGATCCTTTCAAGCCCAAATGCTTCCCGGCGGTCCGTCGATCGTGGTTGTCAATCATCCGAGGACCGGCGAGCGATGTTATATCCCGGTGCAGATGATGCCCGGTGCCCCGCGAGTCACCTACACGAAGAATTCGATCGACTACGACTACGGCGAACATGGAACGACCATCCATTTCGGTCTGTTCGGCAAACCGACGATCAAGTATCGCAATGGTCAACCCATGGTACGCAAGGTGGGTAATCTGGTCCATGCAGAGCAGTGGAAGGAGCGTGGCGAACAATTCCACACCGGTGCACAGACCGCCGTTTCGC
Organism: Planctomycetaceae bacterium; assembly: GCA_007121535.1. Lineage (GTDB taxonomy): Bacteria > Planctomycetota > Planctomycetia > Pirellulales > Pirellulaceae > SKKK01. The sequence continues at coordinate 1,063 of SKKK01000428.1, read as the reverse complement.
GCGGCAAAACCCTGACCTACGGCGCGGTAGCAGGGATCGGTGAAGTAGGAAGACAGGTCTTGCTACCCGCACAGAACGTGGTGCGGATCTTGCTCGGCGGTCAACTCCTCTTGGGCACCGACTGGGAAGAACGCTTTGCAACCCGCGCCGCCGAACATCGTCGCAACAAGGAGATCCGGCCTCTGGAAAAAGACCGACGTTGGTCGGAATACAGCATCCCCACGAACCGCTGATTGCCATCCGACCGGACGGTAGTCGGGCCTGACAGGTTGCCGCATCCGTTGACGGAACCAGTCCGCTGATTTATTCATAAGGCTTCGCAAATGAATTTCGAAGCCGTTAGGACGCCACTCTAGCAGGCAAGAATGGCTGGCTGATCGGTGCGACGTCGGATTAACCAGGAAACCGATAGAAAGGAATATGTTGATGTCCACGGATCCGTTAGCGCCGGGAGACTGCGTGATCATCCTGCGGTCGATGTATCGTGATAGGAAGGGGCGAGTATTGTCAATAGTCCCCGATGCATTCGCGATCAAACCGTTTCACGTCCTGTTCGAGCATCGCGGTGGGAAAGTGTCCAGCAGGTTCGAACGTTCCGAATTGAAGAAAGTCCCCTGCACGAGCCATTTCCCCGATTGACAGTCAGCATGAACCTACCTCGCTCCTTGGCCGGGAAACCTGAGAGCTCTCGCCCGGCAAGCGGGGAGGATCTTCGCTGGGGCGGAGGAAGTGACTCTTAGCCGGGAAACCTGAAACCTCTCACCCGGCAAGCGGGGAGGATCGTTCTTGTCGGAACGAAAATCCGCATCCCAGAAAGTCCAAAACCTAGCGAACCGTAAGCACCCGGCCAGGTATTTTTTGGTGAAATCGGGCGGAAGGGGTCGGGAGTCGTTTTCGGGTGAGCCGCTTCCCATGTGGTAGATCGTTGGCCGAGTGCTTATGGCGTCGTGTCAGAGGGTGATGCGGGTGCCCAGCAGGTCCAGGAACTTGCTGAGCCAATCGGGGTGGGCGGGCCAGGCGGCGGCGGTGACCAGGTTGTTGTGGACGTGGGCGTGTTGAAAGC
>SKKK01000336.1 GCA_007121535.1 Planctomycetaceae bacterium | reverse complement strand
GTCACGCCGAGATCTCCCAGCGCACGATTGAAATCGATGACCAAGGCGAAGTGACCGGTGACCAAACCCTGATCTTCGGCCACGACGGCCACGGCAGCGTGCGGGTATTGACCGACCTGGCCGGCGCCGCAGTCCAATTCTACGCCTTCTACGCCTACGGCCAGATGCTCGCCATGCGGAACGGCCGCGGCCAGCTCCTGAGCGGCGGCTCGGGCCAGTATGCCAACGCGGCCATGGCCGCCACCACCTTGTTATACGCCGGCGAGCAATTCGACCCGCGCATCGGCCACCAATACCTCCGAGCCCGCTACTACGACCCCACCACCGCCCGCTTCACCCGCCTGGACCCCTTCTTCGGAAGGTTGAGTGATCCGCTGAGTCTCCACAAATACCTGTATGTGCACGGCGATCCGGTTAATCGAATTGATCCAAGTGGCCTGACACCCAGCCTAAGCGGAATGCTTGGAACGATCGCAACGCTTGGGGTTCTCACCAGCGGCAACGCCTACATTGGGGATGTCCTCGCCCAATCTGCGGGCCGAAACCGCATCTGGGCAGGCGCGTCGGGCGCCTTTGGTGGGTTGGCCTTGGGGATCGCTGCAAGTTCCCGGGTTCTCTTGAGGCCGACCCTTGCAGAGGCACTTATTACAGGATTAGTTGGGGGCGGGCTAACAATGGTTCTTGATGTAGTTATTGGCCATTTTCCAAATAGACCAAGTGCCTATTACTGGAGCATTGCGCATGAGTCGTTCTCGTGGGGCGCAGTCTCGGGTTTGCTCAATGGCTTTCTAGGGTCGGAGATGCCTGACGACAGACTTCTCTTTCCCCCGCTGACGGCTTTCGTCGTATCATCTTCGCAGATAGGAGGCCTAGTCGGTCTAGTTGTTGCGACCGGTATGGATTATCTCTTACAGAAATCATTCTCCGTTCCCGGAGATCCCCGGCTCATTGATGCACGGGAACAGTTCCAGATGGCCCTGGCGACGGCCGTACCTGGTATCGTCAGCGCCTTCGCTAATTTCGTGCTATCCTTTGGCGTTTCGGCGTTTCGTGGCAGTATTCTCGGCATTCGAGGCCTATCAGGACCTGTAATAGCTGAGATTGCTGACAAGGTTTCCCTGGTTCTCGAGGCTGGTGGTGCGGCGGGTGCGATTGGCCCGGCCGTAGATGTGATAACGGATGATTTGGTCAGGTCAATCGACATGCTTTTCGATTAGTTGGAAACCCTTTTTGTTCATACGACCGAATTGGTGAAGAGAATGAACCGAAAACCACTCATCTTCTGGGAGACCGTCTACGGTCTTGCTCGTGTTCGGGGAATTTTTACCTGCTCACTCGTCGTAACACGGGAATGCTTTCGCAATGCGATCACCATCGGTACGGTGGGGACTTTCTGTATCTTGATCGGACAATGGATGGTATCGCGCGTTATGTGGCAGCAGCTCGTTCTCCTTTTTGCGCTCTTGTCTGCGCTCGCAGCTGTCGTGACCTTTGTCAAACGCTGTTTCGGGCATGAGTTGTGCGTGATTCCCCACGAGAAGGTACTGCTGACGTATCTGTGGAGACACGAGGAATTTGAAGTGGGAGAGATCACGTCGCTTCGGTGTATCACCCGGGGAAACGGATGGGTGATCCTCGAGATTACGGTCGGAAAAGGCGGAGCTACACGCCAGATTGAGTTCGTAACGCATTCCGGCAAAATGGGATGCGAGGCACTTCTGGGTTCACTTACAGCAAAAGGAGGTGGGACACGCGTGCGATCAGAGTGATCGGACCTGCACCGCGACTGAACCCTTCCACGTCTACCCGAAGCGCTGTTGGTGTGGCTCCGGTTGTCGGAGTTTCACGGACGTTCTCTCCGCTGGTTTAGAGCTTGTGTCGGGATCACTTGCGTGAGTTTTCTTCCGCCTAAGGTTATCCCGTTAGCATGTTTTGCAGCGATAATGACGCTAGCTTGTGGAGACATTGGACTGATGAGGGAAAGTTAACCGAGCATCTGGGAGGTGGTAGAGCAGCACGATTTGGACATACAACTGCTCGCTGCGGGTCTCCGACCCCGGTGAAACCCCCGACCGTAGGTCTCCTAGGCCAGTTTTGTTACCGCCTCAAAACAATACTGATCGTCGCGAGGGCTTCTGTTACGGATTCCAAAGAATAGGCATGTGAAATGCAAGCGATACTTGAACTTGAACAGTGGGGCCCGATGCCGCTCTTTCTCCGCGGGAGAGAGGGCCTAGTGTACATCGTGGTGAAGTGCGTGAAATGGGGCCTGATCTGGTGCCTTGTTGGTTTAGCGATTCTTTGGCGGCGATACGGATGGCCAGAGATGACGGAGCGGTGGGATGCGCTAGTCTTTGTTTTCTTCATGGGCGCAATGTGTCGCTTTGCGTACGAGATGGCTTGGGAAAAAGTGATCTTTGAGCCAACCCATGTCCGCCTCAGGGCACAGGGTTCGCGGTATCTTCAAAGCGATGTCAAACGACTAACTGTACGGATGCTGCGACACGATCGAATGCGGCTTCAGATCGAGTGGACGAATGAGAGACGCCGGCCCCTGGTTTTTGTCGGTAAGGTAGATCAACCAGCAAAGTCCCTCACGGTATTAGGGCAGTACTACGAAGTTCTTTGGTTAGATGAGGCGAATGCGTGACCTACATACCATCGGACAAGACGCAGTATTCCCCGGGCTCGGGTCTTGTCGGGTCTTCGGTGCGTGGTACAGTCCTCGATCCGCTTGCTCGACATTGTATTGCTGACGACGAGCGTTGAATCTGGTGTCGCGGTTGCAGCTTAGTGCCAGTTTGCTGGCCGTAAGCCGTGCATCGGCCAACACACGTTTCGGCCAAAGGCGAAAGACCCCAGGGGGTCTGGGCGACTGGTCCCCAATCAAGCAAATCGCGGTCGCGGAGCGAGTCGGCTGATTCCAGGCTGGTAGCCAGTGGCTCGGAGTCGGACAGCGTTGGGCGTCATCGTTTGGCTATGCTGATCTCATTAACTGCACAATCCCAGAACTCAACGTCCCGCTGAACCAATACACAACGTATCGCCTGGAGAACAATTTATGCATCACGCAGGCTCGAGTGACATTCAACTCAGTCGCCTTGTGCGGCTGATTGGGTTCTGTATTCTGATCATGCCGACGCTCGTAGGCGGCTTGCTTGATATGAGAGACGGATTTCGGCATGGCTTCGCCTATTGGGGCTGCGCGCTGCTCATTGCATCGGCTGCCTCGCTGTTGATGATTCCCGCCGTGTTGTTCCTGGTTCCAACGCATTGGCTCGGGCAGGGTGTCGCCATTCGGAAACGTCTTTCGCTAGCACTTGCCTATCTCGTTTTCTTTTATCTGGTCACCGGAATTGCTTTCCTATTGCGATCCTGATCCCGTTTTGGATGGGGTCATGGGGTCATTCCTAGCCTGGATTCCCACGGCACGGAGATCACGTGAAAATGTCGCGTTCTTGGGGGGCGCGAGGCGGCTGATCAGGGTATCGACCAGATCGCCCAAAATCTTGCAGCTCAGCGCCCAACGGCTTGAACGGTGGTACCCAAGTGACTCTGCCCGACGGCAGCACCCGAGCCACGTACGGATCGTTCGGCGAACCGCTGACCAACACCGACGCGGTGGGCAACACGACTCGCAACAGCTTCGATTCTTTCGGCCTGCTCCGCTCGATGACCGATCCCTCGGGCAACATCACACGGCTGGACTACGACGACCACGGCAACATGACCGCGGCCCGCAACGGCGACGGCGTTACGGGTACGACGCGCAAGGCAATCAGACACTGATCCGCGATCCGTTGGGACGCGAAACCTGGTTCACCTTCGATGCGCGAAACCACCAGCTCTCGCGCACGCTGCCCCTGGGCTTCGGCGACGACGGCATACGCGGCACCGGCGACGACCCCGTAGAATGGACGGCATCGTCCATTCTCCCCGCCGACATGCCCTTCACCGAGCGGATGACCTACGACGCGCCGGGCCGTCAGCATCTGCACATTTCGTTCGAGGGGATTGTCACCGAGCACGTTTACAGCGATACTACGGGTCGCTTGATCGAAAAACGGTTCTTTGACAATTTGCTTCAATACGACAACGGC
>SKKK01000404.1 GCA_007121535.1 Planctomycetaceae bacterium | reverse complement strand
GCAGTATCGAAGGTCGGCCGAATTGCGATCACCGGAGCACCGTATGGCCCAACGTCCAGCGGGAAACCCTGCGATGGCATTTGGGTGGCAAGCATCATATCGGGTACCAGCAAAGCGAAACTTACTACATCCAAGGGAATCATGGATTCTCATACTAGACTGCCCATTGGATCCAACGAATGAGAACATCTGCAATTACACTCATGGCCATCCTGAGTTGGGGAACCGTACTTGGAGGCTGTTCTGGGTTTTCGTCTTTCAGACGCGACCAAGCTGCTGAAAAAGCCGTTGCTGAGCGATCCATCGAAGGGCCGCTGACTTTGGCCCGTTTGGCCGAGCAACGGGGCAAGCTGATGGAGGCGGAACGTCTGTACCGTTCCATTTTGGAGCGAAGCCCCGATCACCCGGTGATCTATCACCGGTTGGCGATCATGCAAGCGCGCAAAGGCCGTTTCGAGGAAGCGAACACCTACTTCGACCGCGCCCTGCAGTTGAAACCAGACGATCCTGCGCTGATCTGCGATGCGGGTTACTGCCAATACCTGCAGGATCGGTTGGATGTGGCCGAGGCATTGTTCCGCCAGGTGCTGGAAATCGATCCGCACCACGAGGCGGCATCGAACAACCTGGCCCTGGTGCTGGGCGAAAAGGGAGACGAGAAGGCTGCGTTCGCCCTGTTCAGGCAGACGGGCAATGAGGCTCAGGCACACGCGAATATGGGGTTTGTCTATACGCGTCGCGGAGAACTGGAGAAAGCGAAGACGGCATACAGTCGTGCTCTGAGCCTCGAGCCGCAGATGATCGTCGCGGGCGAGGCCCTGGTTCAACTGGCGCAACTGGAGAAAGACGCCAAATCCATCGCTGCTCAAACGGCTCGCCCTGGGACGAATCGGTCACACGGAGTCATCACGGTCGATTTCCAGGAAAGGGTCTCCGACGCTCAACTCCGATCCTACGCCGAGCGTCCCGTGGCCTACGAGCGGGAATCGCCGGCGGAAGTTGTGGGCGGGTCTCCAACCCCGCACCCTACTGAATCTGCGCAACAGATCACCCCCACCCTCCCTTCGGTCCCCAGTTTTCCGGAAATTCCCAGCATTCCCGCGATCCCCAATTTCCCAGCCATGCCTGGGATGGTGAGTCCAGGCAAGCCGTATTGACCGCGAAGATGCCGCCCTAACCTTCGAGATTGGCTTCGGTCTGGGGGTTTGGCGTCGCGGTGGCTTCTCGCAATGACGCGGCCGGCGACAGTACGCCGCCTTCGCGGTTCTCTTCCATAACAAAACCGCGTAACTCGATGGCCGCCGGAGCCAGCAGCAGCAGGTAGACCGGCGGGGCCAGGCACAAAACCAGCGGGAAGAGCATGTGGATCGAGGTCCGGTTTCCCTTCTCCTCGGCCAGCAGACGGCGCTGCCGCCGCACGTCGACGGCATACTGGTGGAAGGCCGAGGCTACGGCGCCACCACGGCGTTCCGTCTGCCCGATCACCGACGCCAGCGAATGCACCTCGGGCGTATCCACCCGCTGGGCAAAGCCTTGAATGGCTCGCGCCAAGGTGCCGGAGTCTGCCTGGCGGCTGACGATCCTCAGTTCACATGCCAGGTCCGAGTGACTGCGTGCCAACTCGTTGCCTACGCGCGACAGCGACTGGGGGAAGTTCAGCCCTCCAGTCATGCACATGCTGATCATGTCCAGCGCGTCGGGCAGCGAGTACTCGATGCGGCGAATCCGCGCCTTGGCCTTGCCTCCCACGATCAGTCGCGGGATCGCGTACAGCAGGATCAGTCCCAGCAGGCCGGTCCCGATCAGGTGCACGTCGGGCGGAGCGCCCGGCTCGGCTCCCACCACCAGCAGCGTGCCGACCAGCAGCACCCAACCGACGACCAGGGTATTGCGCAGCGCGAGATACTCGGTCGCAGCATCGCGGTGATAGTAGCCTGCCTGGCAGAGTTCCAGTGCCAGACGTTTCCGCGTCTTGGCACCGATCGGCAGCAAGCCGCCCAGTCCCGGCGTGAGGGCCCCGAAGATCATGGGCCGCATCCGTCCTGCCGCGAAGACTTCGCCGTCGCCGGATTTACCCGTGCGCATCAAGCACATCGCCACACCGAAGAACAGCAACGAAATTACGAGGAATACGTAAAGCGGAATCATGATCACATCACCTCTCGCTCTGGGAAGTTGGCTTCTGGTTTTCCGGATCAGTACATGGGCTTCAACAACCGTGCGGTCCAAGCCAGCCCAATCACCTCCAACACCGCGGCCCCCATCAGAAGCGTCTGTCCCAGCGGTGTTTCGATCAGCGCTCGACCGTACTCGGGGTGGAATACGAGCATGTAGACAAACAGGATGGGCCCCAGCGCCGCCACGAAGAACGCGGACATGCGGCCGGCGCTGGTGATCGCACGCAATTGCCGGTGATAGCTCATCCGATCGCGGATCGACAGCGCCAACCTTTCCAGCACCTCGGCGATGTTACCACCTGACTCGCGATGGACGCCCAGCAGGGTGGCGAACACCCGGACATCGGCCAGCCGCAACCGATCGGCCAGCGAGCGGACCGCGGCGGGCACCCCCAAGCCTAGTTCCAGTTGCCGGGCGCAGTAGGCGAACTCGGTGGCCAGCGGTTGCGGGCCTTCGCTGCCGGCCAGGACGATGGCTTCGTCCAGATTGTGCCCGGCGCGCACGCTGCGCGCGATGAACTCCAGGGCGGTGGGGAACTGCTGCTGCAAGCGGCTGATATGGCGAACGCGCTGGACGCTCAGCACGACGATCACCAACACGGCGCCGAACAGGCCGCCGACGCTGGCGGCCATCGGCTGGTCGGTCCAAAGAAACACCGAGCCTCCGGCCAACAGGGCGCCCAGCCACACCAGCAGGGCGCCGGTTACCGGCGTCCACCCCCAACCGGTTTCCTCGACCAACCGACTGAACCATTGGTCGAACCGGCCCGAGACACCGGCGGGGGCTGCATCCCGGTCCGGACGCGCTACGCGGCGCAGCCGGACGGGCCGCAGGTGCGTGCCAGCGGACCGGCCGCCGGAAAAGCTCGCCACCAGGTCACAGGCGAACATCCCCACGGCGACGATCCCCGTCGACAAGCCGAGAAAGACGATTAAGACAATAAGTTGACTTTCCACAATCCGGTCTCCTGTCAAGGATTTTCCACTCTGGCTGGATCACGACGGACACAGTTGGTTCGGCGACCGCTGACTTCGCGACCCCCATGGCCGAGGCGATGTTTCCACCGCCTCGGCGCATGGGAGCGGAAAACCAGACTCATACGACGACGCTCTTGGCGTCGAACAAACTCTCCCGAAGCGAGATCCCGGCGGCCTCGATCTGCGCCAGGCACTGCGGCCGGTAGCCGGTCGTGTAAAACTGGCCCACGGCGTTGCCTCCGGCGTCGACTCCCGTCTGTCGAAAGCCGAAGATGTCTTCAATCCGATAGTTGCCGTCGGTCAACCCGACGATTTCCGAAATCCGGGTAATGCGCCGCGCACCTCCCTTGAGCCTGGCCAGATGCGCGACCAGCCGGATTCCGGAAGCGATGTATTGCCGCATGACCGGGACCGGCAATTCGAACCCGGTCATGGTGATCATCATCTCCAGACGCGAAAGCGCGTCGCGCGAGTCGTTGGCGTGAATCGTCGTCATCGACCCTTCATGCCCCGTGTTCATCGCTTGCAGCATGTCAAGAGCTTCCGGGCCGCGGACTTCGCCCACGATGATGCGGTCGGGCCGCATGCGGAGGCTGTTGCGCAGCAGGTCGCGCTGAGTCGTCCGGCCCGTGCCCTCCACATTCGGCTCGCGGGTCTCCAGGCGGATGACATGGGGATGGCAAAGGATCAATTCGGCCGAGTCCTCGATGGTAATCAACCGCTCGCTTGCCGGAACAAAGGCGGACAGGGCGTCCAGCAGCGTCGTCTTCCCCGCACCCGCTCCTCCGGAAATCAGGCAACTGATCCGGGCTTGGACGGAGGCCGCCAGGAAATCGAGCATTTCTTCACGCGCCGTCCCGTTCTGCGTCAGATCCTCCGACGAAAGCGGCCTGGACGCGAACCGGCGGATGGACAGCTTCGGGCCGCCCAACGCCAATGGCGGAATGATCGCATTCACTCGCGATCCGTCCGGCAGACGGGCATCGACCATCGGACTGACCTCGTCGATCCTCCGGCCAATCCGCGAGACAATCCGCTGGATGATCCGCATCAGATGCGGCTGATCGGCGAACAACACGTCCGTTCGCTCCAACTGGCCACGCCGCTCGACAAAGACCTCGTGCGGGCCGTTGACCAGAATGTCGCTGACGGTCGGATCTTTCATCAGCCTTTCCAGCGGCCCCAGCCCGAAGATTTCGTCCATCAGCTCGTCGAGCATCTGCCGGTGGCCAGCTTCGTCCAGTTCCCGGCGCAGTCCGAAGCAGATCTCTTCGGCCAGGCGGCGGATTTCCGCCCCGAGCAGATCCTCGTCGACCTGTTCGACCACCGAAAGGTCCAGCGTCTCGACCAGCTCTTCGTGAATCGCTGTCTTCAACCGCTGGAATTCCAAGTCGGTGGGTTTCAACGCGACTTCTTCGGTCGGCCGTCGTTTCAGGAATTGAGCTATCATGGGTTGACCCAACTTCTAGCGTGACGTTTGTGTGGCAGTGGAGTTTGGTCCCCCAACGTGCCTGAAGGTAACTACGTTGTCTTCCGTAAATCGATTCTTTCCCGACGGGACCGTCCTTGCAGTCCCGCCGCTCTCGGTACTCGTGGTCCTATTGATTCCCGCAGCCGCCGCAGGACGAGTCCTTCGTGCTGCTCGACGCCGACGGGGATTCGTTGTGTGAACTGACCGTCCGCCGGTACACGACGGACGCGACGTCGGTCCGCGGCGTCTCGTGCGGAACCGGAAGGCCGCTGAACCCTTCGTTGCCTCCCACCTGCTGACCGTCCTCGAACACCGCCGTGGTCAACCGGCCGCGGCGGTAGATCTGGGTCGTGACCGGCGCTTTGGGCTCCGGCAGATCCAGCAGCGATTCCAAGGTCTGCGGACCAGGAGTCGCCCGAGCCAGCAGATCCTCCTCGATTTCCTCCGCTCCCCGCAGCGCCAGCGACAAGGCCCCCCGCCCCTCGACCACTTTCAACGCGGCTGCCTGGTCAGGTGTGCAGGCCAAGGTGATCGCGGCCGTCCGGCGATGACTATTGCCCCCGTTGACCCGTCCCCCAGGGAAAGCCTGTTCGCCGATCGCCAGGATCTCGACGTGTTCCAGCAGCGTCACCGTCGTCTCCGGGACAGCGCCGTTGGGGAAAGTCCGGAACAGCACGTCCACGATCGCACCGGGCGAAAGCAGCGACAGCTCGGCATACGAATCCTCCAACGCCAACGACACCGCACGGTAGCCCGGCTGCAAACGTTCGGCCACGCTCGGTCCGGTCCCTTCGGGATACAGGTCCTCAGGCCGGAACGACATTCCTTTGGCAATGGGACCGCGGAGGGTCCGGCCGGTCAACTGAGACACCTGATTCATGAATTCGCTCGGAAGATCCAGATCGCGGATCTGCTGCCAGGTCAACCGCCTGACAATGATGTCGCCGATCGAGATCGTGCGCCCTACGGGCAGGTCCACGGCCGCCGTCGGCACCGCGACGAGTTCGACCTTGGGCGGTTCCACTTCGACGACCGGCGGTTCGGCCAGATGCTGTTTGGCGACGTAAGCGCCGACCAAGCCGAACAAAGCCGCGAAAACGCCCAAAACTAATGTACCGGAACTGATTCTCATAATATCTCGCTCCTCGACCGACGTGCTGGCGACCCCGATCCTTTCTCTTGATCCGGCGGATCGCAAGATGCGGTCACAACTAAGGCTCTCTGGTTTTCCAAATGAACATCCGCTCTCACTTCGCTCTCTTTTTCTGATCCGCTACCACGGCAACTGGTGTGCCATCCAGGCTGCCGCCAGGACGGCCCAGGTTCCCACGGCCACAGGAACCGCGTACGGCATCAGGCGGCGTTTCCGGCGGGCTTCCCGCCGAGCCCGATCGTCCGCGGCAGTGTTTTTCGACGTGATGGACCGGCCTGTCGAGCCCGCGGCGATGTAACGCCGGTGGACGTAGCCGTAGCCGCGGCTCAGCATGCCGCCCAACAGAATCGCCAGGCTGGCCATCACGGTCAGCACGGTGCTCGCCAAAAACACCGTCACAATCAGACTCGTCCCCAACCAAGCCCCCAGCGCGCCCATCAGCTTCACGTCCCCTCCGCCGCCTCCGCCGATCAGCCAGAGGACCAGCAGGATGCTGAAGCCCGTGGCGAACCCCGCCATCGCGAAGCCCAGCCCTCCCAGACCGTTCATCACGGTATGGGCCAGCACGGCCGCGGCAAAGGCGGGAACCGTCAACCAATTGGGCAGGCGGCGGGTACGCAGGTCGCTGACCGCCGCCACGCCCACAAAGGCTGCCACAATCGAGACGAAAATCACGTTGGACACACTCATGCTCGGCTCTCAAGGTTGCAAGGTCGGTTTCGAGCCCGACAAAATACGTTTGGTTTTCCCTTGTCGCTGTTTCTCAAAGATCTTTTCCAGGGGCGATTTCGCCCGCGAGGCCGACAAGCCCATACGTCGGCCTGCCGGTGCCCCGCGGGCAAATCGCTGGCGGACCAGCCGACTAGAGCTGCAAGTCGGTCCCCTCATCCACCGGCGGAACCCGAACGCTGATCCCAGCGGGCTCTTCGTCCACAGGATCATCGCCTGCCACTTGGTCACAAAAGTCGAAGTTGTCTACGAACTCCGACCCGGCCGTTTGGGAACTGTTCTCCCGGCCCATCACACCAGAGTACTGGTACGACTGGTTGATGTTGCCGATGGCCATGGCGACGTCGCCCAGCTCCTGGACAACGGCATTGCGGACTGTCGCCAGCCCGACAACCATCCCGATCACCAGGATGGTGGCGACCAGGACCAGCTCGGTCGAAACGACAAAGCCGTCCTGATCTTTCCAGAGTCTTCGCAGCATTTGCATAGCTACTCCTCTCAAAACAAAGGTAAAGGGAAACACAAACATCGTGGTGATCCGGCCCTTGGCCTTCGAGCCGAGATCGAAGCGTTCTGACCCCGCTCGTGGCCTTGGAACGGAAGTCAAAGCGTGAAGTCCTAAACCGGTCTCCACGACGTTCACGTTCCTGCATTTCCCGTGCCAGCGAACACCAGCCGCCATCGCTTTTTCGCCGAGCAAGCGCGGTCGAGCGATTCGCCGTCGCACAAGTGGCGATTTTTTGCAGCCTCACGCCTTGTGCCCCTCCCCGATGCGCACCGCCGAGCCGGCTGCCAGTTTACCAGCGCACCCCAGTGGCGCTTCCCGCTGTTAACCATTGGCATCGCCCCACGATAGCGCCGGGAAACACCGGGTGGGCAGTGGGCAGTGGGCAGTGGGCAGTGGGCAGTGGTTGGCAGGCGGCGAGAAGTAGAGAGGTAGGTGGGGAGCGGTGGAAGGTGGGAAGTAGCAGGTGTCGTGACTTGCGCGGGGCCAGGAGAGCCGCGGACAACGGGGGGGCAGGAGAGTCGCTGCTCACAGCGTGTCGGTAAGACAGACGCAGGCAGCCGCTCGACCACCGAGAACGCCCGCACACAATCGAATCCGACCTCGCACTAGCTTCCCGGCAGCGGTTGGCCTTCGGCGATGGGCGGCTGTTGCACGCTGATCCCGGCCGGTTCGGCGTCCACCGGGTCGGATTCGCCGTCGGTGTTGACCAGTTGAGGTCCCGGGTCCTCGAAACCGCGGGGCTCCGATTCCCAAGAGTGCTGCACCGTCCACGACTGGTCCAGATGATCCAGTGCAACGGCCAGATCGCCATACTCCTGGACGATGTGATTGCGGAGCGTCGCCAGTCCGACGATCGCACCCAGTGACAGGATGGTGTACAGCAGCAGGGTCGAGACCGTCGAGACCGCGCCGCGTTGATCGTTCCAGAGTCGTATCCACATGCGTTTCATATCAGTACCTCGTCGATGACCTTCGTATCACGGAGAAACGAGGGGCGTCCCCTCGTCGATCGGTGGTTCGGTAACGCTGATGCCCGCAGGCGGTTGACCGGCAACATCGGGAAGATCGCCGAAGTCCGGCTGGTCGGTATAACTGCTGCCGGCCACTTCGGCGTAAGCGTCGGAATCCTCCGGGTCGTACACATTGCCCGTATAGCTATAACTGTGATTCAAGCGGCCCAGTGCGGTGGCCAGGTCGCCAAACTCCTGGACCACGCTATTTCGCACAGTCGCCAGTCCGACAATCGTCCCTAGGACGACGATCGAGGCGATCAGAATCAGGTCGGTGGTGGCCACAAATCCATGTTGGTCGGTCCAAATCTTTTTCAGTAGCATTGTGGTATCCTCGCAAGTGATCGCGCCTTTCGGCATCAGCAGATTCGATAGGGATTCTGTGTTGGCAAACTCTCACAACCGTCAGTCGCCGGGTAATCCTTGATCTTGTTCCCATTCCATCATGACCAACGAACTGGCTCGAAACGTCCGACCCATGAAGCTCAGCCCCCACGACGCCAGCGCGTCGCAGAAGCGAGTGGCCGATAAATCGACACACACCGTCACCCGGACCTCGATGTCCTGGGTTTCGTTCGCCGGAAGCGGACAACCGAACGTAGGATCGCCATAGCTCGCCGGCGGATCAAATCCGAACCCGTCCACAACCACTCTGGTGCCCGTGCCGGGAACATCGTTGATCGCGATCCCGTGCACGTCGACGATATACTGGACGGCGGCCAGCACGGTATCCAAATCGGCGCCCTTACCGGCCTCGCGAGCGGCGACGGTCGCCGAATGGACGACGGCCGCTTGGTAAATGGCGGCGATCCCGGCCTGAATCGAAAAGACCAGCACGATCAACAGGATCGGGATCACCGACAGCGATTCCAGCGTGCTTACACCGCGTCGGCTTCGTCCATTTCTTCGACAGCGCATCGTCATCTCACCTCTTCGACCGGACCATCATGGGCTCGGAGGACATACGATCTGTCCGATCGCCATGGCCAAATCGGTCAGTTCCAGGATCAGGGCTTCTTTGACGGTCGCCAAGCCGACGATGACCCCGATCCCGACGATCGTGCAAAGCAACAGATACTCGACGAACACTCCGCCACGCGTGTCCCGCCGAATTCGTCCAAAGGTTCGCAAAAATCCGACCATGTCAGGTTTCCTCCCATCACAACATGGATTTTCGAGCGTGCTAAACAGACCATCTCACGGGCAAAGAACGTCAAGCAAATGTCGTGCCGTGTTCGGATCACCTTCGGCTAGATGGCGGATTCATCCGCAAACATAACGAGACCGACAGACTCGGCCTGAATCAACGGAAACAGCCCCACGCGCCAGCGCTAACATCTGGTAACGTGCTGTGTTTGCATTAGGAAACACTGCTAACCGCCGAGTCCGCCCAACGGAAGGCAACGGACGCGGAATCCCACACACCTGGTACAGCGGCGGACTCTTATCCTGCTTGGCACGCCATGTGCATTCCTTCAACTCCGTTCCGGCTTTGCTCCGGGCCCAGCATATATTGACTCAGTGGATGCCATGATTCCCAAGGTAACCGACGTGACGGGTGGACGATACCGATTCCGATCGCATCGCCGGTCGACGAAGTGCCGTGACGGCTCGGTCACGCTCGAGTTGATCATCATGCTCCCCTTATGGCTGATTGTGATGGGGGCGATCATCCAGTTTGGCCTGTTGATCGGCAATCGGCAGCAGGTGGCTCTGGCTTCTCGGGTGGGCGCCGAGGAAGCGTCGCGAACCGTCGACTTGGAACTGACCAGCGACGGAGATCCGGTTCCCGCCAATGTGGTCCAGGTCGTGCAGCAGCAACTGCTGAGTTCCGGAATCGAGTACTGCAAGATCACTTTGGAGCATAATCTGGGCAGTCCTACGACGGTGCTGCTGACCTCCGGCTATTGCGATTGCCCGCCGCTGGGAGATTCCGACACCTGGCCGCCGGAGTACGGAGATTATGTGCGCGTCACCGTGTATGTAGCGTCCACCGAACTGACCCCGAACGTTCTGAAGTTTTTCGGATTCGATATCTCTGAGCGATTCGTTCGAAACGCGACGACGTTTCGGCACGAGCTATAATCCTTTGCAGACACAAGCGGTCACCCAGGCGATGACAATCAAGCGAACGATTCCGAGACTGGACCGAATGCTGCGGTGGCGCCGTCCGCGCCGCGCGATGGTCAGCTTGTGGACCCTGTTGATGATCCCAGCACTCCTGGTGCTATTTGCTGTAGTTGTCGAGGGCGTTCACTTGTGGCTGGCGCGCGTCGAGTTGGAGAACGCCTTGGAGGCGGCTGCGCTGGCCGCCGTGAAGGAATGGGCCGAATCGACCAGCGGTCCGGCGCCCGGTTGGACCGAAGGCGCCCGAATTGTTGGTCAGACGTACGCCGCCGCCAACTCGATCAACCAAACGCCCGTTTCCATCGACACGAACCTGGGCACCTACAGCGACACCAACCCGAACGAGAATCTGTCCTGCGAAGGGAATCTGGTGTTCGGGGCGATAACGGAGGAAGAGCCGCAGTTTGTGTTCGAGGCGGATCAAGTGCCATCCTGTCTAGGAACAGGGGGCCGCGTGCTGGTCGAGGTGACCTCCGACAACCTGACTGCGGGAGACAACGGATGGGGCCTCTCGTTTCCCACGAGCGACGACCCCGACTTCAATAGCACCGTTTTGATCGACCGAGTTGAGATCGACGTAAATCCAGACGGCACAGGCAATCTGCGATTCGATTTCACCTCCCAATCGCCCACACTTTCAGCGAACTTCCCGCAACCAATGGTTTCGGGCATAGACGCAGATGGAGTCGTTTCTGAGCAACATGACAACTATGGTTTCATCGGATGGTTCAATACGACCAGCCCTGCTAATCCGACCTTTACTTCGCCGGACGGAGCATGGCCTGGGGGCGATTCTAGTCCGCAAATCGTTTTCTCGCCCATGACGGGAACTTCGACAGTCCTAACGATTACGTTCCATGAATACGACGACGGTATTACCTACGATGCTGGCTTCAGTCCCGGCGATCGGTTTCGGTTTGGGGCGCCCGTCAGGCGTGGAGAGGCTGCGGCAGACGGCGACGACATCGGGAAGCAGGGAGCGAAAATCACCGTATTCTTCAAAGATATCAACGGAAACCCGCTACCCCCGGAGGAAGGCATCACAGGTTTCTTCACGGACACCGAATACGGAAACAGGGAATGCGGGGACCGCAGACAGACCCCAGGAATATGGGAACAAGACGACCTTGGCAACTGGCATTTTCTGGTCCACCCCATCCGATTCGAAACTCCGGACGAAACACCGTTGATCGCTCGGGACTTGCCCTGCCCATTGACGGCTGCTGCGAGTAACGACAAACAGTCCATCGTCATGGCCCTGGGTGCGCCCGGTGTGGGGAACTATGCTGTGCGGGCGCAGGCCAGCCACCAGGTCCCCAGCCTGATCTGTAATTTTTTGGGAATCCATTTCGGCGGTCCGTTCACCGTTTCGGCGTGCACCACCGCCATGTACGATTGCATCTTGCGGCGACCGCGATTGATCCGTATCGAGCCGGAGAATTTTTACTGCCCGACCAGGCCGGTGTCGCCGTGAGGCGGTCCCGTAGAACCGATGCGGTTGCCCGCCGGCCGAGCCAGACGTTGGATTGCGAAACGACACAGAAGAGATCCATGATTGAACTTAACGCATGTTTTGGAGCCTTACCGTGAAAACCCAATGGACCCGATACCTGGTCGTCGCACTGTTTGCCTGCCTGCTGGGCGCGTTGGCTCATGCCAGTATCTCAAGAGCCGTTCAAGGACGGGGCGCGGCTTCGGCGCCCGACGCATGGCGGACGACGGGACGACAGATCGAGGAACCCCCTGAGAATGCGCTTCTGCGCCAACTTTGGGAATTGATCAACCGGGCTAAGGATCGTATTGAACGCGACCGGGACCTTTCGTCGGACGAAAGGTCGGAAGCGTTGGACAGCCTCAAAGAGGCCCACGACATCCTGGAAGAGGCCGACCCGATTCTCAGCCGCATCAAGAGAGAGAACGAACAGGCCATCGAGATCCTGAAGAACCCGCCTCGACAGATTATCCGTCCCGCACCGGTGCGTGAAAAGCAGCAACCGGAGCCTGCAGCATCGGCCGAAGATTCGGCCGGCCCCTAGCACGGTACCCGGTATGCGCGGCGCGGTGGTTGTGCGCGGGTCTGGTTGTGCGCGGGTCTCCCGACCCCGCACCGAACTTTTCGTCACCAACGGGCTTCGATGGTTGCCCGGAGGCCGTGGAACAGAACGCTGGTGGGATTCGATGCGCCCAAGGGCGAGAATCCCGAGGCCACACCGTCCACCCACATCATTTGGTACCCGGCGCCGAGAGCGAATCGTGGCGTCAATTCGAATTTGCCCAACAGGCCCAGTTCGCCGAGCAGCGAGGTGCGCGAGGCGGACTGCCGTTGGGGCAGGAACGACGGGACCGTGCCCGTTGCGTCCCGGCCCGTCGATAGGCGATTGGTCGCCAGACATAGCTTGGCCATCCCGGACACCGAAAAGCGGCTGGCAGGCTGCCACAACGGTCCGACGATCCCCAATTGCACGCCGTACAAATCGTTTCGGGCGTCTCCCAGCACCGACACGAAATCGTCGTCGCCTGTCCAGTCGACCGCCGCGGCATCGTCGAACCGGGTCCAACGGACTCCGACAAGCCACTCCAGCTTGTCGCCCAGCGGGAATCGCGAATTCAACTCGACGTTGTCCAGCCGCGACGTGCAACGGACGTCGATCCGGTCCAAAACTACCGAACCCTCGTCGAACAGTCCGGTGGAAACCCCATCGGTACTTTCCGCCGAAAACACCGATCGCCAGCCGTCGATTCCGAAATACAGGATTTCCCCGCGAACCCCGGGCAGCATCTGCTTGGACAGCGAAAAGTACGGCCCCATTTGGAAACCAAAGGTCAGATCTGCGGCATCGATCCTATCCAGATCACCCCCGGAATCTATATCGGCCAAGGTCAGCGAAATACCTCCTGAACGTTGCAGGAACATCAAACCGGCCTCCGCCGTCCATACCGGCTCGAAAACGGGTGCCGGCTTGTTGGGCGTGCCTAACCCAAGATCTCGCGCCGCAACAGGCTGGAAGGACGTACGTTGGGCCGATGCCGAGGTGCTGCTCGACGAAAGAATCACTACCAAAATCAACAGCAGAAACCAATTCATTGACGACCGTGCATTCAGAACATGGCGAACGAGTTATGCCCTGCTCGCAATTCTTATTCGCTATCGGATCTCAGGCACTTCCAGATTGATCCAAAAACTCAGTGCAACCGTCATTATCGTCAAAAATTGAACACAACCACCCGTCGGAGGGCTTCTCGGTGGGTTGGGCCGGAATAATCGGAACTCTCGGCATTTTGGGAAGAATTTGGCTGAACCGTCAGATACGGCAATGTCGATACAAGACTCACAGGGTGATCGGGAGGATGCCTGGCAACCAGAGCATGATCGCTCTACAAGATGTGATGGAGATTACTCAACCACATGTACGGCCCGCTGAGAAGCTCAGCAAAAACGAAAACCGCATAGTGAGGTTTCACGCCATGTTAAACTGGAAGCAATCCGAAGTGATTGTCCGACGGCGGCATTCCTGCCAACCGGCATGCTGTCGAACGGTATGTACCCTGATCGGTATACTCACGGTGTTGGTGATCTCCGGAGAGCACCTATCGGCTCAGTTGCCTGCCCCGCTTGTCATTAATTCCGGCCAGCAAGAAGCTGCCAGTATCTGGGATGCCCAGGAGGATGCGTTGATCGCCGGGATCATCGATTCCGGCAAGATGATGGAAATCGACCCGCGTTTCTCCAGGCTGGTCAAGACGCAACGTCCCGTTGCGCAGGTTTCGGTGACCCATCCAGAGGTCCTGGAGATCGTTCAGTTCAGCCCTACGGAGTTCGAGTTGATTGGTGGTCGGACG
The DNA here is from genome assembly GCA_007121535.1 of Planctomycetaceae bacterium. Taxonomy (GTDB): domain Bacteria; phylum Planctomycetota; class Planctomycetia; order Pirellulales; family Pirellulaceae; genus SKKK01. The sequence goes on along the minus strand of SKKK01000404.1, from coordinate 251 downwards.
GGAACCACTACATTGACCTTCTGGATCGATAGTGGCGAGGAGGACCTGGAAATTCTCCGCTACCTGGTCCGGGTATCTCCGGACGAGGCGGTGGAGGAGCGGCGCGAGATCGAATACGCCGTGCTGGAAAGGAAGATCAACGAACTGTTTCCCAACAGCCGCATCCAGTTGATTCCGATCGCCGACAAGTTGATTGTCCGTGGCCAGGCGCGGGATGCCGAAGAGGCCACGCGGATTCTGGCGATCATCCG
>SKKK01000261.1 GCA_007121535.1 Planctomycetaceae bacterium | reverse complement strand
TGGCGATCCACCGTTGTCCCCAAATCCTGCCCCGTCCCGGTCCCGGCTACCAATTAGTGACCGGCCGCTTCGCCCACTCGTCGGCCGAAGTCCTCGATCTGGTCCTGATCGACGCGCACGGCCAAACGAGCGCCATCGGCGTCACGGCAAGCCATCCCTTCTGGAGCGCAGACCAACAAGCCTTCGTCCCCGCCGGCCACCTAACCCCCGGCACCCGCCTGCAGACCGCCACCGGCGACCCGATCCAGGTCGCCACCATCACCCCACGCCCCGGCCGCGAAGCGGTGTTCAACATCGAAGTCGATGTGGAGCACGTGTACCATGTTGGTACGGCAGGGGTGCTTGTGCATAACATGTGTCACAAGCGTGGCAATGCGTCAAACAAACCAGTCAAGAAAGGCATCTACGAGTTTCCCGATCAAAAAGCCGGCGGAACTCCATACGTTGGGCAATCCGGAAATGTCCCAAACCGATTGGCACGCCATAAGGCAGCGGGTCGCTTGAAAGCTGGAACTGAATCGACAACACAGATACCTGGTGCTACCACTGCGCGAGAAATAGCAGAACACAAGCGGATTCAGCGGCTAACCGGTGGAAAGAAAGCAAAGAACTCGCCAAACGTATCGAACAAGAGGGACCCAATTGGACCTGCCAGACGGCCAGACCTCGGACTACCAGAGCCCAGTGACTGAATTCGATGAAAGGATCAAGACATGCAAGATCATCCAGGACAACTGCCGATTCCTGATCAAGCCGCAAGCGACCCGAAAGCCATCGAACTTGTACGAATCTGGGCTGGAAACGGCAAGCAGCAGGTGGCGATGGCGACAGGGCTATGGGACGATCCCGCCAATTGGGGCATTATGTTGGTCGATCTCATGAAACACATCGCGATCGCTTATGAACAAACTGGTGGTCTCGAGCCATCCCAAACCATTGCGCGGATAAAGGCAGGTCTCGATGCGGAGTGGTCTTCTCCCACGGATGAACCTACGGGGCATGTTTTGAAATGAGAGCCCGAACAGCTAGCGGCCGATGAAGAGGGAGAATTGAATATCGGCACCTCGCCAATCAGGGTGGTAAACGATTCTTCCATGCATATTGAGAGGAGTAACCATGGGGCGACAGCTCGGATTTTGCATGACTTTCGAGGACGAACGTCGCTTTATCGAGTTCGCTCGATCGGATAGAAATGTCCGTATGTTTACGCGGCGTCAGAACACGTTAAACATTGAGTTCCTCGAAGAACTACCCCCTCCCGAAGACGTAACTGCGGGCCAGTTGTTTCTTTGGGATGAAGACAACAGCCCGTTTCCAACATGGTGTTATGTACCAAAGGGCGGGTTCTATTTTGTCGATACTGGTCAGTCTGAAGTGATCGAATTCGACCGCTGTGCAATCGATGAGAAGGGAAGATGGATCCCCGGCCGGATTTGGGCGGAATTCAGCATGCTTGATGGAGATCGGCTTGTCAAGAAGGGCCAAGTTTTCGAGAAGTGGTTTGATCGTCTTGCCCGCTGGATTCGAAAGCATGGAGTAAGGGACGAGGGGTTGGAATACGTGTTGCCCGGCGCTCAGGAACAAATCGCAAACCAACGGAAATGCTGATCGATGTGCTCTGTGCGGGCGGAGACGCCGCTAAGTCACTGGACTTCGATAGCCAACGCCGGAAAGATGGTCCTCCACGCATACCTGAGCCAACGGTTGCGTGTTTCGGGTCAGATCTTGTTCTGGAATGTTTGGGGCAGCGGCCCGTTCGACCGGTTAGCGTTCGGAGAATCAGATATCGAGTTTTTGGAAAAGGGGACATTTTGGAAAAGGGGACAGGTCCAATTTGTGCGTGGCAGCCATCGGACAGTTCCGGCAAATTGGGCCAAGGCGGTCTGTCCCCTTTGTCGCGCCGCATTTGAATCGAAGGTCGGACGAACAAGTCTAACCAAACTTATTCGGCAGGAACTCGCTCGTGATGTCAAGTTACTCAGGTCGCGTGAAGTTCACGAAGTCGTCTGGGAGTTTTCTCGTAGCAGTGTAACAGGGAAGACAGGTCCGACGCCGAAGCTATTGGCCAAACTGAACAAGTTCGGAATCAGGGTAAAGCTCAACGAGTGACGGGAGTTCAACATGTCGAGGACGGAATTCGTCAAGAGAATCCAAGAGCGGTTAGGTACGGTGCTCTCCGACACTGGATTTGTGCGAAGGCGTTTGCGATGGGTTCGAGTACGGGAACCGTTCATCGATTGCGTGGACCTTCAAACTCGTAGCGATAACGCGGCTTGTTGCCTAAACCTCGGGGAACATCTGTCGTTTCTCCCGATCCCGGGGCTGTCGACGCCCGTGGATATCAAGAAGATGTCGAGCGCTCATTGCGAAATCACGTCACGACTTGCACCTGCCGGGGAAACAGACCACTGGTGGGAATTCGAAGACCCATCTGCTGTCGAGGGACTCTTGGTCTGCTTCGAGAAGACAGGTGAAACATTCTTTCGGCAGTACGACGACTTTCCCAGACCGTTCGTTGACATCAAGATTTCCGAAATCGAGGGCAAATCTGCCGTTGACTTGATGCCAATGATGACCACGGTTCGTCGCATCCTTCTACTTGCCAGGCTGTACGACCATCTCGGTGATTCTCCCAATGCAATTAAATGGGCAGAGTTCGGGATGCAAAAGGCAGGAAGAATGGCAGTTGGTCCGAAGGTGGCCTTTCGTGAGATTCTTCGAAAGCACCAATCCGGCGAGGGACGACCTACATGACAAAGAAACAGTGCTTCGGGTTGACGTGGGAAGTATGAGCTGAAGTAAGGCGGCATGAGAGTCAGGTCTTGACTTGCAAGTTCCGTCATTCGGCTTCGCCGGCCGCTCGGGCATGAAAGCGGCCAAAGGCACCTGCTTCGTGGCCGGCACACCGGTGGTGGCGGTTTCGAGCCACGTCGCGCAGGTGCAACTGGCGGCCGAGCCAGCCGGCGGTTCCGGCCCGCCCGGTTGGAGCGTCGCCTATGTGGGCATCTTCGCCGGGTTGACCGCTTCCGCCGCTGCCCGCGGCGCCGCCCGGCGACAACGGCGGCGACGCAGAGAGGATCTCGAGCAAGAAGCACGGGAAGCGGTGTTTGGCGAGGTCGAGCGTCACCGGGAAAGTGGATCAGGCCTTTTGGCTGAATCCCTGCTTGAAGAGGCGCGATGGTTCGAGCAAGATATCCGGAAGGGCCCAGACAAGACGTTCGACGTGGTCTTCGGCAGGGGCCAGTGGGCAGCAGCGGTTTCCGAGGCAGTGAGCGGGATGGACGATTTTCTGGATAGTTCGACCCAACGAGGCACTGATGCGGCTGGACGCGTTGCGGGCACGCCGGAATCAGCCCGGCGTGCGGTGCGCGCTGCCTCAGGACCGTGCGAGCTTGCCGGCACTGAGTATGCCTCGGAACAAACGCTTCGTTCTCCGGCCGGTGCTGAAACGGCCAGCCCGATCGCGGCACTGCCGTTACCCCGATCCGGTCACAACATCGCCGACCGATTTGCCGCAGGTAAATCACGCCGGTTACCTAACCCACGCCCGAACCGGCCACCGGCCTCGCGCTGCCGCCGGTGGCTTTGGAATGCCGCCAGTATCCTGAGTCTGGCCGTAGCGCTGGTCTGCCTGGCCTTGCTTCCGCCGTTCGGTGGGAAATCGGCCGTCGATCCTGAAGCGACCAGGTTGACCGCCACTACCAGCAGTCCATCACTGCCTACGATCCCCATCGAGCGCATCCGGCCCGGCGATTGGGCTTTGGCGCACAATCCAGAGTTGACCGACGAGGAACGTTGGGCGGCCGAAAACGACGAATTCGGGCCGGTCGAGGCGCCCGACGATTGGCGCTTGGTATCGCTGCGCATGGACAAACCCGACGGTGGCGACTTGCAGATCGAACTGCTGCGTCCGGTGGACTGGTTGGATTGGTATGAAGTGCGGGTCGGCGCGGAAATCGACCTGGACCTCGAAGAACTGGGCGCCGACGGCCCCGCCACGGTGTTGGCGATCCACCGTTGTCCCCAAATCCTGCCCCGTCCCGGTCCCGGCTACCAATTGGTGACCGGCCGCTTCACCCACTCGTCCGCCGAAGTCCTCGATCTGGTCCTGATCG
>SKKK01000547.1 GCA_007121535.1 Planctomycetaceae bacterium | reverse complement strand
GTCACCGGCGGCTAGCGCCGTGCCGCTCACTCATCACGACCCCAAGATTTCGCCTGGACAACGCACTAGCGTCTTCGGCGGTAAGATGCGCGCACGTTGTCGAACGGAATTCATTCCGTTTTCCGTTCCAAACGGAATGAATTCCGTTCTACTCTGGTTGCGGGCGTCAGCTCGCATTAGGTTCCCGCAGACATCTCCAACGCTGCCATCAATTGGGCTTTCAAACCCATGCCCATCTGGTACAGCACCCGGTAATCGCTGTGCTGCAACGAGTCGCCACCTTTGTTCGACTGCGCAGCGCCGCCCAGCAACCCGTCGGGGGTCAGATGCGCCGCCAGACCATCCCGAGTCCGCAGGGCGGTCTGCCGAGCTTCCGACGGCAGCCAGCCCGCATGATGGGCGATCGCCAACGCTGCGGCCAATCCTGCCGACCCGGATGTGTCGGCAACCGATCCGGGATCATGAAGGAAGTTGCCCCAGAGACCGTCGCTGCGCTGATGCTCTTGCAACAAGTTGGCCACGCGTTGGATCTCCGGTTCCCATGCGGCCACAGCCTGCGTATCCTTCAGTGCTTTCAAGGTCCGGACGATGCCCAGATAGTACCAGCAGACGCCTCGACACCAATTCCGTAAACGGACGGGGCCTGCCAGCGTGCCCCGCTGGTAGATATGTCCATCATGCACGTTCGACTTCTTGCGAGCTTCCAGATGCCGCAGTGCCAAACCTGCCAATTCATCGCATTCCAGCACGTTTGCCAGGACGGCGGTTGGATAGGCCGCCGTATAGTTGCCTTCGGTCGTCAAGCTGTCACCACGGTCAAGATTGCGCTGAGGATTCGTCCGCGTGCGGAGAAAATCGGCGCCCAAATCGATCGCCGGATGATCGGGATGTCGCCGCCCCAGAGTGGCCCAAGGCAAAGGCTCTTCGATGCCTCCCACCCGGTTGCGCATCGGACGGCTGCGAGGGCTCTCGAAAAACACGCCATCGTCCGTAAAGTACATCTCCAAGTACCGATCGACGGCCCGCAACAAGTCTTCGGATTGACGCGTCAGACCGAGATCCAACATGCCTTCGGAAACGCACCCGCTCTGCCACCCGAATCCCTGCAGCATCACCAAACCATGCAATCGCCGCTCGAACTGCTGCCGCGATTGGTCGGTGGCGGCGATCAAAACGTGAGGCAACTGAACGGGGTCCGGCTGCGGAGACGCGTCGGGTGACGGAGCAAAAAACCAAACTGGCCCCGGGCCGGATACCATCTTCAAAACCGCTCCGCGAGCCAGCACTTCGCGAGCCTGGGGGGGCGTCAAGGGAATCTCCTGTACCTGGTACAAACCGGCGAACCGCAGATCGAACGTCCCGACCGGACGATCATCGACCGTGGTTACCTGGATCGAGTAACGGTCTCGGACGTCGATCGAGTTGGTTAATCGCAGGCGACATTCCACGTCGTCGGGAACCGCCGGCGCGGAACGTCCCAGCCCCGCCAGCACGCTGGCCGATGTGCCGGGCGGACCGATGGCGAATGATTTCCACCCGAATCCGAGGAACCCGGTCAGCAATCCGTTCGGCGGCTGCAAATCAGGTGCCGTCGCCAAAGGCAGCTCCTTGTGCAAAACCCCCTCGCCCCGAAAAGCACCCTTTGCCGCACCCGGAAACAATGCGGCCGAGCCGGCAGCACCGGCGACGGCAAACGCCTGTCGACGAGTCAGGTCGCTCGACCGACCCGGGCTGTCTCCCAGCGGAAATCGTGTACTGTTCTTCATCAGTTGATTCTCCATCGACGGACACCAAAATCGACGCGCTCAAGTCTTCTCGAACCGGCCATCTTGGCACAAGATCCCGGAATCTTCGATTGTAATCAGGATGGATGCTACGGAAAGCCCACTGCCTGCGTCTCATTTCTTCGAACGCTGCCAGGAAATTCTTGCGAACCATTCCAGGCGTCGGGCCGTCTCATATCAACGGTAGCGGCAATCGTGCGAGTTAACCAAAAAGTCGCGGGTTCGACTCCCGTACCGACCACCACAACTGTCGGCTGGTAACCGACGCGAGCGCCAACTGGCGTTCCCCAAGAGCCTGCGGGAGGCAGGTCTTCGAGGGATCAGCCACCGGCCGTTGTTGCACGTGACAGTGCCTTTGCTGGCAACGGCCGGTGACAGTATGAACGAACACCAAGCAGTGCGTGGATACCGCTTTCGCCGCTGCAGGCGGACGACCGCCCAGGATGATGGATGACCGCAACAGGCTTCGGCTCGACGCGGAGTCATCAGCCCAGGCGATCGAAAACCGGCTGCGGAAGCCAATCTGATCTCGCGCCGCGAAGAGATGGCAGCCATGCGCAGCCAGGCCAACACCGCCAAGCTGCTAGCCGACAACCCCACGCTGATGCGTCTGCGGGAACTGGAGGTTCTTGAGAAGATCGCTTCAACCAGCAAGCTGAACGTCGTGCTCGGCGAAAAGGGGCTGGCGGATAGAGTCGTGCATCTCCTGTAGCCGTTCACCAATTCTCCTCTGGATTGTTCGGCCAATCCTGCCTTATCATGCACCCTGCTCGGCGTTTTATACACGGCGAGGCTGTGAAAGAATTCAGTCCCATTTTTTCACAGCCTCGGAAGGGGGCAATAGCATGCATCCGCTGGATTATTGTGTGATCGGCTTGTATTTGGTGGGAGTCGTCTGGCTGGGCGCCTGGGTCGGTCGGGGCCAGCAGGATCTGACCGGTTACCTGTTGGGCAACCGGTCGTTGCCGTGGTGGGCGCTGTTGGGGTCGATCGTGGCGACGGAGACCAGTACGGCAACCTTCTTGAGCATTCCGGGACTCGCCTATCAAGCGGGCGGCGATCTCCGTTTCCTGCAACTGGCGCTGGGGTTTGCGCTGGGACGCTGTCTGGTCGTGATGTTCCTGTTGCCCGCCTATTTCCGCGGCCAGATGTTCACCGCCTACGAGGTCTTGAATCGGCGTTTTGGCGGGGCGACTCAACGCATGGCGTCCCTTTTGTTCCTGGTCGCTCGGAATCTGGGCGATGGTTTACGGTTGTTCCTGGCTGCTTTGGTGCTGCACAACATGTTGACGTTGTCGTTGCCGTGGTGCATCGTCATGGTTTCGGCGGTGACGGTCCTGTATACCCTGCTGGGCGGCATGCGATCGGTGGTATGGAACGACTGCATCCAGTTGGTCATCTACCTGGCGGGCGGCATCTTGGCGTTGACGATCATGGTCCAGCGACTGCCCGACGGATGGCAGCAGGTACTGCAGTTCGCGGTCGACCAGGGCAAGCTGCGAATGTTCGACACCCGATGGGACTGGACCGAGGCGCATACATTGTGGGCCGGTCTGATCGGCGGCGCCTTCTTATCGCTGGGAACTCACGGGACGGACCAGATGATGGTCCAACGCTACCTGTCGGCGCGTCGTTTTGGCGATGCCGTTCGAGCGCTGCTGGCCAGTGGATTGGTGGTGATCGCGCAATTCGCCTTGTTTCTCGTGCTGGGCATCGCCTTGGCCTGTTACTTCGCTCAGTTTCCGCCCGAGCAGGAAGTCCGGCGAGTGGATGAAGCGCTGGCCGTCTTCATCATCCGGGACATGCCGGTGGGCGTGGCCGGGTTGACGTTGGCCGCCGTTTTTGCGGCGGCGATGAGCACGTTGTCCAGTTCCTTGAACTCATCAGCGGCCGCATTGATACACGATTTTGGCACTTGGTGGCGTTTGGACCGGATGTCTCCTCAGCGCCGCGTCGCCTGGTGCCGAGGTTTGACCGTCGGGTTCGGCTTGCTGCAGATCGGGATCGCAATCGGTGCGGCTCGATATTCGGCCAGCGTGGTCAACGATGCGTTGGCCATCGCCGGGTTCACGAACGGGATTCTCTTGGGGCTCTTCGCCCTGGGCGTTTTCACTCGGCGAGTGGGCCAGGGGGCGGCGTTGATCGGGTTGGTGGCAGGCATCATCGCCGTCAGCTACGCGAATTTCGCGACGTCTCTGGCCTGGCCCTGGTTCACCGTGGTCGGCGCGCTGACGACCTTCGGCGCCGCGTGGTTCGTCGCCTCTTGGCTGGATGTTTTCAAGTGAGCGGCACGGCGCTAGCCGCCGGTTCTGGACGCCACCGGCGGCTAGCGCCGTG
>SKKK01000344.1 GCA_007121535.1 Planctomycetaceae bacterium | reverse complement strand
CGTTGACATCGTGGAGGTCGTTGGTTCGAGCCCAATACCGCCCACTTGACGCAAGTCAAGCCGAAATAAAGACTTACGATTACCTTCTGACGGTCAGAAGTGCGGCAAAACCCAGAAAGGCAATACGCTTTTTGCCTTTCTGGGTAATATCCCACGGCTGATCGTTATTCTCTGGTTCGAAACACGTGATCAAGCCGATGAAATGACGAGTCAACTTAGCGACGGATCTATCGCCTGATCAAGTCGATCTGATCCGGGAACTCACCTCTGCGCAAGGAAGCCATACCCATGACTCGGATTTCTTCCCGTCTGTTCGTCGTCTTGTCTCTGGCGGCTTCGATCGCGTGGTCACAAGACTCTGCACCGACAATGGCCCTACAGCCGGAAGTTGTCCCACGAACTGATCCAGTTGAGACTGCACAACCGCTGCCGCTTGTGGAACAGCCGGAGTTCAACACTCAGTGGACCCAGGAACGGCAGAGGCAGAACCAACAAGGCACGGTAACCAATACGCATCGGTACTTGGACGCTTCTGAAGAAGGACGCTACGTCCGCGAACACATGGTGACGAATCCGCACGGAGAGATGACACAGACGTGGGAACGGACGCACACGGAAGAAGGGTATGATTATCGCCGCTCGCAGGTCTGGGCGAAACCGGATGGAACGCCCTTGCGTCAGCATGAGTGGACGATGGCCGGCACGGATCCCAACAACTACACTCGCGAACGCACGATCACGCTACCAGACGGTCGGACGATCAATCATTCGCAGATTCGTACGTGGGACGGGACCGATGGCACCATGGAACGGTCGTTTACCGGGCCGAACGGTCAGACACGCGAGTCCGTGCGTAGTTGGACGCCTGACGAGCCGACCAGGGGGCAGATGGCGAGTATGGCCGAGCCGGCACAGCTATCCACGGTCATCCCGGCCACACCGCAGCCAACGACAACTTCGGCGACAGTACAGGCAACGGAGCAGCACGGTTGGTGGCAGAAGCTTAACCCCTTCGGCAGGCGCGGCAACGAGACTTCCAACGCGGCCGCGGCTTCTGCGCCCAGGCGAGGCTTTACCATCGGTACATCCGGTAGCAACTCCACCAGACCCTCCGCCGCCCGGGCCGGTGAGCACCCGTCGGTTCACGCGAGCCAGAACGCGCACCGGCCGTCTTGGGCCGGTGGCGCGCCTCGGTCAATGTCTGCCCAAAGACCACCGGCGCATGCCAACAGCCAGGCAACGGCATCGCGACCGAATGTAGGCCATGGTCCTCCGAATCGGTAGGGAGCGCGCCGTTGCACAACGCGAAGCAAGGAACGCTTGTGGCGGCAGTGGTCGTGACAACCTGGTTGGTCACCGTCGGCTGCCCGCCAGGCATGGCCCAGGATATGTTGGCTTTCCGCCCAATCGCGGCTGGCGACCTCGCCCATCAACCGTTGATCGCGCCCGACGAGGAGTTCACCGACGTCACCACTTGGGAGACACCGGAAACCCAGTCAGCCGACGGCGCCTGGACTCAGAGGATCGCCCGGTTGGTCCGAGGACGAACGCAGTTGGAGGGCGGATACTCGTACCTGCGCGGCTCAGTGGGTGGTAGCAACTGGGCACAACACACTCTCCCTGACATGCTGCTGCGTTTCGGCTTGACGGACCGCTTGGAGTTGCGGCTGGGATGGCCGGGATACGTCAGTAGCAACAGCGATGATCCAGTCAGCAGCGGTGGGCATACTGGCACCTTGGACCCCAATGTCGGATTGCTCTACGACCTGTGGCAGCAACGGGACTTACTGCCCCGGGCAGCCGTTCTGGTAGCCATTCCAGTCCCACTGGAAGGAAACCCGTTTGCCCTGAACAGCCTTCAGCCACTGACCGAGTTGATGTACTCGTGGGAGACCAGTGACCGGACGGCGGTCACCGGGCGATCGGGCTTCGCGATCTTCGAGACGGCAGGGGACAACTACACGCAGTTCCAGCAGGGGGTCAGTTTCGATGTGATTCTGACACAACGGCTGGGAGCCTTCGTGTCCTGGGACATGTTGGTGAATCAACGGTCGTGGAGTGATACCAGCCAGCACATGGCCGGTGGCGGTCTGTCGTTCGCTCTGACGGACCGGTTCGCCATCTGTTGGCGATCGGCAGCGGGGCTGAACTCAGCGGCACCCGATTTCCTGAACGATATCCGGCTCGTATATCGGTTCTGAGATTACGAGCCAGACGATCGCTTCGTCCAGAGTATCTTCGGTTGGGTCCGTATCGTGGATGTCAGCGATTTCGCGAGGAACGTGGCCGAGAAACAATGTACGAAGTCCGGAGTACTTTGATCCCATCATCAGAGAAGGCGATGTCTTGCGCCGGCGTTTGAAGTTTGCCCCTTCCAGGTCGGATGCCCTTAGAGAACCTGTTGAACGACCGGCCGATGCTGTCAATCTTCTGATGGCGACCATCGCCGTGTAATTTCGCTACCTTCAGCGGCGGGCCTCGCCTGCTTCATTTCTTCAGCGGGATGGCCAGCATGTCCGGATGCGGTTCGATATCGGCTTGATGGGCCTCCATCATCTCCAGCAATCGCTGGACGATTTCCGGATGATGGTCCGCGACGTTGAACGCTTCGGCGACGTCGCGATCGACGTGGTACAGTTCCGGACTCTCGGGCACCACCGCTTGGCCGTAGTTGATCGGCTGGCGCATCTTCGCGTGCAGCTTCCACGGCCCGGATCGCACCGCATGCAACTCGGCTCGCGTCCAATAGAACATCTCTTGTCGAGGGCTACCGCCTTTGCCCAACAGCACGGGCGACAAATCGTAACTGTCCAGTTTGCGATCCTGCGGCGGAGTCGTCCCTGTCAGGGCAGCGACGGTGGCCATCATGTCCAAGGTGCAACCGAGTTCCATGACGACGCCCGGTTCGATCGTTCCCGGCCACCAGAAGATCGCGGGGACTCGCATCCCGCCTTCGAACGTCGTGCCCTTGCCAGCACGCAACGGTCCAGCCGAACCGCCGTGGGTCTCGAAGCTCAACCACGGCCCGTTATCCGAAGTGAACAGGACCAGCGTATTGGTGTCGAGTTCCAGTTCGCGGAGAGTATCGAGTATTCGTCCGGCGCTCCAGTCGATCTCCTCGATCACGTCGCCGTACAACCCGCGACGCGATTGCCCGCGGAACGATTCGGACACGAACAACGGAATGTGCGGCATCACGTGCGCCAGGTAGACGAGGAACGGTTGGTCCTTGTTCGCCTTGATGAAATCGACCGCTTCCTCGGTGAACCGCTTGGTCATGGTGTTCTGGTCGACCGGCCGCTCGATGATCTGGTCATCGCGCATCAGCGGCACGTTGAAATGGGCGATCTCCGGATAATAGTCGGGATCCCTGATGACCTCCTGCCGGTAGTTCGGACCGCCGATCTTGTCCATGTCGTTGGAGTAGGGGATGCCGTAGTACGTGTCGAAGCCTTGGGCCGCCGGCAGGTACTGCGGCAGATGGCCCAAGTGCCATTTGCCGAACATGCCGGTCGCATAGTTCTTCTGTTTCAGCAAATCGGCTAACGTCATCTCCTCGGTCGGCAACCCGCCGCCTGAATTCGGAAACAGGACGACCCGTTTGCCGCTGGTCATGCCGTTGCGGATCGGGTAACGGCCGGTCAACAGGGCCGCGCGGCTGGGAGTACAGACGGGCGCGGCGACGTAGAATTGCGTCCACTTCTGGCCCTCGGCAGCCATCCGGTCCAGGTGCGGTGTGCGAATCGTCGGGTTGCCAAAACTGCCCAAGTCGCCCCAGCCCAAATCGTCACAGAAGATGATGACGAAGTTCGGCGGACGCTCGGCAGCACGACTCACTTGCGAAACAACGAAGAAGGCCAACAACAAGGCAGCGAACAATCGGTACATGGGACGTTCCTTTCATCGAACTGGGAAAACTGGATAGTTGGTGTTTGTGGTCGTAACGGGGTCGGGGGTCGTTTTCGGGCAACGACGAACCGCGTGGTACACGCTACCTCCGAAAACGACTCCCGACCTGGGGTGTTCAATTTGTCGCATTCTGGCCTGATTTCGCGTTTTCTCGCATACCCGTTTCCGTTTCGTGACTGGTTGCCCTGAATACCTCTCTCTCTCCGCCCTCTG
>SKKK01000145.1 GCA_007121535.1 Planctomycetaceae bacterium | reverse complement strand
CTCCGAGGATCGAGCTACCGGCCAGCGGTCGACATCCACTGCCGCGCCAGCGGCCTCGACTTCTTGGCGCAGTCCAAGACGTCGCCTAGAGTCTTCGGCTGTAAGATGCGCGCACGGTGCGCGCATCTTTGTAGGTTGGGACTCTGTCCCGACCGGGTCGGGTCGGAGACCCAACCTACTTGGGTTGCGGCCGCAGGCCGCGTTAGGATGGACATTCCTGTCCGTCGCGCGCTTGTTGGAGGACAGGGATGTCCAACGCTCGGTGCCTGACGGACAGGAATGTCCATCCTACGCGGCTTTTGCGGTTTCCAGGTCGGTGGTAGGATGGCAGCGGTCGACGCCGCAAAGCTACGTCGGGAGGCCGTTTTTTTCGGACAACGACCCGCTGCCGCGAAGGTTTGCGGACCGATTTCCAGCAGAAGAAGGAGCACCGGGCAACCATATGAAGACGATCTACTTGGATTACAACGCGACGACGCCGATCGCGCCCGGTGCGGTTCGGGCGATGTTGCCGTTCTTGTCGGAGCATTACGGCAATCCGTCCAGTAACCACGCGCTGGGACGAGCTTGCCAGGAGGCGATCGAGGATGCTCGCTGCCAAGTAGCCCTGCTGATCGGTGCGGATCCGGACGAGGTGTTTTTCACATCCGGGGGCACCGAAAGCAATAATCTGGCGATCCAAGGTGCAATGTTGCTGAACGCACCGCCGATGGACGGGCATCTGGTGGTCTCGGCGATCGAACATCCGGCGGTTGCCGAACCGGCCCGGCATCTGCAGCGGATGGGCTTCGACGTGACGGTGGTCCCGTGCGACGGTCAAGGACGGGTGCCGCCCGAGGAGGTGCTGGCGGCGATCCGGCCGGATACGCGGCTGGTGAGCGTCATGCATGCGAACAACGAGACGGGGGTGATCCAGCCGCTGAGCGAAATCGCGCAGATCTGTCAGGATCACGAGGTGCCGTTCCACTCCGATGCAGCTCAGACGATCGGCAAAATCCTTACGGATGTCGACGAGCTGGGCGTGGATATGCTGACGCTGGCGGGTCACAAGTTGTACGCGCCCAAAGGGGTGGGAGCGATTTACATTCGCCGCGGGGTCCGCATCGAGCCGTTGTTGCGAGGCGCCGGGCATGAGAGCGGGTTGCGACCCGGGACGGAAAACGTGCCCTATCTGGTCGGGCTGGGCCACGTGGCGGCGTTGGCATCCAACCAACTGGACGAAGCGATGCGTCAAATGACGCGATTGCGCGACCAGTTGCAGGAACTACTAGCCGCCGCGATCGGCTCGAGTTTGCAGATCAACGGCGCCGAGGCGCCTCGGCTGCCGAATACCTTGAGTGTCCGGTTTCCGGAAGTCGCCGGCGCGGACCTGCTGGCCAGGGTCCCCGAGCTGTGCGCCTCGACCGGTTCCGCCTGTCACAGTGGCCAAGTCAGCATGTCACCCACGTTGCGCGCCATGGGGCTGACGGTTGCCCAAGCGCGAGGCACGGTACGGTTGAGCGTCGGGTGGTACACGACCGACGACGAGATCCAACGTGCGGCCAACCTGCTGATCGACGCCTGGGAAGCGCTGGTGTAAGCACCCGGTATCGCTCAACGATCGCTCGCAGGAAGGATTGGCAGTCACCGTTAGCCGCAGGCGTACGTAGATGCATGGGTGCCTGCCGACCGCTCGTACGCCTTCGGCTGACGGTCAAAACGTGAGGCTCGATGCGTGCCATCCAAAGGGTCTGAGCCCTTTTCGGACAGAGCTTAATCCGCCGGGGTGGCTAACAGGGCGTCGGTTTCTTCCAGTTGAAAACGGGTGCTGACGATGGAATGCTTCTCGGGGCCGGGTGTGTACTTGATGTAGTTGGTGGCAACGATGGTTCCATCGGGCAAGACTTCCAGTCCGGAATATGCGTTGTCACGGCCGGCGTGACTGTGCATCAGCTTGATGCGATATTGTCCCTGACGGCCATGGTACAGGTCGTCGAACGTGCCGACCCAGGCCACAAAATGCCCGGCCGTGGGATTGGTCCACAAACCCCGCTCGAAATCGCCCGCCATGTCGCGGAAGACAACCACCAGACGTCCGTCGGGTGCGTACACCATATTCGGTCGGTGACCGGTCACGGCCAGCGGCGCTTCGCGAGCCTGCGACCACGTTTCTCCGCCGTCGTCGCTGACGGCCAGCGGCGAAGGTCCCGGGCCGTTGTAGCGCATCAGCATCACCGCTCGCTGTCCATCGGGCGAAGGGATCACGGCGGGCTGTGCCCAACGAGTCGGCACGCGGACCACGATCTGTTCGTCGCTCCACGTCAGGCCGCCATCGAACGACTCGCTCTTCCAAACCACCGGTGAAACATCCTCGCGGCCCGACGAGGACGGGTCCCGGCGGTCGCACCACATGACCAGCCGCCGACCGTCGTCGAAGGCAAGGATACTCTTCGGAGGACACTCTGCGGCCAATCCGGTATCCTGCATGGGCGTCCAGGTTCGTCCGCCGTCCTCGGAATACGATTGACGCAGTCGCCCGGGGAAATTCTGACCGGCGAAAACAAACAAGCGTTCGGTTCCTGCCGGATCGACCAATCGGTGGATGGTCGGCGTGGTGGTTCGCATCTCCCGCCAGTTTTCCGGCGTTTCGATGCGATGCCACGTCAAACCGGCGTCATCGCTGCGAGCCAAGGGGCCGAGGTGCCCGGCATGGTCGATCGCCCAGACGGCGAACATCGTCTTGCCGTCCGGCATCAGCACGGTGTCCACGTGGCCCTGGTACGTTGCCTCGGTGCCAGCGGCCACGATCACGTGCCGTTCCGTTTGCCCGGAGATATCGACCGTCGGGATCGTGATCAACGGCGCGACTTCCGGGGCGGCGCTGGACGCGGGCAGCCGCTGCTGGCTCCACAAGGCGATGCCATAGTAGCCGAATTCGATCGAATCGCCCGTCTGGACGGCCCGTTGCAGCGCGATACACGGTTGTCCGGTGCGTCCCTCACGAATCAGATAGGGATGAAATGGATCGAGGTCCACGAACTCGAAACCGGCTGCGCGCAAAGCGTCGGATTGGTTGTGTACTTCGTTGATCGGCGTCAAGACAACCACGTAGCCCGGCGTGAAGACCTCGAACCGACTGGATCGGATCGACGACTGCAGAAAGACCCGATGCTGTTTCAGAGCATCGGGCCATGCGGTCATCGTATAGTCCCGATCGCTCCACACCCGGGCCCCGACTTGGACCGGCAGCAGCGTCCCACCGTCCAATGGTTGCAACGGTGCCTGTGCCAACGACATGGCAGCCAAAGCTCCGCACATCCATAAAGCGACCAGTAACAGGCTCAAGCAGCTTACCTTCATCTTGCTTTCCATCCTATTATCGATGCCAGTCGGGAACGCGTTACCTGAGCGGCAGGGCGCTAGCCCCCGGCCTGGGGAGCACCTTATCTGAGCGGCTGGGCGCTAGCCCCCGGTCTGGGGAGCACCTTATCTGAGCGGCTGGGCGCTAGCCCCCGGTTTTTCCGCTACTGGTAGACCGGTGGCTAGTTGGTTAAAGTACAGTTGTTGCAAAAAGGGCGGGGACGCCTCGAAACTGGTGGTTTTCCATTCGGGAACCAGTAAGAAGGAGGTCACCCCCATGAATCGTAGCAGAGCCTATAAGCGAACGGATGTCAAGCGAGTCAACTTGACGGCTTTGCGTGACCGGACGTTGGAATTTGGCAATGCTGGTAGCGAACCCAGATCGACCGCTGGTCGATCCTTCCAAGGGCATTTTCAAGCCCGGCGGTTGTCGTTGGTGATCATCGGCGGCGAGCCGCTGGTGGATCACGCGCCGATGGCGGAACTGGTCAACGGGCTGACCGCCATGCCGACCGTCGAGCGGGATTCGCTGGGGTCTGGCCTTGACTTCAGTGTTCGGCGGGTGGATTGTTCCCGCTTACTTGTTGTTCAGCGAAAAGATCGAAACAAGCGGCGGTTGGTGTTCATGTTCGGGTTTCCAGCAGATTCAGCGAGGCCAGCAGATGGGGGGGGGCAGGATGGAACGATTCTCGAAGAAAGGAACTCGCAGTTGACTGGCGCCGTTGCCGTGTTCCATTTCCTTCTGGGAAAACACAATCTGTTGGCCTCTCCGAATCTGCTGGAGACAATG
>SKKK01000082.1 GCA_007121535.1 Planctomycetaceae bacterium | reverse complement strand
TTCGACTTCGGGGACGATTGGTACTTCGAGATTCGAAGAGCTCGCACGAAACCCAAGGAGCCGGCGGCGCGCATCAAGTACCCTCGGGTGGTCGAAGCGATCGGTCCGAATCCGCGTCAGTACGGTCGGTACTGATCCCGACGACGGCCGCACGGTAGTATTGTCCACATCCTCACGCGTCACGGGCTTGGGGTGCCATCCATTTCCGATGGATATGCC
The DNA here is from genome assembly GCA_007121535.1 of Planctomycetaceae bacterium. Taxonomy (GTDB): domain Bacteria; phylum Planctomycetota; class Planctomycetia; order Pirellulales; family Pirellulaceae; genus SKKK01. The sequence goes on along the minus strand of SKKK01000082.1, from coordinate 14,097 downwards.
AGCATTTCCTGGGCGCGTTCGAATTGTTCCAAGCTGACGATACTCTGGCCGCCTTCCGGCAGCCGAACCCACCGCTGGCCCTGGCGCCCCGTCTCGCTGCGATAGTTGATCGGGGCGGCGTAGGCCTGCTTACGAAGGCACGCCAGTACCCGGCGAGCGGTCCAGCGTTTGCCATCAGCGGCAGGAATCCCATGTGCATTCAATTCATCGGCGATGCGGGCCGACGTGTAGCCCAGGTCGACGAATTGACAGAAGATTTGGCGGATCGCGGCGACTTCTGCGGGCTCGCCGGCCACCAGCACCACGCGATGCTTCCGGACAGTCTTTCGTTCTCCAGGTTCCAGCAGACGCAGGGGATTCCCCTTGGCGTCCAGCAACAGACGACGCATGCCGTATGGCAGATTACCACCTGTCCAGTAACCTTTCCGCTCAGCAGCCATACGGCCCAGTCGAATTCTCGCGCCCATCGAGCAGCCAGGGTCGTAGCGGAGATGCTTGCGGATCTGCTCGTCTTGGGCATCGAGCGTCCCTTGGGCATCGGCACCACAAATGGAGTTGGGGTCATGGGCGATAGCTCGCGACTGGAGGCTTGCGACGTGTGTTACTTCGGTCATCATGGTCTCTCCTTTCGTCTTGGAAATTGAAAACGGGGTGCGATCCTGGCTCGTTTCCACAAAGCTGGCAAGCCACCTTGCCAGCTCTCCGGAGTCGAGCAAGGATCGCCCTGGTTCTTCACCCCCAACCGAAAGGAGCGATCATGACCAAGCTACGACCACGCCGAAATCAGACCCGTTCGAACACCGTCCGCTGCGCCGTCTACACCAGGATCAACGTGGGATCGAAGTTGGGACCCCTGCGAGAACAGCGAAGAGCTATCCATGCCTTCCTGGCGGCTCAAAGGGCCCAAGGTTGGGTCCGCCTCCGTCCGAGTTACGAAGACATCGGCCACTCGGCCGGCACGCTGAAGCGACCGGCGTTGACTGCACTACTCGCGGACATTGACGCCGGCAAGGTGGACTGCGTGGTAACGTGCGACCTGGCTCGTCTGACCCGCTCGCATGCCGACCAAGCAGAGCTTCTTGCAAGATTCCGTCGTGCAGGCGTGTCCCTGGTGACGGTGCAGCCGTTGTGCTTCGACGCCTTGGAGATTGTGGGATGGGCCAGCACCGATCTGTGAACATGGCACTCTGCACCACGCATTTCGACCCGTCACAGTTTGACTTGCCCCGGTTCTTGACGCCGAAGAACGGTCCTCGTTTTTCCGTTCTATTTCCCGCTTGATCCCTGCTCGCCTCGCAGCGTAACTGGTGTCTCCTTGACGGCGGCGGGCGCGGTGTTCGCCGCCGAACTCGAACATCAAGGAGAGAACGATGAGCGACGGTTTGAATGGTGGGACTCTGGACTCCAAGGCCGCGATCCCCCAGGTGCAGACGGTGGCGTACTACCGCGACTCGCTGCGGGCGACCTCGATCCCGATCCAACGGGCCCAGGTTCGCGAATGGGCCGACAAGAACGGCCTGAAGATAGCTTGCGAATTCTCCGACGGGGGGCAAGTGCAGCCCGACGCCCAGGGTTAGCTGCCACACGGATGCCCAGCCCCGCTGGTCCGATGGATCAACGGGGCTTTTTTCGTAGGCACCACGCCACCCCGAGTCATCGTCGACGCCGGAAAAGTCTGACCCGTTCAACTCCCGCCAAAAAATTGTCCTCTTTTTTCCGCCCGGCGCTTGATCCCTGCTCGAGCCATAGCGTAACTGTCGTCTCCTGGCTGGCGGTCGGCACGGTGCCAACCGCCAGACTCAGACAACAAGGAGACGACCATGACACACTGGTGGGAGACTGGACCCGCGGATCACGAGGCGGTCCCCAAGTTCCGAGCGGTGGCCTACTATCGCCACTCGGCCCAAGATCGGCAGGAGAACTCAATCCCAATCCAACAGGAACAGGTGCGTGAGTGGGCCGATAAGAACGGCGTAGAAATCATTCACGACTTTGCCGACGCCGGCCGTTCGGGCTTGAACGCCGAGGGCCGCCCAGCGTTCAGCGAGATGATGAAAGAGTGGGTCACCAAGCGTGACGACTTCCAGTACGTCCTCTGCCTGGACGTCAGTCGCTGGGGCCGATTCCAAGACATCGACCTCTCGGCGCAGTACAGCGCCGAATGCCGCAAGCACGGCAAAGAGGTCATCTACACGACCATCGGCATGCCCCGGGAAGATGATCCCCTGTACCCGGTGTACGTCCAATTCGAACGCTTCCGCGCCGCCCGGTACAGCTGGGAACTTTCCAAGAAGGTCTGGCACGGGTGCAAGAAGATCGCAGAGCAAGGGTACTGGGCGGGCGGTTCGCCGCCGTTTGGCCTGAAACGCTTGTTGCTGGACGAAGCTCGCGAACCTGTCGGTGTCTTGGATGCGGGCAAACGCAAGGCCATCCAGAACCAGCGGGTTACGCTCGTGGAAGGCGATCCGGAAGAAGTGGTCACGATCCGTCGCATTTTTCACGAGTTCGTGAACCTGGGCCACTCCCATTATCGGATCGCCGAGCGGCTCAACGCCGACGGCGTCCCATCCGCCAAGGGCTGTCCGTGGACGGGCCCGATGGTGCTCATCCGTCTGAAAAACGAGAAGTACGTCGGCACCATGATCTACAACCAGCATTCCCAGAAGCTGAAGACGCCTCGGCGCATCAATCCGCCCGAAAAATGGGTTCGCACGCCCGAAGCGTTCGAGGGCATCATCGGCGTCGAGCAATTCCTGCAGGCTCAGCAAATCCTCGCGGAACGACGCCTGAAGTATCAGCCCGAGCGAATGATCAGCCAATTGGAGGCCCTGTACAGCAAGCACGGACTCTGGCATTCGTCGCTCTTGCGATTGGACGACGACGTTCCGTCGGCCAGCACTTACGCTTCGCACTTCGGCTCCCTGGACCTGGCCTTCCAGCAGCTGTATCGCGAGCAGCACGACCAGGTCCGCCAATTGGTTCACGAGCAGATTTGCCAACACGTTCCCGAAGTTCTGACCTACGGGGACTTCCTGGTCCTGGACCAAAAACTGGCCCTCTCCATCCAGCCCGCGGTGCCCATGCTCAGCGGCTACACCGCCTACTGGCCCTTCCGGCCAGACGAACGCCACGTGATCGACCTCACACTGGGCGTCCTGCTCTCCAACCCGAAGGAGGCCGATATTCTCGGCTACGTTGCCTTGCCCCGCTGGTTGGCCGGCGATCAATCGCTCCGCATTACGTCCACGTCCACGCGAGCCGAACTCTTCGGCCAGCACGATTTGAACTTCCTGAAAACTCTGCTGTAAAGGAGCCATCACATGGATCTCATGCCCGAGATTGTACCCATTCGGAACCGCCACTACGCCGAAATCCCGATCGACAAGATCAAGGTCATCAACAGCCGCAACCGCGATAGGGAGCAGTTTGAGATGAACGTGGTCAGTATCGACGCTGTGGGCCTGCAAAAACCCATCCGCGTCAACGACAAGTTTGTGGAACGCACGGAGTTATACGAGCTGATCTGCGGCGAAGGCCGCCTGTTGGCCCACCAGCAATTGGGTCGGACGACCATTGTGGCCGAAGTCGTGACCTGCACCCGCAAGGAGGCCTACCTGCAATCACTGGTTGAGAACCTGGCCCGCTTCAAACGCGACAGCATGGACTTCGCCCGTGAACTCAAACGGATGCACGACGAGGGGCTGACGATCAAGCAGGTCGCTGTCATCGCCTGCAAGGACGAGTACTTCACTCGGGACCTGATCCGGCTGGTGGAGCAAGGGGAGGAACGCCTCGTCCGGGGTGTCGAGCAGGGCGTGTTCCCCATCAAGTTCGCCATGAAAGTGGCGGCCACCGACGACAGCCAGATCCAGAATGTGCTGATGGACGCCTTCGACGAGGGGCTGGTGACGACGTCCAACTTCGCCCAGGCACGAAAGATCATCTCGACCCGCGCCCGGGAGCACAAGACCCGGCAGGCAACCGGCCCCGCCAAGTACACGGTCAATCAACTGGAACAGGACATCGTGGACGCGACTAGGGCCAAGGCCTCCTACGTCCGGGAGGCCCAGACCAAGGAAAACCGCTTCATGACGCTACTGACCGGGATCAACACATTGTGGAAGGACGAGGCGTTTCTGCAAATCCTGCGTGAGGAGAAGCTGTCCAATCGACCGGACCTGCAGGGCGATTGTCGTTACGAGTCCTAATTCGCAGAGGAGACCAGACATGATGGACAACGGAAACGAAAAACGGGTCCATGATTTGGACCTGCCGATCGGGAGACTGGTGCCACTGAACGAACGCCGGGTGGGCCAGAAGCATTGGCGGCGGCTCGAGGCCAGCCTGCGGGCGGTGGGCCTGATCGAGCCGCTGATCGTGTACCCCAGCGGCGACCATTTCACGATTGTGGACGGCTGCATTCGCTATCGCATTCTGCAAGCGATTGGCGTGGAGACGGTGCCCTGCCGGCTCTGGAACGAGCCGGCGGATTCTCATTTGGAAACATAACCGAAAGGAGGACAGATATGAATGGCAACGGTAACGGAAACGGAAAACTGGTTCAGGGGCTGGACATTCCCATTGTGAAGCTGGTGCCGCGGAGCGAACGGAAGGTCAGCGCCAAGGATCGGAAGCGGATCGAGGCCAGTCTGCGGGCCGTCGGTCTGCTCGAACCCCTCGTCGTGTATCCACTGGACGACGACTACGAGATTCTGGACGGCGTGCTGCGTTACCAAATCCTGCTGGAGATGGGCGTGGAGACCGTGCCCTGTTTGTTATGGAATCAGCGGGATGGCTTCACGAGCAATCGCATGGTCAACCAGCTTAGCCCGGCCCAGGAAATGCGGATGCTTCGCAAGTCGCTGGAGGAACTCGATGAGAAGACGATCGCAGATGCGTTCGGAATGGCAGGCATCAGCCATCGTTTGAACTCGGGACTGCAGAAGAAACTGGAGCCCACGGTAAACAAGGCTTTCGAGGCCGGCAAGCTCACCTTGCAGTGCGTCAAAGAACTGACGCACGTCAAGCCGGAGCGCCAGGCGGAGATCCTGAAGCTGATGGATTCTTGCAAGGATCACAGTATCACGTTCGCCAAGGGGATGGTGCTGAAAACCCCGGCGGCTAAACGGACCAAGACGAACAGCATCAAGACGCCCTGGTCACAGGCTGACGCGAAGAAGAGCGACCTGCTGAAGAAACTGCAGGAGGCGGAACAGCAGCAGGACTTCTATTCGGGGCTGTACCGGCAGTACACGACCAACCTGCTCAAGCTGGTGATCTACGTGCGGTCGCTCTTGGCAAATCCACGGGTCAAGGAGTACCTGCGGGAACACCATCCTCTCGAACTGGAAGCATTCGAGCAGGTGATCAACAGCACGGAGAAATGACATGTCCCCAAAGAAATGGACTCGCGAAAAGGTGATCGAGGCGATCCAGCTTCGACAGCAGCGGGGCTTGCCCATGACGGTGGTCTGGCGGGATGACCAGTCGTTGTACACGGCGGCCAAGAAGTTCTTCGGCAGCTGGCAGGGCGCCCTATTGGCTGTTGGCGTGCCGGGTGCCCGGGCGTTCCACCGCTGGTCGAAAGAACGCGTCATTGCGGCCATTCGCGACCGGCACGCGAGAGGCGAATCACTCCTGAAGACATGGCGCGAAGATCGTCATTTGTATGACGCTGCTGCACGGCGTTTCTCCAGCTGGCGTCAGGCGCTGCTGGCTGCCGGGTTCACCCCGACCATCGCCCCGAAGCGTTATTGGACCAAACAACAGGTGCTCGACGCGATCCGCGCTCGCCATGGCCGAGGGCTACCCTTGACAGGAATGACCCATCGTGACCCGTCGCTGGGGAATGCCGCTGTCCGCCTCTTCGGCACTTGGCGCCAAGCGGTCACGGCGGCAGGGGTTGAGGTAAAACGGAGGCAATCTTGGACGCGAGAAGACGTGATCGAAGCGATCCGGGCCCAGCAGCGGCAGGGTCTGTCAATGTCTAACATCCACAGACGCGACCCGCCGCTCGTTCGGGCCGCCTTGAGGCGATTCGGCATCTGGAAGAGGGCGATGTTGGCCGCAGGCTTCCAGCCCAAGACGCAGCGGAGGTGGACACGGGAGAAGGTGATCCAGGAGATCCGGAATTGGCACCGCCGAGAATCGACGACGAGCGTGTGGAAGGACGACGTTGGACTTGGCGGGGCGGCGGCAAGGTACTTTGGCGGCTGGCGTGCGGCGCTGAAGGCGGCCGGACTTCCGCCAAGGCAAAGAACCTGGTCGCGGGAACTGGTGTTGAAGGCGCTCCTCGCTTGGCATCGGGGGCCCCGCAAGGCGGCCCTGTCCCGCGAGGACAAGGGCCTTTACGTCGCGGCTAAGAGCCATTTTGGGACCTACGAAAACGCGCTCTTGGCGGCAGGGCTGGAACCTCCGCCGCGTGATTGGTCGAAACAAGAGGTGATCGAGGCGATTCAGGATCGCCACATCCGGGGCCAGTCGCTACGCGGCCGGGAGGCGAGCCAGGATTTGGAGATCTTTTCCGCCGCGACGCGGCGGTTCGGAAGTTGGCGAAAGGCCGTGCAGGCCGCGGGTTTCGACGTGGGGAAGCGGCGCCGCAGAACCAAGTGGAGCCGGGAGCGGGTGGTCGCAGAAATCCGGCACCGGCACGCACGCGGTTGGGTCCTGTCGCGTGTGTGGAAAGAGGATAAGAATCTTGCGGCTGCGGCCATCCGGCACTTCGGCACCTGGTCGAAAGCCGTGGCGGCGGCCGGAATCAGTCTGGAGGGAGGCAAGCGGTGACCACTCGCAAACGGATCAAGCAGGCAGCCGTCGACGCGATCCGGGGACGGCAACCGCACGGCGCGCCCAGGTTGCGCTGGTCGAAGGAATCCGTAATTGGGGAACTCCAATCGTGGCATGCACGGGGGCGGCCGATCAAGAGGTTATGGGTGGAGTTCCCTGCTCTTTGCCACGCGATGCGACGGTATTTCGGCAGCCAGGACGCGGCACTAGCGGCAGCCGGAATCACCGAAGGGCGTCGCTGGACAGAAGAGCGAGTGCTGGAACAGCTGCGGGCTTACCGCAAGCGTGGGCTTCCCCGCGGCGGACGCGATGTTCCGGAGGCACTGGCCAGCGCGGCCCACCGGCTGTTTGGCAGCTGGAATGCGGCCATTCAGGCCGCCGGCTTTACGCCCGTGCGCTGCCCTGCCAAACCGACGCGCCGTTCCGCGCAGGACGTGCTGCGGGAACTCCAGTGGCGACAGACGCAAGGTCTGCCCCTGACGTCTACCGCCGACCCGAGGCTCTACGAGGCTGCCAAAGTGAAGTTCGGCAGCTGGTGCGATGCGTTGGAGGCTGCGGGCATCGCCTGCAAACGCCAACAGAAGTGGTCCAAAGAGCAAATCCTGGATCAGTTGCGGCGCTGGGATGCGGAGGGGCATTTCGACGACAGCACCTGGTTGGAGGATCGCACGTTTGCTTATGCGGCCTATCGGCTGTTTGGCAGTTGGCCTGCCGCCTTGGTGGAGGCGGGCATTCTCGTCCCCGGACAGAAAGCTCGCCGGCGCACGGAATGGACTCGTCAACGTGTGATAGAAACGTTGCAGGACCGCCACGTTAATGGACCGCCCATCAGTCACAAGAAAGACAAAAAGTTGATTGCGGCGGCGATTGTCCGCTTCGGCACCTGGCACGCGGCGCGGCGGGCGGCGGGGATTCCCGCCGGGCGTCCCAAGACCCAAACGCGTTGGACTCCAGAGAAGGTGATCGGGGAACTGCGCATCCGCTCTGAGCGCGGCCAGAAGATGACGAATATGGATCACACCGATGCATGCCTGGCCGACGCCGCGCGGAGATACTTTGGCAGCTATCATGACGCGCTCGTGGCCGCAGGCCTCGCCGCTCCTCGTGAGCCGCGGAAGAGAACCCGGTGGACCCGGGAACGCCTGATCGCGGAGATTCAATCAAGGCACCGCGAGGGGCGGCCTCTAAGTAGCGGCTGTCTGAACAACGGGTCACTGGTCCGAGCGGCCCTCCGTCTGTTTGGCGGTTGGCGTGCGGCACTTCAGGCCGCAGGCATCCCTGGAGTTCGAATACCTCGAGCGAAGTGGGATCACCAGCGGGTTCTGGACGAAATCCGAACGCAAAAGCGAAAGGGGGTGCCGTTGCGGAAAACCTCGGTGGGGCAGTCCCTATATCTTGTTGCTTGCAGACGTTTCGGGAGCTGGCGGGCGGCGCTGGCCGCTGCGGGCGTGTCCCCCGCAGATCTCCCATCAGAATGCGAACGATGGTCGCGGCAACGCGTGATCGACGAGATCCAATCACGCCACCGACAAGGTCTGTCGCTCGCGTACGGCGCACCGGATAACGGTCAGTTGGGCGCGGCCGGGCAAAAGTGGTTTGGCAGTTGGCGCGCCGCGCTGAAGGCCGCGGGGGTTCCAGTGAAGCCCGAGCCGCGACAGCAATGGTCCCGGCAGCGGATCCTGATGGAGCTGAAGGCCTGGCGTGGTCGCGGAGTCCGTCCGACGCGGCGGCATGTCGGATCGAATATCCAAGCGGCGGCGCATCGCTATTTCGGCAGTTGGCGCAAGGCGCTGGTCGCGGCGGGAGTCGTTGGTCGGGAGTCGGGCAGATGAGCCGGAACGAATGGACCACGGAGCGTATGCTTGAGGCGATTCGACAGTGGCACGAGAAGGGGATGTTACCAGCGAAAGCACACGGGATGACTCGCCAGACATGGACCGAAGAACGCGTGATTGCGGTAATCCGCAGTCGATACCAGCAAGGATCGCTGACGACTGCCTGGACCACGGACACGCGTCTCTATTCCGCCGCCGGGAGATACTTCGGCCGCTGGAGTCATGCGTTGCAGGCGGCGGGCTGTTTGACGCAACGGCATCGGAGGTGGAGCGATTCGAGCGTGATTGCGGCCATCCAGGCCAGACATCGGCAAGGTCTGCCCCTGCGATTTGAATCGATGGACGATCGGGGTTTACGGGATGCGGCAGCCTCGCGCTTCGGCAGTTGGCGAAAGGCCGTACGGGCCGCGGGGTTGGAATCGGCACTGCGAAGGGCATGGAGCAAGACCGCGGTGATTGAGGCGATCCAGGCGTGGCGTCGGCAGGGGCGGGAAATCAAGGACATCATGCGCAAGAACCCCAACCTCTACTCAGCAGCCCGTAAACATTTCGGCCGCTGGGCCACGGCGCTGGCTGCAGCTGGTTATGAATGGCCTGCCCGAAGGGAGTGGTCGCGAGAGCGAGTGATGGCGGAACTCCGAAGATTGGACAGCATTCCAGGGATGTGCATTTGGACGCATGATAACGCGCTGGTTACTGCCGCAAACAGGTATTTCGGCAGTCTTCGCCAGGCGAGAGTGGCAGCAGGACTCGATCCGACTCACCGGGCCAGTTGGCAACGCCAAGTCATCGAGGCGATTCAGGACCAGTACGTCAGGGGTACACTTGCCCGGTATCAGGCCGACTGTAATTCTGCCCTGCGTGCTGCGGCCACAAAGCATTTTGGCAGCTGGGAAAAGGCACTGGCTGCAGCGGGCCTCAACACACGCACACTTCTGCCAAGGAACGAAACGAAGTCATCCAGGAAAACCGCATGAATCGTGAAGACGTGATCCGGGAAATCGTGGAACGAGACATCCACAACCTCCCACTCTCAGAGGAGGCCGTCAAACGGGATGCCAAGTTGCTCCTGGCAGCGGCGTGTGAGCATTTTGGGACCTGGGAAACGGCGCTGACATACGCCGGCGTCAACGTCCGACGTGTGGCCGTGGTGGACGAATACAGCCCGGAACGCGTCTTGCAAAAAATCCGCAACATCTGCCGGCTGGGCAACGATCTTTCGGGAAAACGCAACGAGCGTCGCGACCGACGACTGTGTGATGCCGCGCGTCAGTACTTCGGATCATGGCGACTGGCCCTACGTGCGGCTGGGATTGATCTCAATCGCGTTGTCCAGCGTTCCAAGCCCCGGCGACTGGACAGGCAGCAGATCGTGGCTGCATTGCGGGAACGGCAAGCGGCAGGCCGTTCGCTTTGTTGGAGCCAGGTTTGCTTGGAGGACCATGATCTCGCGACCGGGGCGGCGGCCGCCTTTCACGGCTGGCGACGGGCGTTGGTAGCCGCTGGCTTGGCGCCGGAGGAATCCGTCACACCGGGTGGTGTGCAATGGGACAGGGAGCAAGTGATCGTTGCGATCCAGGCAAGGCATCGTGAAGGCAAACCCGTAACGGCTACGGCCACGCGTCAGGACGATCGTCCGCTTGCCGCTGCCGTGCGTAGGTATTTCCGGGACTGGAGAGAGGCGGTTATGGCTGCCGGGCTGGAGCCGGAAAAGTGTGGTCCGAAAGGGGCGGGGAAGTAGGCCGTCCTGTCGCCGCCAGTGCCCCGATCCGCCATCCATTCCAACCGTTGCTTGTAAACGCCACACGAACCAACGTCGGGCCACGTGCGGCGGAAATTGCGGCTTATCCCAGTATCTGCCGTATCGCGACCCGGCGGCGACGTCGCCCACGCAGCGACGTTGGACCGCCACCTGCTGCCTGGGCCACACGAGCGGCGATTGAGTTATCATTCCACGGATGCATGGTCAAAGGCCATCCGCTTGTGATACCATGCCGCACGTTGGATGATGTGCGGTGTGAGCGTGGTCAAAGTTTCGGGAGTTTTTGAAACACGAAGGGAGCCAGCGGTGGAAAATACGAAGAAGAAATCTCGAGAATCGAACACATCGCACTTGGCCGGTGAATACTTCGTAGCCGCCGAACTATACAAACGCGGTTATTCCGTTGCCATGACGCTGGGCAACGCCAAGGCGATCGACCTCTTCGCAGAGCGTGACTTGCGAACAGTCAACGTGCAGGTGAAGGCCATTCGCCTACGGAAGAACGTCGGTTGGCCGATCCTCAAGGCCAAGGTTTTCGATCGTATCATCTACGTCTTCGTCTGTCTGAATGATGATCGAACCCCTCCCACCTACTTCCTGGCGTTCGGTCACGAGATTCGCGACCAGATCAAGGAGTATAGTGCAAAGGGTGGTTATCGCGGCATCTTGAACTACGGATGTGTCAATTCGGATGAATTCCGTGATCGCTGGGACAAGATTGAGCAAGCGCTACGCGACCCCGCAGCGTGTGCCGTCTGAGCATCCACGACGTACGATGCCGGGGCCGTGGGAACAGCTTGTGCTAGCACGTGCCGTGTCGTGACCAATCGGCACGTCCCCCTTTCCCACATCGCGACGTAGCGGCACAGGCCACAACACCCGTGAACGCCACACGGGCCGACGTCGGGCCACGTGCGGCGGGATTTTACCGTTCCCACTTCGCGCACCACGTCCGGTTGTAGCCCCGGATGAATACCTGGTACTGCTCGGGGGTGCGTTCCTTCATCTCCAACAATTCGGCCACTTTTCGGCTGGCCTCGATCATGAGCTGTTTCATCTCCGGATCGCTAATGCGATTACGACCGTCGGAATCCACCGACGCATGGATGTCCTCGATCGGCCCGTTGCGAAATGCGTAGGCGCAGATCGCGTTGGCCTCGTCGCGCAAATTAAAATCCCGGAAGCGTTCAGACGCCAGCAGTTCCCGGCCCGACTCGGCTTCGACGATCTGCCAAATCCGCTCGGCACGGGTCCGAATGGTCCCCATGCTCGTACCGAAGAGCTCCTCCAGTTCGGAATTACGGATCACGTGGCACCGCTGTAAGGGTGTCCAGGCAGAGATCGCGTGGACCAGACCACCCGCCCAGCCACCTGGCTGCCCTGTCAGCTTTGGGGAATTCGCAACCAGCTTGCTGAGAAAACCGCGAGCGACATCTCGATACGCATCGTCAGGGTACTTCTGGAAAAAGGTCTCCAGCAGGTTTTCGATCTCGATCCAGCGGTTTGTCGCGTCTTCACTCGATTGAGTCATGGTCGTTTCCCCCGCCAGCGATTGTACAGCGTCTCTGCGCGATCACAATGAGCCCTGCTACCTGGCGACACGCGATTTCCAGCAGGAGCCACTGGCAGCTCGGTCATACAAAATCGTTGCCTGCAAAGGTTTACGACCAGCATCCGATTTTTGGCGAAAAGATGCTTGACGCGAATTGCGGCCATGCTATCATAGGCAACGCAGTACGGTTCAGCTGTACACCTGAACGGATAAGCATGTTTTTGCTGCCGGGCACTTCGTCAACGGCGGAATCAAGGTGAGGTCCATGCCACGCGGTCGTAAACATCTCGCAGGAAACACGGGCTTCTGGTGCCCGCTGGTGACGCTACATACGCCTCCGCCTGGGGCACTCTGAAGCGGACCGCACGTGTCCGCATCCAGCCGGGTTGCTACTCGGCCGGCTGACCTTGTTGTTTTCAAGCCTGGAACCATTTTCACACGAGTGGAGCGCTGGCGGTTCGCTTTGGCTCCGCTGTGACGAACTGGGCGAACGATACTGCGCGCATTTGGCTCGCGGTTTCGCCCCGAACAAACACCGTCTGGCCATGGATTTTGCCGAGACGTGCTCGCATCGGAAGCGTCTCATTCATTCTCCCAAGATGCGGGGAACACCATCGATGACACAACAATTTGCCCCCCGAAGAATCCTTCGACAAATCTCCATTGCGTTGCTTCAGCAGTTCTTCACCGGTCGCGGAGAACTCTGCAGCTTGCCCTGGGACGAGCTGAAGGAAGGGCGACGGATCGAACCGATCTACGACGCTTGGCAGCAATTGCCCGACGAACGGCGCTGCCAGGTCCAAGCCATCTTTCGCAAACTGGTAGCAGCTGCCGACGAACATGGCCTGCGAGCGTTTGCTGAACTGTTACGAGTCCACGATCCCGACAACGCCTGGAAGCTGGCGGCCTGCAAGACCCGTCTGAACAAGGCCATGTGGTTCTATCTGGAATATCCGCAGTTGTTCGACCAGGCCACGTTGTTCGCCCAGGCAGATGCCCTGTCAGGTGGACGCTTCGCAGTTCGTCGTAATAGCCTCCCCAAGCGGCCGATTCACGTAACCCCGGAAGTGACAAACGCTCTGGCAAGATCTCTCACCGAGCACTTTTGGCCCAACGAGTTACGGGGCCAGCACTGTCGGATCGATCATTACTCGCGTCCTGATGGCAGCGAGTACTTCTTCGCCCAGTTAGACAATTGGGCGGACTCGCCGCTCGAATTCGACGAAGACGGACGAACGGAAAGCAGGCCACGGAGGTTCGCATTCGACGTGCTCTTCGTGGCCCATCCGCAGCAGGGGACACTGGAACTGGTAACCAGGGGTGGACGGGAAACGCACTATCCACTACAGCAGGCGTTCTGTCGCGCCGTGTTGAGCCTGGACGTGGAACCGTGTGATCCGCTGAAACCAGTCTTTAATCTGCAGTCCCTCCTTGATCCCGATTTCACCTTCCCGACCGATCCGGCGGATGGCATCGCCCGGGTCCGTCTGGTGAGAATCTACTGGCTCCCGAACTATGGCAGTCGGGACGATTTTCTGCAACGAGGATTTTCGCAATACGTCGATCGCCCCAAGTGGGTGCAGAAGATCCAACGTCTTTTGCAAGCCGAAGGCTACACGGCTGTCGATGTGACGGTGAAGAAAGCCCTCGTGGAACTGACCCTGATGGCCAAAGGTGTCAAATCGCCGGAGATCATCAGGTTGAACGTAAGTCTCCCGAGCTGGTCGAATCTGGCCAGCCTCGCGGATGAACACCGTGAAATCGCCGAACGTTGTTTTCGATTATGGGGATGGATTTGTGAATAACGCATTGGAATTCTTGTGGCGGCACATAGAGTATTCCGAATCGGTATTTCCACAGCCCTACGGATCTTCAGCCCGAGCCGCATTCATGCAGTTGAAAACGGCAGGGATTCTACAACCAGCGGAACCGACTGATAGTATTGTCTGCCCAGACTGTGAATACGATCACGTGGAAACGATCGTCACCTTGGACCACCCTGTTCACGGGTGTCGCCACGCAATTCCATGTCCCGTACACGGACGGGTGTTGCTGAGCGTCGATGAGACCACACAGTGGACGGTGTCGCTTCGGCGGCTGGTAGAACTGCTGGCCGCCGGACTGGCACTGAGCGGACGCATCCAAGAGATCGAGCCGCTGCG
>SKKK01000208.1 GCA_007121535.1 Planctomycetaceae bacterium | reverse complement strand
GCGGTCGACCGCGTCGGGATCGTGAAAAATGCCGTGCCGCATTCTTTGCGCCATAGTTTCGCGACTCATCTGCTGGAGGACGGGGCGGATATTCGGACGGTTCAGGAACTGCTGGGGCATAAGGACGTGCGGACAACGATGATCTATCTGCACGTGATGAACAAGCCGGGGTTGGCCGTCAAGAGTCCGGCGGATGCGTTGGGATAAGCACCGTTCGAGAAATAACTGACGCACTTTTTGCCCCCTCACCCTGCCCTCTCCCACGAGGGGCGAGGGAACATCGGACAGTTATTTCTCGAACGGTGCTAAGGGGCGGTAACTAAGCTGGGGGTGGGAGACCTGCGGTCGGGGGTTTCGGCGGGGTCGGAGACCCGCGCCGAACAGAGAATGTCCACAACAAACGGCTAAGCACGCGCCGCTCGGCCAACCCCCGCGGATACCTGACAAGACGGTCGGCTACGGGACGACCTGATGCGTGGCATCGGTGCGTCGATCCCGCTCGCTTTGGAAAAAGGCCTCGATCTCGGATTCGTCCAGGCTACGGCGGAAGATGCGGACTTGGTCCAACAGACCGACGAACGGCTGCCAGGTAGACCCGATGGTCAGGTCGGTGGGAACGTTCAGCGGACCGCGAAAAGCGGGCGGGATGTCATGTTCGCTGTCCAAATGGCCGTTCAGATAGAAGCGGATCTGACCGTTGGTCCGATCCACGACGGCCGCCAGATGGCTCCACTCGTTTTCCGGGATGCCGGCCTCGGTGCGACGCACGCAACTGACGCGATCCTGGTCGGCCATCTCCAGGCTGATACGACCGGCCGGAGTGATGTCCATGACCAACCAAGTGCGCGGGTGGTCGCTTTTGGATAGGAAGCGGCGGCGGGCATCGCTGTGATGGATCGCCAACATGGTCGGGCAGAGCCAGAGCGAGATGGAAAAGTCACCGGTGCCGAAGTGCAGGCTCTTACCCAACCAATCGATCCGGCGGAAGGCATCGCTGCGGTACGGCAGATTTCGTACGATCGGATCTTCGTCGGGGACGCGCAGCGTCAGCCTTTCGATCAGGATGCCGGTACTGCCCTCGTCAGGATAAATCCCCGAACCGTGCGAGACATGGGCGTAGCTGTAGACATCGTGGATGTGGTTGTTGCGGATGGTTGGACGCTGTTGGATTCCAAATCCACCGAACGGATATGATGGGTCGATGTCTCCCACGAGTGATAGACCACGACGATGGCGTCCTGCAGACGATCCCACTGACGGATATCGCCTTCGTGGAAGTAGAAACTGCGATTCATGCCGGCGGCGGTGGGTCCGTCGGTGCGAAAGAACTGGCCGCGGTTCGGGGTCCGAGCCCGCGTGCGTCGTCGCCAGTCGGAGCCACGTACAGTCGATTTGATTCGTCGGTCCCCAGACCAACCGATGGCAGCAACAGCGAACAAACGGTCACGGTGATCCAACAGGGCAAGGCACATTTTCGGAGGGCCGTTGGCATGGAAGCGACACCTTTCCCGTAAGTCGTTTGGTTACGAGTGGTTGCATCCGGTCTTCCTGGCCGGGTGCCTAACGAATCATTCAGGAGCTTCTTGCGGAAACTCATCGCGACGTTGAAATATCTCTTCAGACATTTCAATCACAAAATCCGCCAACCTTCCCTGCTCGATCGACAATTCCTCCAGTCGCCGCAACGCGGCTTCCATCTCAGGCCCGTCGTCCGCGTCGTGCTTGTCGATCGAATCGGCCAACTCGGCGGTCTGACGATTGACTTCGATCTGCAACAGCCTGAGCAGCTTGAGTTCCGACAGACGCTGGAGCAGATCTTCGCTCATCGGGTCCGAATCATCGTCGTCCGTCGGGTCGAGGTCCGTTGGCGTATCCGGTGTCGGTGGCTCCTGCTGCAATGCCTGGACCAGCGCCAGCAACCTGGTGATCGCCTGCTGCTGGTAACGCTCGGTTATGGTGACGCCATCCTCGCGCTGCAAGCTGTCTGCGGCGTACTGCATTTCCGTGGCCGCCCCGCGCAGTCCCTCGGCGAACACGCGGGACTGGACGGTAGCGGCGGCCAACTCGGCGGTGTCGTCGCTTAGTTCCTGTTGGGCTTGAGCCAATTGGCCGAACGCGGCCGCATCCGCGTCCGGCAGATCGGCTTCCCGGTCGTCGTGCGGTGGTGAAAGCTGGACCGTCGCCTGGAACAGTCCCTCCTGCCGGCTGACCAGTGCCTTGATCTGTTGTTCCAGGCGACCCATCATTTCTTGAAAGAGTTCCTGCGCGGCCTGTTGCCGGTCGGCTTGAAGCTGTTGTTCGGCTTCCTGCAACGTCTGGTCCGCCTGCTGGGCATGTTGGAGCGTTTCGGAGGCCCGACCCTCGTCACCGGCTTCTGCCGATCGCCGCATTTCGGACGCAGCCTGGTTCAACAGCCGCGCGCTTGGTTCGGCTTGGAGTCTTTGCAGCCGTCGCCCCAGTCGCTCGGTCTGTTCGGCCAGCGATTCCGCCGCAGGGGCAGACTCTTGGAGTTCGCGGCGACGCTCGTCGGGATCGGAGATCTGCCGGATCTGTTCCAATTGCGCCAGCAGCGAAGCAAGCTCCTCGCGCAGCCGCTCGATCTGATCGTCCGCCTGGTCCAGTCCCTGCACGCGGCGATCCAATTCCTGTTCGCGTCGGTTGGCCAAGACATCCATCAGCTCCGACAGATCGCCTTCGACGCGGCGTTGGGTGTCCACGGCTTGGCCCACCTGGTTCGTTTCGATCTGCCGGCCGCTCTGGTGCATCTGACCGCTGATCCCCGCTTGTCGAGCCAAGTCCAGGGCGTCAGCAAGCATTTCGGCAGCCAGCGGCTCGGTCTCGGCCAGTTCCGTACGCATTTGTTCCATGCGGCTGAACATCTTATCCAGTCGCCGCGCCAGTTCCGTCTGACGCTGTGCTTGGCGGCGGAGCGCGGCTTTCTGCTGTGGAATCAAGTCTTCGAGCCGTTGCCCCAACGTGTCCAGCCGCAATTGCTCCGTCTGATCGGTCAACGTCTGCTGCTCGCGGCGAATCCTGCTGATCTCTCTAGCAAATCGCCGGTAGTTGTCCCATTGCGACAGGTCGCCCAACAGGGCTTCCAGGATTTCGATCACTTGATCCTGCTGGTCCCCGACCGCCGCCAGCGACTGGCGCAACGCATCGACGTCGGGCGGCGCTTCCTCGTCGGGCGGCGCTTCCTCGTCGGGCGTTTCCGAGCGAACGGCCGAGCGTGCCAGCCGCAGACCGTGCAGCAATTGCCGCTGGATTTCAGGCAGATGCTGCTGGTTGATGCGATCGACGACCGACAACAATTCCGTCATCCGCCGTACGGTCTCCGGATGATCGACTCGGTTGGTCTCCAGTTCGTCCAGCACGGCCGTGATCTGCATCGCCACACCGTCGGCCGGATCGTCCAGCTTGCGACCGATCTGACGCTGGTTCAGTTCGGCACTTTGCAGTTGGTCGACGTCCTGGTGGTCCACCGTACGGGTCTCCTCGACTTCGATCTCCAGCGATTTGACTCGAGCCCGAGTATCCTGCTGCATTTGCAGCACTTCCCGCAACTGGCCCAGGAGATAGGCTTGGCGGGCGGCCAGCCGTTCCTCCAGCTCTTCGTCCGAGATGATCGTCAAGCGGCGGACGGAACTGAAGCCGACCTGTGGCTTGTAATCCGAAGCGACCATCTGCAATTCGATCCAAGTGCCGGGGGCCAGATCGTCGATCGACGACAGATCCCACTCGGTATCGATCGTTTGGGTATCGCCTTGCTCGTCGGACATCAACAGATTGCCGTGCGGAGAGGAAGGCAGAGGGTCGGGGCCCTGGTATAGCGGGAAGGCGTAGGGCTGATCATCGGGCTGATCCCCCCGCTGCCACCGCACCTGGATGCCTTGGATCGCCAGATCGTCCTTGACCGTGGCCTTGATCGGTACGATGGCCGCCCCGGTCACGAAGGTGTTCGTTCCGGGCTTTTCCAGGGACACCACGGGCGGAGCGTCCGGCACCACGCGCAAATTCCATGGACCGCCGCCGGTCCCACGCAAGCCCTGCAAATCGGTCACCTCCAGCCAGTAACGTCCCGAGTCTTCGACAACCCAGGGGTTCGAGTGATCCTCGGGCAGAGTGAACGACATCCCGTC
>SKKK01000178.1 GCA_007121535.1 Planctomycetaceae bacterium | reverse complement strand
CGCTTTGCTCGACACGCGGCGACTTGACACGCAGGTTTGTAGCGGTCAAGATGCGTTGAGTGAAGAACCGGCGCTGCCCGCTCCCACGTCGACCACCCGCCGCCGATGCCCGAAACGCGGGAACTCCTGCCGGTGGTCCCTGCCGCGTGAATCCTCGGAGACGCACGATGCGACTTGCCGCTGCAAAATATCAGCCGCCGTCCTCCCGGAGCCCTGCGGCGACGACTGCGATCTGCCTGGCCGCTTGGCTGACCATGTTCCCCGCCCTGCAATCCGCCCTCGCCTGTGAAGTCATCTTTGCGGTCAGACAACCGAGAGGGCCACACTGGTACGAAAACTTCGGGCATTCCATCGTCGACCCGGACAAGAAACTCTACGGCGCCAGCGGACGCCTCTGTCGCTGGAACATGGAAACCGGCGAACTGAACGTCCTGCTGGACGATCCCGAGGGCGCCGTGCGCGATCCGCAAGTCCATTACGATGGCCAGCGAATCCTCTTCTCCTACCGACCCGGCGGAACCCACCATTTCCATCTGTACGAAATCCAGGCCGACGGCACGCGGCTGACCCAACTGACCGACGGGCCCTTCGACGATATCGAACCGACCTACCTGCCCGACGGGGGCATCGTGTTCTGCTCCAGCCGCAGCAACCGCTTCGTGCCCTGCTGGCACTCGCAGGTCGCCACGCTGTACCGCTGTGACGGCGACGGCCGCAATCTCCGACCGCTTTCGTCGAACATCGAAAATGACAACACGCCCTGGGTTCTGCCCGACGGGCGGATCCTCTATACCCGCTGGGAATACGTAGACCGCTCACGCGAAGATTTCCACCATCTCTGGGTCATGAACCCCGATGGAACAGGCCAGATGGTGCTGTTCGGCAACGCGTGGCCGGGCGACCTGTACATCGACGCCAAACCGCTGCCGGGGACCAACCAGATCGTGATGGTCAATTCGCCCCGGCACGGCCGCCGCGAGCACGAGGGCCGGATCGCGCTGGTCCGTACCGACCTCGGACCAGACGCCCCTCAGGCCCAACAGATCCTGCATCCCGATGACAATTTCCGCGACCCGTACCCCGTCACGGCCGATACCTTCCTGGTGGCCCGGACGGACAAGTTGTTGCGGATGACGGCGGCGGGGGACACCGAGTTGCTGTACCGGTTGCCGGAAAGCTGGATCGAGGAGGGCGCTTGGATCCACGAGCCGCGGATGCTCCGCCCCCGTCCGCGCGAACCGGTGATCTCGCCCCGCAGCGATCACCACGAAGCGGCGGGGCGAATCCTGGTGGCCGATATCTACCAAGGCCGAAACATGGCAGGCGTTCCCCGCGGCACGATCACCCAACTCTTGATCCTGGAAAACCTGCCCAAACCGGTAAACTACACCGGATCGATGGACCCGATCTCCTACGGCGGCTCGTACACGCTGAATCGCGTGCTGGGAACCGTGCCGGTCCAGCCGGATGGCTCGGTCTATGCCGAAGTGCCAGCACTTCGCAGCTTGCAGCTTGTCGCCCTGGACGAAAATGATTTGTCCGTCAAACGGATGTTGAGCTTTCTGACCGTGATGCCGGGTGAAACCAGCGCATGCGTGGGCTGCCACGAAGCGCGCTCGATGCCTCCGCCCCCGCAACCGGAAGCCAGCCTGCTGGCGCTGCAACGCCCGCCGAGCCGCATCCAACCGGTTCCCGGAAACCCTTCCATCTTCGATTACCCGCGGGACATCCAACCGATCTGGGACCGGCATTGTCTAAGCTGCCACGACGTCGACCGGTACGCCGGTCGCGCCTTGCTGACCGGCGATCAGGGACCCATGTTCACCCACAGCTATTTCACGCTGATCTCCCGGCTGCAGGTGGCCGATGGTCGCGATCTGGCTCGCGGCAATTACCCACCCTACACCATCGGCAGCTCCGCCAGCTACCTGATCGACAAACTGACGGGTGGGCACCACGAGGTCCGGTTGGATGCCGAGGAACTCCGGCGAGTGATGCTGTGGATCGATGCGGCGGCCACCTTTCCCGGCACCTATGCCGCCTTGGGCAGCGGCATGCTCGGTCCCTACGCTGCCCTCCAATACGGCACCAAGCCGCTGCAGGACTATGCCGACTGGCCCGCTCAGCGTGAGGCTCGCCGAGCGATGTCGCGCCGCTGTGCCGCGTGCCATACGGAATCCAGCCGTCTGCCCAGTTCACCCGCCGACGACCTCGGGCTCCGCCTGCACCATCTGGCCTATGGCACCGGCCGGCCCCGCTTCTGGACCCCGCCTTGGCTCGAACCGCCAGACCCCGCCGGCCCCCGTCCCGGCTCGCAGGACTGGATGCGCCAGCACGCCGACCCCCGCCTGCAATTCTCCAGGCATATCCTGTACAACCTCAGCCGGCCCGAGAAGTCGTTGCTGGTCCGCGCACCGCTGGCCACCGCAGCCGGCGGATACGAGTTGTGCGGCCAAGTGTTTACCAGTACCGAGGATGCCGATTTCCAAGCGATCGTGGCCGGAATCGAGGAAGCAAAGGCCTATCTGGAAACGATCGGACGCTTCAATCTGCCCGGCTTTCGCCCCGAACCCGAGTATATCCGCGAAATGCAGCGTTACGGTATCCTGCCCCCCGATCATCAGCCCGACGACCCGATCGATGTCTACCAGACCGATCGCCGCTACTGGGAATCGCTCTGGCACCAAGCGCCAGCCAACCCCTAAAGCCCACGGCAAACACCTGGCAGGGATTGGCTGGTCAAAAACTGTCAGCAGTTCATCGTCGGCGGCATGCAGCGCTTCCGCGTCGACGTGGCCTGCACCGCGACCCGCTCGTTCGGATATACCAACCAACCCAACGCGTAAGAGTTCGGCGTGTTCTTCCAAACAACACAGCAATAGGTGCCACGGCTCACCGCAGGCGATCTTGGAAAAACCCGGAAACGACTCCCAAACTGGCCCGTGCAAAGCTGCTTCCGGTGACAGGAGCCTCCTCGCCGGGGTGCTGAAGGACCGCATCCAGCACAGGGGGCGCTTGACACAGCCGGCCAACGGTGCTCGAAATTATGCCCTGGATAAGCGGTTCCGTCGGTGTGAATTCGTTGGCAACCATGCGATGAGGAACGAGAACGAATGGCCCTTCCCGACTTTAATAGCGACGAGCAGTATCTGGTTAACTCGGTTAAGTCGCCGAAGGCAGCGGGCGACTACAATGTGTTTATGTGGGGCTATATCCTTGGCGGCGGATTGCTGGCTGGATTCGCAGCGTACCTGGACAACACGATGATGATGTTAGCCGCCTTCGTCATCGTATCTAGCTTTCGGGTGCATGAGGAACGCTATCATCGCCAATGGATGCCCGTGTGGCGATCTGTCATCGAAAAGTACGAGGCGGCCGCAATGGCGACGGACGCTCGGGCTTCGACAGATTCCGAATCGAATGTGTCAGGTTAGATGTGGTCCTATGACGTCGGGGCGTATCGGTAGCCGACTCCGTGGACGGTCAGCAGGTGGATGGGGCATCCCGCGGTCGTACTGCTCCACACGGACTTTCTGTTGTCAACTTTGGTCAGCCAATCACGGTGTTATCCAGTCGTCGAGGCGTAAACCGGGAACGTGGCGGAAATCAAAGGTATTGTGGGTCACCAACGTGAAATCATGATCCAGAGCAACGCACGCGATCATCAGGTCCGTGGTATTCACTTCGATGCCCCGAGGGCGCAGGGTCATTCGCACATCCCCGAACCGCTTGGCACAGTCCAGGTTGAAGTCGACGACCGTAACCTCGTATTCCAAAAGTTGGTCGATCGACGCCAGCGCTGGAGCAGGGTCGCTTCGTCCGCAAGCCCACACGTACAATTCGCCCATGCAGATGCTGGCGGTGTGGAGCCGCCCGGAATGCTGCAGGAACCGGTGAGCCAATGCGGTGGGCCGCCTCAGATGGACGGATAGGATGTTGGTGTCCAGGAGAAAACTCATTCGGCTGGCTCCCGGCGGCGGTCCCGGCGGCGATCTTCGTAGATCTGGGCGAAGAGTTGATCGTCCTCCTCCGTCCAGTAGTCCGCCATCATCCCGGCCGCGGTGTGCGTACCATCGGGCGTCCATCCGGGCGGTGGACCGGGCAGTTCCTTGGGCAGCAAAACGACCCGGACCGTCCGGCCATCGTCGATTCCGGGATCATTGTCCAACTCGATCGTGCGGCCGTGGACAATCCCCTGCATGACTTTCTTCATCTCGATGCCTCCGAGTTCTGTGATTGCTCCGATATCGTCCTCATCAGTTCCCCATCTTATCCGATCAACCCCAGTTGGTCCCTGGTCCAGTCGAAAAAGCGTGCTGTCGATAATCACCCACGAGCCCTGCGGAAATCGGTGTGCCACCGTTTCCCCGACATCCGGGCCGAGGACGAACAGGTAACAGGAATTGTTGTTGAGTGGTTTCGGCAATCTCGGCTGGGATGGCGTTCAAGACGTTTTCGGCGAAATCGAGTTCCGACCAATGCAACAGCCACCGGGCCACCCATCGGTGAAGCGACAGATACAACCACCGTGACGACTCATCACCGCCCAGACTGAATTCATCCAGGGCGTCCCGCCAAGCCTGGCGGGCGTCGCGGAATCGCCCCCGTGTCGCCAAGTACGCAAACCATCGGGACCACCACCACCACGGATGTCCACGTTGCAGCTTAATCGCTTCCCGGTAATGACGTTCCACCTCCTCGGGGTGCTCGGCAAGCCAATCCAGATTGAACGCCAGATAATGGTGACTATAAGCAATCCGCGAATCGATCTGCAAAGCCAGACGGAAGACCTCCATCGCGGTGGCATGCTGGCGGATGAAAACAGTGGCCCACCACAGGAGCCGCCTCGGACGTTCGTGGAGATCTCTCTATCGCACACTTGACAGTTGGAGCCAGGCGCGGCGTGTGGTGGTGAAAGTGGAGCATTTGCCGGGACCCACGGGAGATTCGGTGAGTGCCCTTGCGGTGGCCGCTGCCGAAAAGAGTGCGGTGCAGGCGGCGCAGCATGTGGCGGAGGCGCAGTCCGGAGCCGCCAGCGCAACGGCCACTGCTGTCGAACAACAGCAGCGAGCCCAGCGGCTGGCGAGCCTGGCGGAAACGATGGCCGCGGCGGCTCCTCGCGATCGCAGCGAGCGTGCGAAGTCCCTGCGGGCCAATGCCAAGTCGATTCGGAAGCAGGCCCAACGCATGGAAGTGTTGGCTCGCAAAGAGCGGCGTGCGGCGGTGAAGGCCGAGAAGCGTGTGGAGAAATTGCAAACGCAGGCCGCTACGGCCCGCACGGCGGCGGATTGGCTGTTCGAGCAAGCGGGTTGGGAAGGGAAGTCGAACGTACGGTTCGTAGTGCTGTCGCGTACGGCGCAGGAACTCGACGGACGCACGGCTTACGAGGAGGGTTACTGCCCGCGTGGCGACGCGGAGAACCGGATCAAGGAGCAGAAGTATTTGTTCGCGGGCAGTTTACCTTGCGAGGCCATGCGAGCGAACCAAATCCGTCTGTACCAATGTTCGTTCGCGTACGTGTTGTGCATGCTGCTTCGTCGTTTTGGCCTGGCGGAAACGGAGTTGTCGCAAGCTCAATGCCCGACGATCCGCACGCGTCTGTTCAAGATTGGGGCCTTGATCCAGGTCACCACCCGCCGCGTATGGACCCATCTTTCGAGCAGTTACCCTTACCGCGAGTTGTTCGGCCAAGTGTTGTCGAACCTCCGCCGGGCCGCCGAGACGTTCTCCCGTGGCGTCCCCGGCATTCCAGATCCGGGCTTTGCCGGTGACGCCCCGCCGCGTCTGGCGGATACGTGACCTTGGCGACTTGAGCTACGGGAGCAAAACGGAGAAAATTGAAGCGTCGGCGAAGCCGGTCGAATCGAGGTACGCGCCGGCGGCCGCGAACCGGCCGTTTTGGCGTCAGAAAGGGTGCGAAACGCCGTCCCGACGTGGCAGGAAGCACCAACGACCTCCCCCACATTGGTGTGCGTGGCTAATACAGACGCCGTCACAACAAAAAGTCCCGCTCGGCGGCGTTCGCCGCGTCTCATTTCCAGATGTGATGAGAAATGCGGGTTAGGTGGATCTCTTGCCCCGTTCGATTCGCACTCGGGCGGGGCGTTTTTCGTTGTACGATCCGTTGTACCGCCGGTTGTACAATCCGTTGTACGTCCATGAATCATGGTAGCCGTTGTACAGCCCCCATTGGAGAACGCGGTGAAAACCGCCAAGAAACAAAAAAACCCCGGTTTTTCCGGGGTTTCTTGAGGGGTGGCTGAGGGGACTTGAACCCCCGACCCTCAGAGCCACAATCTGATGCTCTAGCCAACTGAGCTACAGCCACCGTGCTTGGTTGGCGTCAGTTTAGCGGTCGTGCGAAGCTTGGTCAACGAGAGGTTCCGAAATGTCAGATTTTACACTCAAGCCCCTGACCCCCGATTTGTGGTCGGAAGTGGCTGGCCTGATCCACCATTCCACCAATGCGTGGTATCGAAAACATGGATTTGCCGATGTGTTTCAAGGGCCCGAGCTGGATTGCCAACTGTTCTGCGAGGTCTATGAACAACTCGATCCCGGTTGCTGTCTGATCGCGATCGACCAGCAATCTGGTCGATTGGCGGGGTCATGCTTTTATCACCCGAGGAGTTCGCACATATCCTTGGGGATTATGAACGTCCATCCCGATTACTTTCAACGAGGGGTTGGCAGCCGGATTCTGCGGCAGGTGGTCGATCTTGCCGATCGCGAAAACAAGCCGATGCGGCTGATTTCCAGTGCAATGAATCTGGATTCGTTTTCATTGTACAACCGAGCGGGCTTTCGGCCTCGCATGGTCTTCCAGGACATGCTGATGGCGGTACCGGCGACCGGTCTGGAAGTTCAGACGCCGCGGGCAGAACGCGTGCGGCCGGCGACGATGGAGGATGTCCCCGCCATGTTCGAACTGGAACGCGAGGTCGTCGGGATCGAGCGGCTGCGCGATCTGCGTTACTTTGTGGAAAACGAAAACGGGTACTGGCATGTTGTGGTGATCGAGTCGACCGGTGGAGGATTGGGCGGCTTTCTGGTATCGATCGCTCATCCGGCGATCCGGTTGATGGGGCCAGGGATCATGCGAAACGAGCAGGACGCCGTGGCTCTGATCGAAGCCCAATTGAGGGTGCATCGGGGATATCCGGTGGTCTGGCTGGTGCCGTGCCAGTGCGATCACGTGATTCGCACCATGTACTCGTGGGGAGCGACGAATTGCGAATTGCATCTGGGACAAAGTAGGGGAGCGTGGTTCGAACCTGCAGGGATCGTGATGCCGACGTTCATGCCCGAGACGGGGTAAGCACCCGGTCAGGGTTTTTGATGGTCCCAAAGCGACGCGGGGCGGCGTATCCAGGCAAACACCCCAATCCAACCGATCCGGGCTGTCCCAAGGTCGCCTTGCGTTGGTCAGATGGTTCGGGCCGATCCACGGTCACGTCGCCTTTCGATTTCGAGGACGAGCACGAAGGATGCCTGGGTTGCCGGCGTCAGCCCGGTTAGCAGACGTTCGAACCAGCAGCGTTGTTTGTCGAATTGTCGTTTTAACGTCCGGCGAATTTTTTGGATTATTGCGATGGCGGTGTAACACGTCGCCCGTTGTCCGTATGTGAAGAGGTAGGGCGAGTTGGATCAGGAATTCGCCGCGTTACGAGCCAAACTGGGAACACAAGCCACACGGAGATGAAATCATGACGACACGAAGCCATACGGTGAACGCAGTGCTGACCGCGACCCTTTTGCTCATGACGACTGGATCAGCTTCCGCTCAGAGCTGGGGCGGATTCAGCGTCGGGGGGCAAAGGATTCAAATCGGATCGACTCGATCCGGCAACCAAACCCGTTCGGGCAGCTCGAACAATCTGCCCGCCGTGGTTTCCGGCGGCCAAGCTCGCCAGTCCAATCGAATACCCCAAACGCTGCAATCGGCGGCCTCCGACTCGCTCCGCCAACTCGCTCCCGGGATCCAACGGACCATCGAATCGACCAACCCACAGGTAGGCGATCAGCGTTACCGTGGCGCAGTCGAACGAACCCGGTTGCGTTGGAATGGGGGTGGCTTCCGGATCGAGCATGCTGCGGCGTTGGCCACCGCCATCGCGGTGGGTGGCGTCAGCGACCGAACGGTCAATCCTTTTTGTGGCAGTCCGCCGATCTGCAAGCCGCGTCCCTGCCGAGTTCACCCGGCGATTCCGGTAACGCATACCCCCGAGCAAAACTTTGAACTGGCACGGCAGGCTTTTCGAGCATGTGACTACGATCGCGCCCTGCATTATGTGGATCGGGCTATCGAACAACTGCCCGACGAAGCGGATCTCTTTCAAATGCGGTCCCTGATTCTGTTCGCCCTGGGAGAATATCCGCTTTCCGCCGAAGCGGCGTACACGGCGTTGTCCGCAGGTCCGGGCTGGAACTGGAATACCTTGTACCGAATCTACGGGGACGCAGCACGGTACACCCAGCATCTGCGATCTCTGCAAGCGGCGACCAGAGCCAATCCGGATTCGGATGCCCACCACTTCCTGCTGGCCTACCACTGCCTGATGCTGAACCAAGTTGAAGCGGGGCGCAAGAATCTGGAGCGAGTCCTGGAGTTGCAGCCCGACGAGCCCCTGACGATGAGCCTGCTGGCAATCCTCCCGCCCGCCCCGTAAGCACCCGGCCACGAGTTCCTTGACGGAACCAAACGAGTAGAATGGACATTCCTGTCGGTCATTTGCCGTACGACGGACAAGAATGTCCATCCTACATTGTGCAAAGAATCGCCTGGCCGGGTGCTTGAACGGGAATGGCCCCAATCCGGACCAACGCACCCCGTCATCAACGTCGCAACTTGTTCCGTAACCTGATATGACCTATCCTGGAACGCGAAGCGAACGTCTACTGGATTGGCGAGGGTCGTGGGACATGGAACATCCTGAACGGAAGATCGAAGCCTTGATCGACGTCTTGGCGTCGGTGATTCGCGGAAACCGGGACGGCATCGAGTTGCTGGTGATTTCGTTGCTGTCCAACGGCTCCGTTCTGCTGCAAGATGTTCCCGGTGTCGGCAAGACAACGTTGGCCAAAGCACTGGCCAGGGCGGTGGACGTGCCGTTCCATCGTGTCCAGTTCACTCCCGACCTGTTGCCTGCCGATATTCTGGGAGCCTCGGTCTACAACCCCGTCGAAGGTTCGTTCAATTTCCGGCCGGGCCCGATCTTCTGCAATGTACTGCTGGCCGACGAAATCAACCGTGCGTCGCCTCGGACACAATCGGCCCTGCTGGAAGCGATGAGCGAATCCCACGCTACGATCGAGGGGCAGCGGTACGATCTGCCCGCCCCGTTTCTTGTGCTGGCCACGCAGAATCCGATCGAGTTCCATGGTACGTACCCGTTGCCCGAAGCCCAGTTGGACCGATTCCTGGTCCAACTGCAATTGGGCTATCCGGACAAGCAGAGCGAAGTCCGCATCCTGTACGACCACGCCGACGCTCAGCCGCTGGTTGGCGTCCAACCGATGATGAGCAAGCAGGAGGTGCTCGAGCTGCAACAGCGGGTCCGCTCGGTTCGAGTCGAGCCGACGGTTTCGGAGTATCTGGTCGAGATCGTGCGGCAGACGCGTGACGACCCGCGATTGAAACTGGGGGTCAGCCCGCGCGGCAGCTTAATGCTCTTTCGCGCGTCCCAGGCAGCGGCACTGGCGGCCGGTCGCACGTTCGTGCTGCCCGACGACGTCCAGCGTCTGGCTCCCTACGTGCTGCCTCATCGCTTGGTGATGACGGCCAAGGCCAAGTACGGGGGAACATCGGGCAAGGACGTCATTGCGGAAATCCTTCAACGTATCAAGGTTCCGACATGAATTGGGAACGGTCGGTCGCCTACCGCTACCTGCGATATCTGTGGACGTACCGGTTCACGACGGGTGGCAAATGGGTGATCGCCGCGCTGCTGTTCTCTGCGACGTTGGGCAGTGCGACGGTCGAGATTCCGATCTACCAGATCTTCTGTGCTTTGCTGGTCTTGCTGTGTGCCGACCGGATCGCCGGGTTCCTCGTGCGTCCCAAGTTGGAGGTCCGTGGCGTGTTTCCCGAACAAGCGGTTGCCGGACAATCGGTGACGGGGCGTTACGAAGTGGTCAACCGTGGCAGGTGGCCGGCGTTCGATCTGGGACTGCGATTTCTCCGTCTGCCGATTGGGTTCGAAGCTCCGGATGAAGAAACCACGTTGGGGCATCTGATGCCGGGAGAGCACCGACCGGCCTTGCTTCAGCTCCGTCCCCATCGGCGTGGGCTTTACACGCTGCCGCCGCCGCGAGCATACTCGACCTTTCCCTTCAATCTGACTCGCGACGGCCGATCCCGGGCCGAGGCGTCGACGCTGCTGGTCCTGCCTCACTTCCATCCTCTGGCCGGTTTGGACGTGCCGATCGGTACCCGTTACCAGCCGGGCGGGATCGCGCTGACCTCGAATGTGGGCGAGTCGCCCGAGTATATCGGCAACCGCGAATATGTGCCGGGCGATTCGGCTCGGCGGATCGATCATCGGTCATGGGCACGTCTGGCTAAACCCGTGGTGCGGGAGTATCAGGAGGAATACTACTGCCGCGTAGCTCTGGTGCTGGATACGTTCGTTCCCCGAAAGCGTCGCCCTGGTCGTCGAGGTTTCGCCGAATTGGAAGCCGCGATCAGTCTGTCCGCTTCGGTCGCCGATGCGCTGTCGCGCGGTGAGTATCTGATCGATCTGTTCGCAGCCGGCCCCGAGTTGTACGTGTTCCGAGCCGGGCGGCACACCGCTCATTTCGAGAACATCCTGGAGATCGTTGCCTGCGTAGAAGCCTGTCGCCACGATCCCTTCGAGACCATCGCGCCCGCCTTGGCGGACGAGCTGACGAACATCTCGACGGTCATCGGCGTGCTGCTGGACTGGGATGCCTCGCGCCGCCTGCTGGCCCGAACGGCCGTCCAGATGGGATGCAGCGTCAAGCTGTTGGTCGTCCGCAACGGCGAGACATCGGAACCGATCGACTTCGACGAGGGCCAGGTCATCCGATTGAGCATCGATCAGATCGAGCAAGGAGGCATCGAGGTGCTGTGAATCCTCAACGAACGCTCGGTTTTCTGTTGGTGACCCTCCAGGCGGTCGCCTTGGCCTACGGCTTTCGGACCTGGACCTTTTCGGCGGCGATGCTGGCCTTGGGACTGATCGGCTGGCTGTCCGGCATCCGAGCGGCCTCGCCCCATGCCGCCCGTCGTCTGCCTTTGGTGCTGGCCATTCTGTATCTCGTCCAGCGGACGGTGATTCCACAGGATTGGTATTCGGGGGCATCAAGTTTCCTGTTTCCGGACGCCAGCCTGACCGCCCAGTATTTTCTTGCCTTTCAGGTAAGTCAATTCTTCATCCGCCGAGAGGGAGACCGGTTGCCCTCGTACTTCCCGATCCTGGCGATGGTGGCTGTGATCCTGACGGCCGACGTTCAAGTGCGAGGCCCGGCGAGGACCGTCTACCAAGTGTTCGCGATGGGATTGGCCATCCTGTCGGCCCTCTATTTCGTAACGTGCCGTCAGGCTGCCAACAGGCGGATCGGTCGGTTTTCCATTCGATATTGCCTCATGCTCGGGGCCGTTCTACTGCTGATGAGTGTTGCCGCCTGGTCGGCCGCCAGCGGCTTGTACGCACACGCGCGTGAGATCGAGCGGGTCTTGATCCTGATGGCCCGATCGTCGCCGCCCGAGTCCCCCGGCTTTTCCGGCCAGGGCAGATTGACCAGTGTAACGCAACGGAGGGAACGTTCGGGAAACCAAGTGGCGTTGCGGGTCTGGTCCGAAGAATCGCCGGGCTATCTGCGTGGCAAGGCATTCGACGCCTTCGAGCGATCCGCGTGGCAGGCAACCGGCCCGCGATTTCCCTTGACACCCGACCCCGAGGAAACGCTGCCTTCCAGACTCCGCGACCCGCACGGCAGTCGGACATTCCTCTTGTCCCCGTCGAATTCTGAAGCATGGCAGCCGCTGGAAATCTGGCCGAACCAGCCATTCCGGGAAACGGTCTTCGTGCCTGCCGGGTTGACGGCACTGCAAGGCCCGTTCGAGCAGGTGACGACCGACGTGCATGGAATCCTGGAAACGGAAGACTTGGCGGTTGGCCATGCCTACACTACCTGGTCATCCAGCACGGCGGAAATCGGTGTAGTACCGCTCCCTGCGTTCGACCAATCAATGATTGTCGGGGACTGCGTCCCATCGCGGATACCGGACGAGACGCTCCGGCGGCTTCTGACCGATCTGCCCACCGATCTCGATCCTCGTGTGCGGGAATTGGCGGAGCGAGTCGCCGGCGGATACGTGACGGACGGTGAAAAAATCGCTGCTGTCCGACGGTATTTCCTTGCGAACTATCGGTACCAGGTCGGGATCGAGATCCCTGCGGGAGTCGATCCGTTGACGTACTTCCTTTTGGAAAAGCCCGCCGCGCACTGCGAATACTTTGCCAGCGGCGCGGCGGTGTTGTTGCGCGCCCTGGGGGTCCCGTGTCGATACGTCACGGGGTTCGTGGCCGTCGAGAAGAATCCTTACGGGAATTACTGGGTGGCACGGAATCGGGACGCCCATGCGTGGGTCGAAGCTTACGACCGCGACAACGGCTGGGTGTTGGTCGAAGCCACGCCGGCCGCCGGAGTCCCACAGCCGCAATCCACGACGACGGCTCAACTCTGGGACGCTTGGCATGCCCGCTGGCAACGCGCGGTGGCAGCGTTCCGGCAAGGCGGTTTTCGAGCGATTGTGACGGTCGTCGGACGATGGCTTCAACACCCCGGCCTGTGGATCGCGTTGCTGCTGCTGGCCGCAGCGTGGACGATCCGGCGTTTGCTGCGCCGGCTTTGCGACTCGTCGGCGGTTCCCCGCGATCCGCGAATGCAGGAACTGCGACGCCTGCTGGCCCGCATGGACCGGCGATGGCGTCGAGCCGGAATCGTCCGAGCGCCCAGTGAGACGCCTCATCAATTCGCCGCTCGCTTGCTGACCATCTCGACCGCGGCCGATCATCGACAAGCCGCCCAGTGGTATCGCCAGTACGCCGCCGTCCGCTACAGTGGCCAGATCGAACCCGAGCTGATCCAACAACTCCGCGACCGGACGATCCTGCCGAATTGAACCATCAAGCAAGATTCCACGTTCCACGAAAGATGTCGACGTGCGTCCTACTAAGCACCCGGCCAGGAGTCTCGTTTCAATTATGGTAGCCCTGCATAGGGGCCGCAACGGGGTTGGGAGTCGTTCTCGGCCAACGATCTACCACATGGAAAGCGGGTTCTCCGAAAACGACTCCCGACCCCGGCCGCCCAATTCCACCGATTAGCCTGCTTCGTCGGCGAGTGCCACACTGGATATGGCTTCAAAGGTACGGAACAACCGTAGTCCGCCGGAAATGACGTAGAACTCCGACGATCCCGGCGAGCCGTTGGTGGCGGGGTCGAAAGCGATATTCTCGGGGTGTTCGATGACGATCCGGTCGCCGTTTTCCAGGTTGAGCACGAACGGGCGGAAAGGCACCGCTCGAAGCAGTCGGCGGATTTCGACCTGCAAGACATCGGTTCGCATCGGTTCTCCTTCCTCGGAAACACTCAACAGCGATTGCTGCCAACTTCAGAATTTTACTTAGCACCGTTCGAGAAATAACTGACGCACTTTCTGACCCCCTCACCCTGCCCTCTCCCCAGAGGGGCGAGGGGACATCGGACAGTTATTTCTCGAACGGTGCTTACCGGTGCTCGAGCAGACAAGCTTTACTCGGCCCCGTCTATTGGTGTCGACGAACGTCGAGGTCGCTGTCGAGGCGGAAGCTACGTAACGCGTGGTAGCAGAAAACCGTGCATGGCCCAGCACCCGCCTTCGGGGAAAAGCGAACAGCCCCAGGGGACATTCGTTCTTGACGACCGTATCCTTGAACGTTACGGCGAAAAAACGAAAGGTGCCCTGCGGGCTGGCGAGAATCCGTCGCGCGATCTGTTTCCCGAACCAAGCCTGGCTCGCACAAATCCTCGAATCCCACAACCGCTCACGACCGCCAACTGCCGGGGCATGATCTTCTGCCGATCCGTTTGACTCCGGTGCCCGTTCTCCGTAGACTGAGAACATCAAACTAGGGAGGTGTCGATGTCCGCGCTCGTGCAAGAGATTCCCCGATTGTATCTGGATCCACACTCGTCCGGAGTCCCGCTGACTCCCGGCGAATTCGATGCTGCCGAGTTCGAGGAAGGCTGGCGTTACGAGCTGATCCACGGAGTCTTGGTTGTGTCCCCCTACCCGTTGCGCAAAGAACGTGATCCGAACGAAGAACT
>SKKK01000212.1 GCA_007121535.1 Planctomycetaceae bacterium | reverse complement strand
GGTTCGACCGAGACCTGATCGCCGTCGACGATCAATCGCAGCATCTGCGATCCCGTCCTGTATCCCGAACTGATGAACGCACGGCCGTCATGGAAAATGGGCATCAGGACGTTGATGTCATACGAGGCTCGATGCGGCCAGCGCCAAAGCAGTTGCCCTTCGTCGGCGTCGACACCGATGAAGGCTAGAGCGGTCATGGTCAGGATCAGCCGCCGGCCCTGGTACTCGATCAACGCCGGCGAAGCGTAGCCCGCCAAGTCGCCGTCGGCCGATTCCGATTGCCAGACCGTCTGGCCCGTCATTTTGTCCAACGCCACGACGGCCGTATTGGGTCCGCAAGGTGTGCTGATGACATTTGGCCCATCAATCAGCAAAGATTCGGCCAGCGCCCATCGGATGTTGCGGCTGCCGAAACGTTCCAGGACATTGGCGGTCCATTGAACCGAGCCATCTTCGGCAAGCAGGCAAACGATGTCGCCGTGCGGGTTCTGGTGATAGATGCGATCGCCGTCGATGGTGGGCGTACCGCGTGTGCCCGGATAGCTGCCCGTCCAGGCTGGACCATTGGGCGTCTGCCACAAGATGTTACCACGCGTGTCCATGGCGGTAACGACCGTCTGGCGTCCGATATTGCCAGCCGTCAAGATCCGTCCATCCGCCAGCGAGACGCTGGAATAGCCTTCGCCGATCCCGCGAGCGGTCCACAACAGCCGGGGGCCCTGGTCGGGCCATTCTCGCAGCAGGCCGGTATCGGTCGAAATTCCGTCGCTGTTGGGCCCGAGAAACCTGGGCCAATATCCGTCCGTCTCTGGCAATTCGTCAGCGGGCACCGCTGAGATGGGCGAGGGAAACGGCGGCCCCAACGTCGCATCGGAATCGAAAATGCCAGGTCCGCAGCCAGCGGCCAACAGCAACAGTACGGTCGATCCAATCGAATTCCCGATAGCCCACATCTTGGGTCTCCTCCTGCTAAAGATCACGCCACGACGTTCGCCCGTGACCAGCCAATGGACAATGGTTACCTGTTCCGTTCAGTTTAACCGGGTCGCCGCTGGCCGTCGACCGTGCAGCAGGCCCCGAGCCGTTTGCCCGTTTTGGGGAGTAAGATTTGGGCGTCAACAATTTTGATAGGCCACGTATACCCCTGACCACACCCCCTGAAACAACGCAACGGAATCAAGCGATCGGAACCCGGCGTGTCGCCTCTTGCACGCTGCGCGAGGACAGCCCACAATGATTGCCAACCGTGGGTACCTCGCCTTGCGTTGCCATTGGCAATGTGTGCCCGAACCTTACCTTCCACACTTTGAGCCGAGTACTTTCGTCATGCGATGTCGTCTTCTGGATAGGATCACGCAACTGGAGCCAGGGCAAAACGTCCAGGCCACCAAGCGTCTGCATGCCTCCGAGCGTTACTTGGAGGATCACTTTCCGAACTTTCCCATCATGCCCGGTGTGCTGATGCTGGAAGCGATGGTGCAGGCCGCCCATTGGCTGGTGCGCAAGACGGACGAATTCGCTCATTCGATGGTCACGGTGAAGGAAGTGCGGAACGTCAAGTTCAGTGGCTTTCTGGAGCCCGACCAGGATCTGGAGATCCGCGCCGACATCAAAAAGCAAGATGGCGCGCTGACGACGTTGATGGCTCGAGGCGAGGTCGATGGGAACACGGTGGTCAGTGGGCGGCTGATCCTCGAAACCTGGGAACTCGGCGACCGGTACCCCAAGCGAGCATCCAGCAGGGACCACATCATACGCAAAGTCCGCGAGCAATTCGAACGGGTCGCTGCCGGGGCGCCTGAGGTGCCGATTGACAGCAGATTGTCCGTGCGCTGGATGTGGATCGATCGGTTTGTCGAGTTCGTTCGGGGCGAGCGTTCCGTGGCGATCAAGAACGTGAGCCTGTCGGAGGAACCATTGAGCGATTACCCATCCGGGTTCCCGATGCTGCCCCCGTCGCTGATCATCGAAGGGATGGCCTGGGCGGGCGGCATCTTGGCGAATGACCATCGCGGCTTCCGCGATCGGACGGTGTTGGCCAAGGTAAACCGCGCCGTGTTTCACCGCCCGGCTCTGCCCGGCGATCAACTTCGGTATACGGCGGTCCTGGAAGGTACGGAGGCCGAGGGCGCGTTCATCCGTGGTACCAGCCACGTAGGAGACCAACTGCAAGCGGAAATCGACCTGTTCCTGGCACATCTGGGCGATCGGTTCCAGGAAGTCGCCAAGGATCTGATCGACCCGGCTGACATGCTCGCCACGTTGCGAGTGTTCGGAATGTACGATGTCGCTCGCACCGCCGACGGCGAACCGCTGGAAGTGGCCGAAAAACTTCTGGAAGGGGAACGGCAGGTGAAAGCCGCCGCACGGACGGACTGAGCCATCGGGACGAAGCGTATCCGAAGCCGTGGTGCCCGCGTCGGCAACACAGGAGGCGCCATCATCAGCAAGACCTCGCCCGGCCGCTCCGGGATCCTGCAAGCCGACTGGTACGACTATCCGCAGTACTACGACATCGCGTTCCGATCCGAGACGCGCTTGGAAGCGGATTTCATCGAAGCTGCCTGCGAAAAGTATGTGGCCTTTCCCGTGCAAAGGCTGCTCGAACCCGCGTGCGGTACCGGCCGTTTGGTGGCGGAGCTGGCCGCACGCGGTTATCACGTGACCGGTTTGGACTTGAGCCAACCCTGCTTGCGTTACGCGCTTCGGCGACTGGCGCGGCGTGAATTGGCCGCCCATTTGTTTCGCGCCGACATGGCGGATTTTCACTTGGAATCGCCGGTCGACGCAGCCTATTGTACGTTCGACGGGTTCCGGCATCTGCTGACGGAAGACGCGGCCCAACGCCACTTGCAATGTGTTTCCGACGGCTTGCGGCCCGGCGGCATCTACATCCTGGGTTTTCATCTGCTGCCCCCGGACGCCGACCCGGAGTGTACCGAACGTTGGACGGAACAGCATGGTCGAACCAAAGTCACCGTTACGCTACGAGTGCTGGACACCAACCGCCGCCGCCGCATCGAGACGCTTCGCGTCTGTTTGCTGGTCCGCAACGCCACGCGAACCGTGCGTCTCCGTCACGATTTCCCCTTCCGCATGTACACGGCTCGCCAATTCCGCCAGTTGTTGGATCGAGTGCCGTCGCTGCACCTGTGCGACGTCTACGATTTCTGGTACGAGATCGATCACCCGCTGAAGCTGGACAACCAGATTTCGGACACCGTGTTCATTTTGAAGAAAACCGACCAAGCCTCGTCGTGACGGTTTGTGAACGGAGCGGTTCCTTTGGGATCCTTGCCACAAAGACAGTTAACTGGGTTGGCTTGTCTTATTTTGGGTGTTGCGATAGGCTATAACTTGGTGATCGCGTATTGTCATGACCCTGAATTTGTCGCTTTCCCAAGGAGTCTGACCGATGTCTTTCCAATCGTCTGAAGCATTGCCCTCGCTGCCTCCCGTCGAAGCTCATTGCTGCCCGTGTTCGCATCACCATCAGGCGGCTGCCGTTATGTCGCGGCGCGGCTTTCTGGGTGGCGCGGCGTTGACCGGCGCGGCGTTGTCCGGCTTGAATTGGACTTCGCTGGCGGCGGCCAGCCCGGGAACCGGACTACCCAGCCCGGTGCCGGATCGCAGGGCGTTGAAGGTGCAACCCATCCTGCAATACGGAGTCTACACGCCGCGTCCCCAAACCAGTTGGCGGCCATGGGGCGCGGTGCATTCGCAGGCCGAGGCCGAAGCAGAAGTGGCTCGGATCACCGAGGAACTGGACAAGCTGAAGGCCGAAGCGGATTTTCCCGTCGAATTCCAACCCGTCGCGGCGATCCGTGGGCCGGGTGAATTGGCCAATATCGCAGGTTTGAAGGAAGCCGATTCGGTGTTGATGTACGCAGCCTGCGGACCGGCAGCCACCTTTCAAGAGCTGTTGCAAGCCGGTAAGGATGTGATCTTCTTCGTCCGCGACCGGTCCGGACCGCACTACCTGTGGTACGAGATCGTCAGCCCGCGATTTCTTCGCCAGCACAGCGACCAACTGCAGATCCAAGGGATGGACGAACAGGATGTCGTGGTCGACGACCAGCAGGAAATCCTTTGGCGACTCAGGGCGCTGTGCGGCTGGCACAACACCGTGGGCTCGAAGATCCTGGCCATCGGCGGCCCCGGTGCCTGGGCGATCGGGTACAACGCGATCGGCGAGCGAGTCGACCGGCAGTGGAAGCTGGACATCGAAACGATCGACTACGATGAACTGGGAAAACTGATCCGGGCCGCTCGCGACGATTCGGCGACGGTGGCGTTGGCCCGGCAGCGAGCCGAGCAGTACCTGAAACTGCCAGAGACCACGCTGGAGACGAAACGCGAGTTCGTCGATCATTGCTTCCTGCTGGATCATGTTTTCCGAGCCTTGATGCACGAGGCCGATTGCCGGGCACTGACCGTCCATCACTGCATGGGCACGATCATGGAGGTGTCCGAAACGGCAGCCTGCCTGACACTAACCACGTTGAACGACGATGGCTACCTGGCGTTTTGCGAGTCGGACTTCGTGGTCATCCCGTCAGGATTGTTGCTGGCGAACATCACCGGTCATCCGGTCTTCCTGCATAATCCGACCTGGCCCCATGACGGCCGGATCACCTTGGCCCATTGCACGGCGCCTCGTAAGATGGACGGCAAGAATCTCGAACCGGCCCGGATCATGACGCATTTCGAGTCGGATTATGGAGCGGCGCCCAAGGTGGAAATGCGGCTGGGACAGCGATTGACAAGCATCATCCCCGACTTTGACGGCCAGCTTTGGCAGGGATTGAGCAGCGAGGTGATCGAGAACCCGTTCCTGCCCATCTGCCGATCGCAGATGGACGTCCGGTTCGACATCGACAGCCAGCAGTTGGCCGAACGCCTGCGGGGATTCCATTGGATGACCTGCTACGGCGACTACCTGCGCGA
This sequence comes from Planctomycetaceae bacterium, assembly GCA_007121535.1. Taxonomy (GTDB): domain Bacteria; phylum Planctomycetota; class Planctomycetia; order Pirellulales; family Pirellulaceae; genus SKKK01. Next base: position 9,446 of record SKKK01000212.1, on the reverse strand, counting down.
GGTGGGCTACGCGCTGAAACGCGTCCCGATCGGCTGGGATGTCCTGGTTTGATCGCCTGCCGTTGGCAGCCACGCCGCGAAGCGTTTTCGTCGTCGAATCGGTGAGAATTCGGCTGATTCTTGAACGTTCCGAAACCGAACGACCTCGCACGGAACGAACGGCGACATACCGTCGCGTCTGACCCTTACCGCCGACCCCGCGTCGGCGGAAGGGCGACTGGCCGGCTAGACGATAAGGACGATAAGTGCCACCCACCGAAAAAATGAACGATAAGTGCCACCCACCGAAAACGATAAGTGCCACCCACCGAAAACATTTCCCTTCCCAGTCCCTTTGGCTACTGCCGGGGTTGAATCTCCTCCTTTGTTTCCCAGTAGTACCAATTTGCCGCCGCCGATGAGTCCCCTCGCTTTACACCTACTTTCTATGGGAAGGTGCAAGAAAGCCTCTTAACGTTGAGGCGTTAACTGGTAAATCAGGGGTCCGCCACCGAAATAGGGGCCCCCCAAACGAAGAGAGCAGAGAGCCGGGGTCGAAGGTCCCAAGACAGGGCCAAGAATCCCAAGCAAGACATTTCAAACGGCAATGATTACCCCCGGCCAGAGGGGTGGTGATCGCAAAAATTCCGAAAATTTTACAAAAAGTTTCGCGAAGACCTACGAAACGGTGGCTTTCTCGTCTTGGAAGTTTAGACTTTGTATCAGTCATCCGACTGGGCGTGCCGCAATCGGCGGCGGGCGCATGTGGCGCGAAGGCGATAAATCCGGCGAACGGCGTTCGATCGGTGGGTGTAATCCATCAGGGCGAGCCGAACGGAGGCACGATGGCGAGATTCTTATCCAGACTGTTGAACCGGAACCCGACGGCGAAGTGGATGGAGACGGTCGTCTGGCCGGAGGTGGACGTGGCGTTGCTGCGCGTGATGGGCTATCCCTTCCGCACGCGGGGTGAGGTCTTCCAGACACTCGGCCCGGCTGCGCAGTGGCCCAACGCCTATGGCGGCGGGGATCTGGTCTGGCCGCATAAGGGGCTGCGACTGGACTTTGAATTTGACCAACTGATCGGGTTTCGGCTTGAACTGAAGCTGGAAGACGATGTGCATCATCCCTCTGACGCAAGACCGTTCCAGGGGCGCCTGTTTCGGGACGGCTCGGAACTGCGACTCGCCGGTGGCGAGGATGAGCAGAGCATTCTCGCGTTGTTCGGCTCACCCCACCAACGGGATGAAGACGATGATGAGGTCACGCTGAGGTATCAGTTCGGCGACGTGACGACGACATTCGAGTTGACGCAAGCACAAGGGCTTTTCGCGATCGAAGTCATCGGCGAGGGCAAGACGGATGACACCCTTCGACGGGGCTACTAAATGGGACGCAAGAGCACGGGCAGCAAACAGCAAACAAAAGGTGCCACCCACCTTTCAATAATGGAGCATAATGATTCCCCTCAGTTTGCGGAAACGCGCCAACCCTCAGCCGGACGATGGGTACCTCAGCGCTGCAATATCAGAATGCTGATCTTGCGGGCCGCGGTGATGATCGCCTTCGGACGAGCGCGCCGTTGACGGAGCCTTGCCGACCAGCCACAACTTGGCTTGGCTGCGGTGCGTTCGGCCATAACCAAAGTAGTATGGGGCTCCGAATCGAACGGGGGCGGACGGCACGGTGCTGAAAAACATGCTGCATGCATCTGGGCATCACATAAACTAACACCCTGACAACGGTTGTTCGGGTGAGGAAGTCATGGTGCGCACATGGGCGAAACAAGGCCGAACGTTTCGGCGGTCTCTAGCAGCCATCGAAACTGAGGCCACGTAACAATCGGAATGTCAATCGCTCATGCCATTCGTCGACGCTTTGCGAACCACCTACCCGGCGGTGACGGAAAAGCATTCGCGGACCAAACGTTGACCCGAACGATGATGCTTGCCGTTGCGCTGTGCATCCGCAGACATAGCGTGCGGCGAACCGGCAGACGCACTGCGGCCGAAGTAACGTTTGTAATTCCAAACCAAGTCACGCCACATCGAAGCATCGATGCCCAACTTGCCCAGAATTCCTTGCAGCTTTTCCGGTACCTTGGCCACCTGGCCTTTCGAACGTTGCTCGGCCGTCCACTGCAACAGAGTCAGATACTGATGCCAATCCAGACCCAAAAAGCCTTTGTCACTGGCACGCACTCCCTGACGATGAACCTCAGGGTCGTCGGCCAATTGGCCTTCCAATTTGGTTAAAGGCGCCAACCAGCAATCCAGCGAAATCTGTTTTCCGGTAGGATTTCGCCGCTTGGTCCGCCGCTGCTGCTTTCGATCAGCGACGGAAGTCTCGCGCAGATGATCGCCAGCTTGGTCAGACGAAACGCTCACCAAATCAAAGGCAGCCGAAGGGATCTTTTCACCTCGTTCCGCCTGGATTCGATCATAAGCCGACGTGTAAACCGATTGTTCAGGCGAATCGGCCAACGCTGCTCGAACCGGATTCAGGTCGACATACATGGAACAAGCCAATAAACCCGCCTCATCGACGATCCGCTGAGCCCGAAATCGACCCTCCCAGAAGCGGCCGGTGCAGCCATCCTGCTTGTTTGCCAGTCGGGCGATCGGTTCACTTAGAGCCCGCATGAACCACGAAATGTCTGACAATCGGCGTCGCACGATGGCCAGTCGTTCGGCGTCTGCCACCAGCCTCTTCACATCGCCGTCAGTCGGCTCTGCCAGTTGTTCGTCCAGTCGCCGCCCGGGGAACACCCTGAGCCACCGCAGAGCAACCTCTTCGTCGGACCATTCGGCCACCACATCTGGGCGATTTCGCAAGATCACATGCAAATGATTGCTCATGATGGCATAGGTCAGCACGTCGATACCGAAGACCGAGGCCAACGCTTCCATCCGACGACGAATCCACTCGCGACGAAACGAGTAATCGATACCCGTTCGATCGTCTTGTCCCGCCAAAAACGCTTTGCGAACACACCTTTGGATCGCATGTACGATGCACACCTCGCCCGCATCAAACTGTTCACTTCGAATCGGTCGCCCCATGATTGGCCCTCCTGTATTCATGTATTGTAGTCAAAGAATCACCGTTGTCAAGAGATTGGTGGGTGGCACCTTTTGATTTTTTTTCTTCCGACACAGGAAAGATGCTTTACGGCGTTGCCTCACGAATCGGGCGTGGAATCTTCCGGTGCTGGCGCGGCTGGTTTCACGTGTTGGTCGAACCACGAGATCATTTCGAACAAGGCGTGTTCGATCGACTCGCGAGCGACGTAGCCGTGCGATTCATGGGGCAGCGTGACGTACCGCACGTTGCCGCCGTTTCCTTGGATGGCCTGGAACAGCCGTTCGCTCTGCATGGGATAGGTTCCCGAGTTGTTGTCGACTTCGCCATGGATCAACAGGATCGGGGCACGGATCTTGTCGGCGTGCATCAGCGGCGAGATCTGGGCGTACGTCTCGGGTGCTTCCCACAGCGTCCGCCGCTCGCCTTGGAACCCGAACGGCGTCAGCGAGCGGTTGTAGGCGCCGCTGCGCGCGATGCCGGCGCGGAACAGATCCGAGTGAGCCAGCAGGTTGGCCGTCATGAAAGCTCCGTAGCTGTGCCCGCCCACGCCGACTCGCTGCGGGTCCGTCACACCCAGCTCGGCGGCCTTGTCGATCGCCGCTTGAGCGCTGGCGACGATCTGTTCGACAAACGTATCGTTCATCGATTCGGGTGGCCCGACGATTGGCATGGTCGCGTTGTCCAATACGGCGTAGCCCATCAAGGCCAAGAACAGATGCGAGGTTCCGGTGGGCAGGGTGAACCGGTGAGTCGATCCGGCAACCTGGCCGGCCGTGGCCGGATCGTTGTACTCGCGGGGATACGCCCAGACCAACGTCGGCAACGGTTGGCCCTCGGGGTGATCGGGAGGCAGGTACAGGGTAAACGACAGCGGCGTTCCGTCGGCTCGAGTATAGGTGACCAATTGCTTGGTGATTTTTCGTAATTCGGGCGCCGGATCGGGAAAGTCCGTCAACGCGACGAAGTCGGTCGAGCCCACGGTGCGCAAGCGGTAGTTGGGTGGCGACGCCGATGTCTCGTGCCGGGTGATGAACCACAACGATCCGCGTTCGTCCTTGTCGATCAATGCCACCACCCGCTCGTAACTTTCCGGCTCGCATTGAAACAAGCGTTCCGTTTGCAGCGTCTGCAGATCCAGTCGGTCCAGGAACGGGTAGTCACCATCGGGCGAAGCACCCTCGCCCGCCAGATATCCGTGATCGCCGTCTTGCCAAAGCACGCGGCCGCCGTCGGGCAGGGAACGCATCATTGGCGATCCGGGATCGCCGTAGCGATCGCGAATCGATCGGTCCCAGATCCGTCGAGCTGGTGCGGAGCCGTCTGCGCGGATCAGGAACGTCTGCAGCCAGCGGCGGTCGCGATCGTAATCCGAGATCAGAGCCAGCGATTCGCTCGCCCCCCAAACCAAACTGCGAAAACGGTGTTCCAGCCGCAACACTTCCGTCGCGTCCTCTGAAAACGGGGCTGGCCGGGACATCAGTCGATCCCGATGCGGGACCTCCGTCCTCGGGTCGCCACCATCCAACGCCTCGACCCAAAACAGCGTCGCCGGTTCCACGGGGCACCAGTGGACCGCGCGCGGACCCGGCAAAACGCCCTCGATCGGCACGCCTGCCGCCGAAGGCAACGAGGCGACAGTATGCACCGCCTGGCCCGAACGATCCCACACCACAATGTCGGTCGGAAAACCGCCGACCGGCAGCAATCGCGAGAACGGTTGCTGGACCGTATGGACCAGGAACAGGGTACCATCCGGCGAAGGATCGATGCGGCGATACCGACCGGGCAGGCCCAAGTCGCTCACGCTGTCGTCGATCGTGTCGATCAGAACCAATTGCGACGTCGCATAGTAATCGAACAGGCGCTCGTCGTTCACGTCCCGCAGCAGGTCCTGATACGTCCTCAGCGGTGCTGCTTCCCCGAAACTCTCCTGGATGCTCGGTCCGACCGGTGCTTGCGGAGCGGCGGGGGCGTCGCCCTGCTTGGGCGGGACCGTCAAGACCAGCAAGGTGCGGCTATCCGGCATCCAATGGATGGGGCTGGTTAGCACGGCGTTTAAGACCACGCCGTCGATCCGGTCTGCCTGACCGGTCTTTGCATCGACCACCCATAATTCCGTTCGATGCGGTTCCCACATGGCAAAGGCGAATCGCGAGCCGTCGGGAGCCCAGACGGGCGAGGCGAATTGCGAGTCTGCCGGGAGCGAGATGGTCACGGGATCACCGCCATCGATCGACTGCAACTGCAATCCCCGGTATTGTGTCGGGCGGTGTGGTCCGCGGTTATCCGGATTCAAACGGATGCCGGCCAACGCCACCATCGGCCGAGCGAGTTCTTCGATCGACGGATACCTTTGACGATCCAGCCAGACGATTCGATCTCGCGTCGGGCTGAGCGACATGGCTGGCGGAGCCGGAGCGTCCAGCACACGCAGCACCTGTTCCGGCGGTTGCTGGTAGGGCGTTGGCTCCTGTCCCCACACCGCCATCGTTACGCTTGCTATCAACACAGCACCCCACATCCTGAAACACATCCTGAAACACATCCTGAAACACATCCTGAAACACATGCTGAATGGTTTCGCAAAAGAGATTGTTGTTTTCATGGCCTCTGCTTTCGACCAAGTGGAAAAAGTATCACGGTTACTAAGGATCGGCATTACAATAACTGTAGGGCTTCGTAGGGTGGTATGCAACACGAACGGCGACACGAAAAGCGACACGAACGGGGCCGGGAGCGAATGGCACAGTCGAACCTAAGTCCAATTGTGCGGGCGGTTTGCGGCGCCGGAAGGCGATGGATGCCAGTTTCTGTTCCGCCAATGTGCGCAGTATCGAAGGGCCCGCCGTGCTCGCTTGAACCATCGCCCCCGCCACGCTCTGCAACGCTCCGGATTTCATCGGGGATCTGGTTGTACGTCGCTTCATCCATCCAGTCGGGCCGAGACGGCTTCGACCAAGTTCCCAGATGGTCTTGGTCGCCCAGGCTTTTTCCACGCCTGTAATCCGTCTTTCGTCGCTGGTGCTGATGGAACACGACATCCGCACATCGGGGTCAGGTCTTGACTTTTAACTTTTCCGATAGGCCGCTCGCCAAGAAGTCAAGAGTCAAGACTGGACCCCGAATCCGAATCTGCTAAGATACGGAATCGGAACTCGGCCACGAATACTTGGACGGGTGCTTAGATGACCGAATCTTCTTTTTGGTCTCATCGGTCGGAGGTCGTCGGTATGACGAATCCCAGTCTTAGCGAAACGATGGATCGTCACCGGAAGCGTTGGATGCAGTTGGCCGGTGTGACCGGCGTCGCAGTGGGGCTGTCGAAGGATGACGCGTCGCAACGTTGCATCCAGGTGTATGTAACGACGGACGCATGGCCGGAAGGTCTCGAACGGGTGATTGAAGGGCACCCAGTGGAAATCGTCAAGACACAACAGTTTCGGGCGTTTTAGAGTCTTTTTGTGCAAAGGGGAGCAAGTTATGGCACGTGCATCGTTTCGAGCGACGTACAAGAGGCGAGATTCAGTTCGCTTGAGTACACCGAGAGAATGCGACCGGCGAAAAGCGGGATAAGCATCGGTCACTTCGACATCACGACCACCGGGCATACCGAAGGCTTTGTGCATGCCCTTTTCGCCACAGTCCAGGTCAAATTCGATCTGTTCAACAAGGCCACGTTTGTCGATCAGATCATCATCTCGCAGTCTCCGGGAGAAGCGGATTTCTCCAATGGTGGCGATTCCGGATCGCTGATTTACGACTCTGACAACAACTGCATCGGCCTGCTGTTCGCCGGCTCGGAAGGGTCGGGAGACAACCCGGCGACGACGATCGCCAATCCGATTTTGACCGTTCTTCGTGAACTGGATCTCGGTTTCCTGTCGCCGGGCGAACACCCGGCCGAAGAACTCGCCGCCAAACGCCCGCGCCGCAGGCCCAGCAGGAAAAGGAGTGAGCCCAGACGGCGGTGATCGGGTATCCAACTAGCGTCGAATCAAACGGGCGGCCGGGACGATTGCCGCCGGTTTGATCGATCGGGCGTCAAAGGAACAAATCATGAATACGAAGTACTGGATGATTTCGAACCGAAACGAATCACGTCGCGTGCGAATTGGTCGACGAGGAGACAACGTGCTCGGCGGAAGAGTTTCGGACGACCTGACATATTGGGTCGCTGACAGCGGACCGCTCGACACGCTGAAGTCCCGGACGAAGACCAGCCTCCGAGAGTTCAAGAAGGATCTCGCTGGGCAAGCAGATTCGTTTCCACTGATCAGAGATCTGGAGGATCACGAACGGCAGAAGCACGTCACCTTGTTCATTCACGGCTATAACAACGGCTGGGAAGACGCCGCGCGGCGATATGAGCAATTATGCCGAGACCTCTTTGAGTCGGAAGGCGGGATGGGGGTATGCGTTTTATTCACGTGGCCCTCCAACGGCATGACCAGCGGGTACTACCCCGACCGGCGCGACGCACGCCGGTCCGCCGATCATCTGGCTGAGGTGCTCAACAATCTGTACGACTACCTGGTCCGCAAACAAGACGAAACGGATGAAGCAAAACGTTGCCGGGCAAAGACCTCGATCATCGCTCACAGCATGGGCAACTACGTCCTTGAGGAAGCGATGCGTCACTGCTGGAACCACAATAACCGGCCTCTGTTGGTGAGTCTTGTCAATCAGTTGATCATGGTAGCTGCGGACGTGGACAACGATCTGTTCCGCGGTGGAGAGCACACCGACGGCAGCGGCGGGGACGCCATCGCGCAACTGACCTACCGCGTGACGTCCTTGTACACGGGCAGGGATCAGGTGCTGGGCATGTCCGCCGGCTTCAAACACTTCGGCAAGCGGCGTTTGGGTCGCAGCGGGCTCGACTGCCGCTACGACGTCCCCGACAACGTCTGGCACATCGACTGCAGCGACCTGATCCCGCGCGGCGAACGCAACATCCATTCCGCCTATTTCGAAGCCAAGGAGGTACTGCAACTGATGAAGCAACTCCTCCGCGGCATCGACCGCCGCGAATTGGAGCGAAACCGTACCAACCCCACGCTGCGCGGATCGGCGAGTTAGGCTGGACGATTTACAGGAAGCGTCCGCCTTGAAAGGTCGGCGCTTTTCGACTTATACCGCCTGGGGTCAGAACTGCCCACTCATCGGGCGTAATCTGTTTCATTCCTGTCGCGTGAAACGGAATGGTCTTCGTTCTGCGATTCGAAATCCAACCGCACAAGGTTGACTGCGAACGATCCAGCGGCGAACGATGTCAAGCAAGACGACTTAGCGAATCGTGACCATCGTCTGCTCGCGGCGGCGCGCTTCCAGTTCGACATGATGCAGTTCTTTCTGACGTTGGTGCTCTGTAAGCGTCCGGGATAAGCATGGTGAAGGGACAGGGGCAGGATATCGTGGCGGGATACACATGGGGCTGGGTGACGAGCCGAAATGTGAGGCGGGATGGATGCATCGCAGCGGGAATGTCCTGCTCACCGCCATCGGCTCAGGACGCGATGATCGCCGAGCTGGAGGGCCATCGCCGAGCTGGAGGGCCATCGCCGAGCTGGAGGGACGCACGTCAATGCCTCGCGTGTCGCCCGGCCTGCTGTGCGGGGCTTTTCACAAGAGCATTGCGTCGCGCGAGCCGTTCGCCTGGAAGACGCAGCGAAAGCAGAACGCCCCACGAAAGATCAGACGCAGGGTCTCGGCGACGCCAAAATATTTTCGGCGACAGACGACGTCAGCAAGGCGATTGGCTGGCCACCGACGCTTGGCGAGCCGCGATGCGAGCGCGAACCCGGCGAAGTCGCTTGGCGTCGGAGACGCGCTGCTGCTCCGCGATCCGCTCCTGACGAACGGACTGCGGGTGCGCTGCCGCCCAGCGATCGGGCAGCAAAGTATCGATGACGGAGTGCTGGTGAGTCAACGACCAATGAAAGACGTCGTACGGCGCGGCGGCGTCCACGGCGCCGTAGTACCAGGCATAACTGGTCAGCGATCCCGGCGGGCCGCTGTCCAGCGGCGGCTCCTTGCCCGCTGGCCCCCCTCGATTTCCTGCGCTGCTCAAGCTGGGCCAACTGTTCCGGCGTCAGAGCATTGCGCGAAAGAAGACGTATCCGCGTGTCGTCGCCGTAGAGGACCGGGCAGGAAAGCAGCAGCGACCACATTTGCTGATACAGGGGCAGCGATACGTCCACCGCGTACTGGATCAGGTCGTTGCAGGTCGAACGGTTGGGGAACCAGCCGCTTTGTGCAAACCAATCTTGCTGCCGATACGTGGGGTTGTGAAAACCGAATTTCATGCCCACGATCGCCGCCACGACGCTGAAGTCGTACTTGCAGCCTTCCACGATGGACACCGGCGCCGGCGGCGAGTGGAT
>SKKK01000653.1 GCA_007121535.1 Planctomycetaceae bacterium | reverse complement strand
CAAGGCCACCGGCGGCTAGCGCCGTGCCGCTCAATCGTCGCGACGCAAGGCCACCGGCGGCTAGCGCCGTGCCGCTCAATCATCGCGACGCAAGGCCACCGGCGGCTAGCGCCGTGCCGCTCACTCGTTGCGATGCAAAGATTTCGCCTGGGCAACGCGCTAGAATCATAGGGAGGGGGTAAAGTCTTCGGTGCCGTCCAGGCTCAGGGCGAAGTTGGCTAGCAGGTCGGCGGCGCGGTCGAGGTCTTCCAACGAGATCGTTTCGACGGCGCTGTGCATGTAGCGGTTGGGGATGCTGACCAGGCCGGTGGCGACGCCGGATCGCGAGATCTGGATGGTGTTCGCGTCGTTGGGGGTGGCTCGCCCGATCGCGGCCAGTTGGTGGGACAGCTCCAAGCGACGTGCCGTCCGGACCAATCGCTCGGAGACCTCGGGGTTCATGTTCGGGCCTCGGTAGATCACGGGGCCGCCGCCCAGGCGGACATCGCCCTGCTGGCGTTGGTCGATGGTCGGGCAATCGGTGGCATGCGTCACGTCCACGGCGATGCCCACGTGGGGCGCGATTCCAAAAGCGCTGGTCGTCGCGCCCCGTAAACCGATCTCTTCCTGGACGGTCGATACGGCGTACAACGAGCAATGCAGCGGTTGACCCGCCGTGCGGCGAAGCGCCTCGACGATCACCCACAAACCTGTCGCGTTGTCCATCCCCGGCGACGCGAACAGCCCGTTGCGTAATTCACAGCAGGTCAGTTCCAGGGTGACGGGATCGCCGATGGCGACGGCAGCCGCCGCATCGTCCCGATCCTTCGCGCCGATGTCAAGCCACAGATCTTCCATCCGAACCACTTCTTTGCGTTCCTTTTCGTTCAGCAGATGGATCGGTTTGCGGGCGATCACTGCACCGACCGGCCCGCGATCTGTCCAGACGATCATCCGTTGGCCGATCAACTGTTGGGGGTCCCAGCCACCGATCGGCTGAGCGTACAAGAAGCCCTTGTCGTCGATGTGCGTCACCAGCATGCCGATCTGATCGCAATGACCGGCCAGCATCACGCGCAGATCCTTCGAGCCTTGACGGCCGACAATCACGTTTCCATGGACGTCCGTGGTCACTTGATCGGCGAACGTGGCGGCGTAGCGCCGCACCTGGTCCTGAACCCGTTGTTCGTAGCCCGAGGGCCTGGGCGTGGCCAGCAGTTTATGGAAGAAAGCCAAAGCGTCAGAATCCATTGATGTTTCCTCAATGCAGGGTTCAGAGTTCAGGGTTCAGTGGTCAGGAAATGACCTCGGGGGGCCAGAGAGATTTACAGCAGATCGGCGGCCATCCGATCCAGCCACTCTTGAATGTCCGTATCGGGAATGTCCAGAGGGCGATGGACCGGTTCGACCTCGGGGTAGCCGCCGACTTCGTCCTGGCTGTTGATGATCTTGCCTTCGCGATCGATCAACTGCTGGATGATGCGTTGGTCGATCGGATCGCGATCGCGCGGCCGGGCGCCGACGTAGCGGATGACGTGTTCCAGCACTTGGTCGGCAGGCAGCGGTTCGAGGCCCTCGGGCCAGACGGGCTTTTCGTCCAATTGCTGGACGATGGCTCCCGCGATGGCGACCGGTTGACCGTTTCGATCCAACGCGATGTTATCCGACAGATAGACCTCGCCGGGCCGTTCGACCATCGGCAATCCGGCTCGCGTGTCGACGCCTTGCAGGTACACATTGCCGACGATGCTCAACCGCGGCGGGCGAGGCAGGTAGCGGGCTCCGATCCATTCGCTGGGCGCATATCCCAACTGGATGGCGTAGCGGCCCGGATTGTAGATGACGTTATTGACGATCACGCCGGTGGTATGGGCTTTGAAGTAGGGATTGCGCTGGTTGTTGTGAGCGTACAGGTTGCCGACGATGGCGATCTGCTGGCAGAAGTCATGGATCAGCGAGCCCATGGAATGCGGGCCTTTGGCGTGGGTGGAATCGTGCAGGCATTCGGCGATCAGACAGTTGCGGATCGTGACTCGCCGGCTGGTGCCTTCAGGACCTTCCAAGCGCGGACCGGAGACGCTCAGATTCTCGTCCGTGGCCCAGGTCGTCGAACAGTGTTCGATCAGAATATCATGAGCCTGACTGCCCGCTGTGGTCATCCCATCGGGCTCCCACCCGCTGCGTCGCGGTTGTCCGGCGTCCCCCGGTCGAATCCGCAGATGCTGGACGATTACGTCGTGCGTGGCGATGGTCAGACCGCCGCGGATTAGCGTGATGCCCGGTGACGGCGCGGTTTGTCCGGCGACGGTCACTCGAGGTTCGACGATGCGAAGCGATCGGCGGTTCAGATCGATCACCCCAGCGACCTCGAATACCACGATCCGCGGTCCGGCGGTTTCCAACGCGGCCCGCAAAGAGCCCGGTCCGGATGCATCCAGATTGGTGACTCGTACAATCGTCCCTCCTCGTCCGCCCGGTGTGTCGGCGCCGAACCCGGATGCAGGGGCGTCCGGTGGTTCGGTGGCATCGGACGAGGCAGCGACCATCATCAGGATCAAAAGACAACAAACCCAGGTACGAACAACACAGTAAAGCTGCATGATTGGCTCTCTCTTCTGTAGATACAACGGCTACCCCCCCCTGCCCTGCCCCGAGTTTGCATCGAATCTCCTTCTGAGACGGATCGCCGATCCGATTTCACTCGTTTGCGACCATGGGCCAACACATCATCCAAGCTGGATGGAAGTCCTTCCATTGCTGGGGGAAGTCCCTTATTCTTCCATGTCAGTCCGCTCACGACAAGCCCGAGGTGAGCTGCGGTGAATATGCGCGGCGTAATCGCATACCCACTACGGTTGCGGTATGGTAGAATACAGTCAGCTAACACAACGATCGTCCTCTTTTCGGAGTTTGCTGCGATGAATTGGTTTCCCAAGCGAACGGTGGTGGTTCCCGTCGATTTCTCCGATGATTCCCTCGCAGCGGTAGAGCTGGCTCTGGATCTGGTGAGCGAACCATCGGGGTTGCACGTGATCCACGTGTTGCCCGAGCCTCATGCAGGCGATCCCGGCGTGGAATGGCAGATGATCGACAACGAGAATCGTCGGCGTCATGCCAGCGAAGCGATCCGTAGCCGTCTGTCGGATGCCAAGTACGCGGAAGTCAAAGTCGAGATCGATTTCGGCAGCCCAGGCTATCGGATTGCAGAGTATGCCGAAAAAGTGGGGGCGGAATTGGTCGTGATCCCTTCCCATGGCCGTACGGGCCTGAAGCGGTTGATGCTGGGATCGGTCACCGAACGAGTGATTCGGTTGTCGCATTGCCCTGTGCTCGTGCTGCGAAAGTAAGGTCGTTCAAGCCGAAAAGGTGACATCATGCGCCGTAACATTGGTCGCCCGATGGAAATCCTATTGGTCGAAGACAGCCTGTTCGACGCCCGGTTGACGATTCGCGCACTACGGCGTGGCGGTTTGCAGCATCGTTTGACGTTGATCTTGGACGGCGACGAGGCGATGCAGTTCCTGCTGCAGGAGGGGCATTTCCGCCTGGCCCCACGTCCCGACCTGATCCTGTTGGACCTGCTGCTGCCTCACAAAAGCGGCTTGGATATCCTGGAAGACTTGCGCAGCAATTCGGAGTTGAGCGGCATTCCGGTCGTGATCCTGACCGCCTCGGAGGACGAAGAGACTCGCGAGCGTGTCGAGTCGTTGCAGGTCGAACATTACCTGCGCAAGCCGGTCAACTTCGATCGATTCCTGCGGATGGTCAAGGAACTGAAACACCATTGGCATCACGACTTGATCCTGCCCGCATTGGACTGACGACAACATGCATCGTTGTACCTGCTGGAGACTTGCTTACCTGTTACTGTGCTGGTGCCTGCTGGCACTGAAGGCGGCGTCGGCCGATGACGCCGCGGAGGGTCCGGCGACGTTCGGTGGCAAGACGGTCGAGCAATGGGCCCAGATCTTGAGCCAGCACGTCGAGGGTCCGAGTGACGAGGACAAGGAGATCAGCCGTCAAGCCGCCTCGGCACTGGGTTTGATCGGCCCGCCGTCGGCGCCGGCGGTGGAACCGTTGACTCGAGCGATCCAGTCCCCTTCGTTGGAGGTTCGGGACCACGCCGTCGACGCATTGGGTCGGATCGGCTCGGCGGCGGCTGCGGCGGTGCCGACGATCATCGCCGAGATGGATCTGCCGCCCCACCACATCAATTACGCTCCTTTGGCCGCGTTTCGCCGCGAGGCGGCTCGCAGCTTGGGCCGCATCGGCCCGGCGGCCAAAGCGGCCGTGCCCCTGTTGGGGCGTGCTTTGAAGAACGAGGATCTGGGCTATCGCATCCAGGCGGCCCTTGCGCTTTGGCGGATTCTCCAGCAGCCTCAGGCGATCGATTTCCTGGCAGCCATGATCGATTCAGACCATCCTGAGATCGCGTATGACGCGCTGATGGCTCTGGGCCAGATCGGACCGGCGGCCCAGCGGGTTCTGCCGCGAGTGGTCGCGGCGCTGGATCATCCCCAATCTGATGTGCGCCGCGCGTCGGCCGATATTCTGGTCCGCTGGGGGCCGCTGGTGATCGAGCCCGTCGCCAGACTTATCCAGCAGGACTCGCTCCGCTGGCCGGCCCCCGCAGCGTATGTACTGGGCGAAATCGCTGGGGACTTACGGGATTCGGTCTTCTATCGCGATCGGATCGATCAAAAGGAATTCGCAGAGACCGCTCAGCCCGTGGTGCAGTCCGCCGCGCCTGCTCTGATTCGCTTGTTGTCCGATCCGCGCGAGCCCGTTCGCCAGACGGCTCAGCGTTCGCTGGCGCAGATGGGCCTGCTGGCGGCTCCGCTGATCACGGACCTGCTGGACCATCAGGATGCCGCGCTTCGCCTGGCGGCTGCCCAAACGCTGGTGCAGATCGAAGCGTTTCTACCGCCGGACACCGTATCCAATGAGCCGCTGGATGCTCTCCGGCGCAATCTGCTGAAGCGTCTTGTGCGGCAGATGGACCAGGATGATCCGGATGCACGAGCGGTTGCCTTCCGAGCCTTTGCGTCGATCGACTTCGGCGACCGGGGTCGATCTGCCCTGCCCTTGTTGCGCAGGGCTTTGAAAGACGAGAATCTGGCCGTTCGCCGCTACGCGGCTCAAGCACTTCGCGAGGTGGACGGCGAGGACTGACACCGATGCACGCTACAAGGAGATTCTGGACCGATGAGTGAACCGGTTGATTTGCATCAGGAGGCGGAACTGTTTCGCCGCGATTACGGAAAACTGCGCGGCGGCATCGAAGCTGTCCTGGTCGGGCAAGACGAAACGCTGAATCTGACGCTGGCCGCCCTGTTCGGTGGCGGGCACGTGCTGCTGGACGGACCACCGGGCGTCGGCAAGACGTTGCTGGGCCGGACGCTGGCCGAATCGATCGATACGGACTACCGGCGGATTCAGTTCACTTCGGATCTGATGCCTGCCGATATCATCGGCACGTACGTGATCATGGAGTCGGCCGGCAGACGGCGTTTCGAGTTCCAGCACGGCCCGATCTTTACGAACCTGCTGCTGGCCGACGAGATCAATCGAGCCACTCCGAAGACGCAGGCAGCGTTATTCGAAGCCTTGGAAGAACGCGCGTTGACCGTGGCCAACGAGCGGTACCCGTTGCCCGAACCGTTTTTCGCCATCGCGACGCAGAGTCTGGGCGACATCGAAGGCACCTTCCCCGTCCCCGAAACGCAGAAGGATCGTTTCTTTTTCAAATTGGACATGACCGCGCTGGACGAGGCCGCTTTGACGACCGTGCTGCAACGCAGCGGCGGGGGCGAGCTTCCAGCCACGGCCCGCGTGCTGGACACGGCGCGGTTGGCAGAAATGATCCAATGGATCCGGCGATTTCCCGTTGCCGAGGACGTGGTGCGCCAAGCGGCTCGCCTGGTCACGGCGACGGATCCGCAGAACCAATCCGCCCCCCCAAGCGTGCAGCGCTTCGTGCTTCGCGGCGCCAGCCCCCGGGCTGGCCAGGCGATGATCTCGGCCGCCAAGGTCCTGGCGATCGTTGCAGGGCGGCAGGAAGTAAGCTCGGAGGATCTGCGGATGGTGGCCTTGCCGGCACTCAGGCACCGGATCACTTTGAATTTCGAGGGCCATGCCGAGGAAGCGGGGATCGATGGCATCGTGGCCGAAGTCGTGGACGCGGTGAAGTGATGAAGCTGTTCGATGCCTCCTTTCGAAATCGCTGTGCCCGACTGGACGAAGTGGCTCGCCGTCACTGGGGAACCCGACTGCTGGGTCGACGTTTGGATCGTCGCTGGGCGGGCGGCAGCGAGTTTACGGGTCATTCGGATTACACGTGCGGCGATGACTTTCGCTACGTCGATTGGCATCTGTGCGCGCGGATCGACGAATTGATGACTCGGCAGTTTCGAGGCAGCGAGGATCGCAGCGTGCATCTACTGGTCGACACCTCGGCTGGCATGCAATTGGGACAGCCTGCCAAGTTCGACGTCGCGCGACGCCTGGCCGGGGCGTTGGGCTACCTGGCTCTGGCCGGTCTGGACCGAGTCGAGGCCGTGGGCTTCGCCGATCGGATCACGGCCCAATCGGCACCGGTCCGCGGATTGGCCAATCTGGCCAGGCTTTGGCGGTTCTTGGATCAATTGTCGCCCAGCTCGACGCCGGTCCGCATGAGGCATGCGGTGGACGCCTTTACCCGCAATCGACCGCACCGCGGTCTGGCGATCCTGATCAGCGATCTGTTCGATCCGGAAGGATTCGAAGCCGCCGTCGATCGCCTGGTGCAGCATGGATTTCAACCCTATCTGTTGCAAGTGGTCGACGACCGCGAAGTCGAACCGGATTTCGGTGGCAGCGTGAAACTGAGGGACGTGGTCTACGGCCGCACGCGCCGCGTGTATCTGGAAGAGATCGATCTGATCAATTACCGTCGCGTGTTCGCTGAATTCCGCGCGGGCTGCCGCGGCTATTGCGCTCGGCGGCGGATCGGGATCAACCAGACGCGGACCGGTACGCCTTGGGAACAGGCGATGATGCGGATGATCCGCGCCGCCACCAACCAGATGGTCGCTGGACGAGGTGAATGATGGGTTTCGAGCATCCGGTATCTTTTGCTTGGGCACTGTTGATCGCGGTTGTCGCTGCATTGTATCTGTGGCGATTTCCTTACCGACAGCATCGCGTGGCCACGTTTCCGCTTTGGCAGCGCGCGTTGGCTCGCCGCCCGGCCTGGTTCACCTTGCGGTTCTGGGTATCCCTGGGGGTCCAGATCGTCCTGGTGCTGCTGATCGTCACGGCCTTGACCGAACCGTTCCTCCGGCAGATTGTAGCCAGTCGTCGGTGGATCGTCCTGGTGCTGGACGTGTCGGCCAGCATGGCGGCCACGGATCAATCACCGTCGCGTTTCGAACAGATGCGGGACCATGCCCGGCAGATGATCGGCAATCTTCGACTCGGTGAACAGATGGTCATCCTGACGGCCGGTTCGATCATCCGTCCCATCGGCCGTTGGGGCGCGTCGCCGGAATCGATGTTGGCGGCTGTCGATGCGTTGGAACCGACCGACGGTCCGGGTCGGATCGGCGAAGCGGTCGCGATCGCTCAGGATCTGCTCGACGGCCGGCCGAATGCGACCCTGGTGGTCTTGAGCGACGGGGCGTTTCCGGAAGCCCATGAGGTCGGCACGATGCAAGGGGTCCGGCTGGTCACGGTTGGCGGCGACAGCCGTAATGCGGCGATCACCCGTTTGGACGCCCATCCCCAGCGGGCTGATCCGAGTCGTTGGGAGGTGCTGGTCGAAGTTGTCGATGGGGGAAACGAGCCGGTTCCGACCGATCTGGAAGTCGGGCTCGTCGATTCCCCCCCCAAGACCGTCGCCATCCGATGGGAGGAAGGTCAAACGGTCCGGCATCGTTTGACGGTCTCGGCACCCCAGGGAGGCCTGCTGCAGGCACGATTAACAGCGGAAGACCATTTGGCCGCCGACAATTTGGCGCGGCTCCGACTGCATCCTTTGAAGTTGCAGATCGCCGCCGAAAGTCGCCGAATTCCCAAGAATTCGGGCGGTCGCGATCAGGATGCCACGCTCACCAACGCCCCGAATTCTCGGGAATTCGGCTACGCGCAACTTCAAAGACTGCATCCCGCGGCTTGGCCCCGCGTCCATTGGGTCGCAACGGATGACCAGGTGGCTGCCGCCTTGCAGCAAGGCTTGCAGACGATCACACCGATCCGATTGGATGGCGGTTCCGAGATGCCCGAGCATTTCGATCCGGAAACCATCTACGTGATCCATCGTCGGGCTCCGCAGAACATACCGCCGGGACCGCTGCTGTTGATCGATCCGGAAAGCGACAGCGATCTGTGGGATCATGACGGCGTTGTGACGGGTACCGAATGCACCGTCGTTTCGGTGGATCCTCTTGCTCGGCCGATCGCCGGTGTGGATTGGAAACACATTGTGTTCGAACGGATCTCCCGGCTTCGATTCCACTTGCCCAGCCGGACCATGGCGGTCACGTCGTCGGGAGATCCGCTGGTCAGTGCCCTGGATCGACCTGAGGGAAGAGTGCTGGTGCTTCACGCATCGCCGCTGCGCGAGCATAGTGATTTGATTCTGCGAGCCGACTTCGCTCGTCTATTACAGCAGGCCGTCCGCTGGTTGACAGACGATGACGATCAGCTCGAAGCATGTCGGGATATTGTCCCTGATCCATCGGGACGTATCTGGCAGGCCGAATGCTGGGATCGAGCCGTAGCGGGCGCCACCGGTGACGTGATTCAACTGGAAACTGGACAAACGGTCCACAGGATCGACGAATCGGGAACAGCCCGGCAGGTTTTCGACGGCCCGTTGGTGGCTTTGGATCGAGTCGGAAAGTGGCGTACGACTCGCAGTCCGACATCACCTGAAGCGGCAGAGAACGACGGGAAAGATGCTTTCGTGCCGGTGAACCTGTTGGATTCTCAGCTAAGCAACCTGGTCCCGATGGCAGCCCTGCCGAAGGCCTCGTTGCCGTTGGCCGAATTGGGATTGGATCAACCGCTGTGGATGCTGTTGGCCGGCTTGGCGCTGGTGTTGGTGACCGTCGAATGGTGCCTTTATCATCGACGATTTCTGGTTTGATTCTGTGGATCGAGGTCGCTGAACGCGGAGGAAACGAGAGGTTGGTTTTGCTGGCTGTTGTCGAATTCGATCATCCCGCGCGTCTGATCTGGCTGGCCGTGTTGCCGGTGCTGATCTTTTTCGCTTGGCGCGGAGTGACCCATGCTGCGGCTTGGCGAGGCTGGGCCTCGCTGGCCTGCCGCTGCCTAACGGTCACGCTGCTGGTCCTGGCCTTTGCCGGCGTCGCGCTGCGAACAACCAGTGACAGGCGGCACATCCTGCTGCTGGTCGACCGCAGCCGCAGCGTGCAGGGCGAAGGCCGGCAAATCGCCGATCGGTACATTCAGGCCGTACAATCCGCAAAGCGGCACCATGAGATCAGCGTCTGGGAATTCGCCGACCGCCCGCGATCGGCCGACCTCGCAGCGTCCGAAACGTCACCGCCCCTGAATCCGTTGGTCAGCGATCTGGCGGCGGCCGTGCGCATGGCGGCCGCATCGATTCCGGACGATCGGATACCGCAGATCGTCCTGCTGACCGATGGCCTGGAAACCACGGGACAGGTGGCTCGTGAAGCGATCGGCGCCGATATGCCGATCGACGTTGTTCCGCTGCCGCCGTTCAGCGAACCCGATGCGTGCTTGGTCGAGTTGATTCCCGGCCCGAGCGATCCACTGACCGGTCAAGTCCGCCTGGAAGCCGTCGTGTGGTCGAATCATGCGGGGTCGGCGCAATGCGAAGTCAGCATCGACGGCCAGGCGCTGGCCGAGCAGACCGTCGAGTTGACTCCGGGCGAAAACCGCTTCTTCCTAACGGTCCCCACCGGTCAGGAACGTCAACCTTTGGTCCAAGCGACCTTGCAAGCTCCATGGGATTCGATCCCAGAGAACAACGTTCGGCGTCTGCGACTCGAACTTCCCGAAACGCCTCGCATCCTGCTGATCGCCGATCGTTCGCCCGAGGAATCCGAGCTTCCCACTGCGTTGGCAGGTGATCGTCTGCTGGTCGATACCGAACCGTTCGATCGTCTGCCCGCACGTCTGGCGGACCTGGAAACATACGATTTGATCGTGCTGACTGATATCGCCACCGAACAAATCGAAGACTCGGTCTACGACAGCCTGGAAGACTATCTTCGCCAAGCAGGCGGATTGATCGTGGTGGGGGGTGAAAAGACGTTCGGCCACTCCGTCTACCACCAGTCCCGCTTGGAGGAACTGTTGCCTGTGACCGCCGCTGCGGCCATCGAAACCCGTCAGCCCGTGTTGGCGATCATGCTGGTGATCGATCGTTCCGAGACGATGGAAGAAGAGAATCGAATGGAGCTGGCGAGATTGGCCGCTCGACAATCGATCGAATTGCTCGAGCCGCACGATCTGGCCGGGGTGATGGCATTCTCAGATGGGCCGATGTGGATCGCCGAGTTGGAAACGGTCGCCGACAGACAATCGCTGCTGAGGCAGATCGACAAGCTGCACCCCGGCGGACAGACGTACATGTACGAGGCTGTCGAGCGAGCCTTTCTGGCACTGATCCAGGCCGTCGCGGATCGACGTTACATGATCCTGCTGACCGATGGCGTTCCTGCGCCCGGCGACTATCTGGAGATCGCTCGGCGGATGGCACATCACGGCGTCACGCTATCGACCGTGTCGCTGGGCCACGAAGCCGAGCAGGATCTGTTGATCGAAATGGCGCGGATCGCCGGGGGCCGGCATTATCATTGCGACGACCCCAAGGATGTGCCGGGCGTGATCGTCCGCGAGACGCGCGCCGCGACGGCCGACGAAGTGCCGGAGCAATTCGAAACTTCGGTATTCCGCGCGCTGCCCGGGCTGCCTTTCGAGGGCGCACCGCAGTTGGCGGGTTACGCGGTGACCAATCCCAAACCGGAGGCCGAGCAACTGCTGATGGCCGCTGGTCGCGATCCGTTGCTGGCTTGGTGGCCGTTGGGCTCGGGGATCGCCGTCGCCATCACCTCGAATGTGGTCGGGCCAGACAATCGAGCGTGGCAGCAATGGCCCGGGCATACGGATTTTTGGCAACGTTTGGTCCGCCACGCCGTGCGCCCCCCTGCCCTGCCCTGCTGGCAGCTATCTGTCTTGCGTCAAGGCAATTCGGCTCGAGTGCGATTGGCGGACGCCCGACCTGAGCGCTCCCGCGAATTGCCCGACGACGTGCGGTTGACCCTGTGGACGCCCGACGGAACCCAGCGCGATCTGGAACCGCTTCCTATGGCCAGCGGCGATTTCAAAGCGACATTCGAGGCGGTTGACCCGGGTGAATACCGCATCGAAGCGGTCGTGGAAAGCCTCGACCAGCCGACACGGACTTTTATCACGTCGCTGATGATCGACTATCCCGATGAACTTCGTTTGCAGGCTCAAGACACCGCGATGCTGCAAGCCATCGCTGCCACGACAGGCGGTCGCTTTGCTCCTTCGGCCGAAACGCTGTTGGAACCCGATGGCCGCAGCATCGCCCGCCGATTTCATCCTTGGCGTTTCTTGCTGATCAGTTCGCTGCTGTTGATCATCGTCGACTTGGCCCTCCGCCGCTGGCGATTCTAGGAGGCGGAGCGTTTTCACCTTTCACCCTTTGGAAACGATGCTCGATTACGTTGGACTGCTTGGTATGAACGATATCAAATGACTTGCCGACGACATCTACCGCGAGCGAATCATCCAAGCTCGCCGCATGTCAATCGCTGAAAAGCTAATGGAAGGTCCCCGGCTGTTTGACACGGTTTGCGAGCGGATGAAGGCAGGTATTCGCGCACGGGCCCCAGACGCGGAAGAAGATGAAGTCCAACAGTTGCTCCTGCAGCAAATTCGACGTTTGCGAAAGGTCGAGGAGCATGCGGTGTATACCCTGCTGGAGTGCATCGATTCCCAAAATCTGACGGACGTTTCCTCACCGCAAAACCGGAACAGGCGAATGGCGGGCAGATGCGGTTTTCGCGGAGGATGACAAACTGTGCGGCGGCCAGTAGATCGGAGGTGGTGCCCGGATTGCGACGGTTGGCGTCGGTGCGCAGCCAGAAGTCCAGATCGCTCAATTCGCGATGATAGGCCGGGTCGCCCGGTTCGCCCGCGTCCAGCACTCGCGCCGCGAATTCGGCGGACCGCCGAACTACGTCCGGACCGCTCTTGCGAGCGATCAGACTGTCCGGATAATCTCGCATCAGTCGCATCTGCGTGTGGATGATCGCATCGGTCAGGCGCCAACCGGACTTCGTCGCCTGCACCAGCGATGGCACGCGCGAACGGTGTCGGGAGTCGTTTTCGGACAACGACGAATCACATGGAAAACGATTTGCCCGAAAACGACTCCCGACCCCGTCCGGCTGGGACAGTGAGCGGCATGGCGCTAGCCACCGGTTGGTGCGGGTTGCCGGTACCGGCGGCTAGCGCCTTTGTACAAGTAAAGCGACTCGATTCGCTGACGTCGCAGGCGCCGGCGTAGAACGGAATTCATTCCGTTTGCGCGCTGGACTGCGACCAACGGAACGCGTTTCGTGTTGCGTCGGTGGGAACGGAATGAATTCCGTTCTACGGGTTGTCGCTCGAAGTAACGTTCTCTTTCCCCTTTCAAGAAGCTGGAGGTTACGATGTATCGTTTTTCAGCACTGTCGATCCTGTTGCTGACGGTGACGATGTTCAGCGGACTGCAGAACCGTTTGGAACAGCATTTGGCCCGGGAAGCGGAGCGTTTCCGGCGTCAGTTTCCCAGCCGCTATCGTCGTCAACCATTGCCCCGCTTGGACGGAGATATCTTTCCGGATGCGGAAGCCGCCGAGCGGGTTGAGGATGCTTGGCTGGAGGAGTACACCCCCGTGTACCAGCGGACGCTGGCGAGTCAGTTGCGCGATATTCCGTCCATCGCCCGGTGCCAGGCAAGCATCCAGCAAGCCATTCGACAACTGGAAACGCTCCGCCAGCAATCCCTGAAACAACGCGATGTGCTGGCTGTCGATCGCCTTCAACTCATGCAGCAGATGGCCGATGCAGACGAGCAACGGCTGGCGACCGCAGGGTTGTTCGCCGGCCCGCGGCGATGGTTCAGGACCGGGCGCGTGAGCCGCATGCTCAGACTGTGTCTGGATCTGCGGCGGCAGGAGTTGCTTCACCACTATCAGGCTCTTGCCATGACCAAGATCCGGGAACGGTTGTCCGGCGTACTACGGCGAGTGGAGACCCTCCGCCGGAACTCGGCCGCGGTTCAAGACCGTCTGGCGAATCTGCTCACACCGCCCCATCCGCAATACCTGGCCCTGGATCCCCCGCAGCGATGGAGTTGCTGCTGGCACAATTCGCCGAATTCCAGCAGCAGAGGACTGGCGAGAAGAGCGAAGATCGCATCTGGCGCGGGACGATTCCCCAATTCTACGCCACGGCCTGCCAACCGACGACCTGTGGGCTGCCCTGGACCGGCAATCCCGACGCGTGGCAGGCGAACTAGACTCATCCGACCAGCCGCTGGTGGAACAATGCCGGATGATGCTTCCTGCCTATCAGACGCAAACCTTGCGCAATCGGCTCGCGCGGCTTGCAGAACCGCTGCTCTCACAGGACGGTGATCCGCCGGCCGGCTCATGGACCGAGGACCGCGTGTATTTCCACTTCGCCAACGACAAGAACAACACTGCGCCGATCCCAAACCAACCCCTGCCAGCCGTCCTTCGCTTCCGTTGGGAAGCCAGATCTGCCGGCTAGTTTCTAGCCGAGTGCTACTGTGCCCGAAGGCGGGGCAGAAGATCACTGAGTAGGATATTGGCCTGCCGCTGCTGGTCGCTACTTCCCTTGAATCACGAAGCCATCCTGGTGGTTAGCAGAACCAGCATCACCAACATCATGTCCGGTCGAGTCGCGTTCGCGCCTCCGCTCAAATGCACTCATCCAGTCACTTCTGGCCGGGCCGGGGAATAAAACGCCCGTTTCGTGCGTCTTGTCTATTGGATGTGCGTCAGGAATTCTTGCGAACCTTTCTTGGCGTCGGGACGTCACTCATTTACGGTGGCGGCAATCGTCCACTCAGTGTTGTTGAACAGGAGCAGCCAAAAATGATGTTCTTACGGTCGAGTCTGAAACACGAACAGCGCATTGATGCGTATTTTGCCGGCGGGCCGGCGAATACGCTCCCCGTGCGCTACATGCGTTTGTGACACTCGGCCCCGCCAATAGAACGAGCTTTCCAGAGCCCGGTGTCACAGCGACGCCGGGCTTTTTTCGTTGATGGGCTTGATCAGAACGTGGCGAAGCCTGGTATCGCGCCTGGTCGGGGGCCAGGAGATCGCCGGTTCGGGCACCGATTGGCAT
>SKKK01000485.1 GCA_007121535.1 Planctomycetaceae bacterium | reverse complement strand
TGGGCGGATTTCGACAAGTCCGGCCGAGTCGATTTCGGCGATCTGGCGTTCTTCGCGCCCAATTTCGGCAAGACTCGGCTGGCAGTGCAATCGGGCGAACAGACGCTCGTCTTCCCGTCCAACTTCCCAGACAACTGGCGTGCCCCAGCGAACGGTGGCGGCGAGGGAGAATCGAACGGTGGCGGCGAGGGAGAATCGGTATACAGTGCTTGGATGGCGGCAGGCTTGGAAAGTCCGAATCGCTTGTCGCTACCGCCGTTGGAACATGGGCCCGGATTGGAACAGGCTCCCAGCGCCGTGCTCCCTCGAAAAGAATCGGCCATCACAGACTCGACGCCGTGGCTCACAAGCGGCGGACGCAAGTCGCCACCCGACGAAACCCTCGCTCGACACACCCGCCGTAGGCCAGCAGATAACGGACGCGATGACCACGTGCTTGACCGCTGGGATCCGCTGGAGGACGTCCTGTCACTCTTGGCCGAACGGTCGAGTGGTCGGCGCGGGGACGCAGCATGGGATCGCTACGACACCGTGTTTGCACTGCTCGGCTGATGACGCTAGTGCGTTGTCCGGGCGAAATCTTGGCGTCGCGATGAGTGAGCGGCACGGCGCTAGCCGCCGGTGGCGTCCAGAACCGGCGGCTAACGCCTCACAATCCGCATTTTTGCCCTGGACAACGCACTTGCCGCCGATACCAAAACCACAAGAAACGGCGGCTAGCGCCGTGCCGCTCAGACAAAACCCGACGCGTTTTCCTTTGCCGTCCTCAGCCCGGGTTCGACTTCGGCTGGGCCAGTTGCACGGCGTAGGCGGCGTGTTGCTCCGTGGCCAAGCCGTCGTCCAGGACTCGCAGTACGCCTGCCAGGTCCCCGCACAACAGAGCGGCTGTATCGAGCCAAAGCCCCGGGAAAGACGCGCTGCGCACCACGCCGCGTTCGTCTGCTTCCAATCGTTCGTATCGGCCTGCGCGGAGCACGAACCAATCGATCTCGCGATCCAGCGTTCGCCACACGATATACTCCCGGACGCCGCTACGGCGATAGACGTGCAGCTTCGTATTCAAGTCGTAGCTGGCACTGCTCGACGCGACCTCTGCTACCAATTCCGGAGCCGCTTCGATATAGTCATCCGGGCTGATCCGCACGTGGCCGCCGAATTCCGGGGCGACGTATAGCATCGCATCCGGTTGGGGCTCGTTGTCCAGATCCAGCCGAGCCGTGGCATTGTCGGCCACTTCGACACCCGGCGTCTTGGCCTCGTAGTGAACCAGCCAACCGACAAGTTTGGCATGCGGGTTCCCATGACGACGCGCCCGGACCGGCGATGGCATGTACACGACTCCTTCGATCAGTTCCGCTTTCTTCAGACTAGGCATCGCCGCATACCGCCGCTCGAATTCCTCCCGCGTCAGCCGGTCTCCTGGTTCTAACACCGGCACGTCCGACCCGGCAGCCGGACCGCGCGTCAGCCGCTCACCTGTCGAAATCGCCATAGATCCCACATCCTCCGAAAACGTCCGAAGAACTCGATCGGAACCTGTCGCGCACTGGCCGAACGCCGCCGCCACATTGGTAAGGCGTGAAAACGGTTCCGAACGACGTGCCCTCAAGCATAGCGGATGATCGGGTCTCCGGCAACCGGTCGTAGGAAGCCGCCGGTTGGGACGTGCGTCTTACCAGAGGCCACCCGACGTACTTCACCCCGAACTTAGGCTAGTGCGTTGTCCGGGCGAAATCTTGGGGTCGGGATGAGTGAGCGGCACGGCACTAGCCGCCGGTGGCATCCAGAACCGGCGGCTAGCGCCGTGCCGCTCACAATCCGCATTTTTGGCCTGGACAACGCACTAGATTCGCGACAGAATCGATCCAAGACTGCAACAACCCCGCTCCAATTGACTGGACCACTGAAGGGAATTTCGTGACACTTGTGGTAGACGGTTGTCCCGGATGCTCGGGAAACGTTAGAATCAAGGGTACTCGGCTGAGTTGGCTCAAACTTTTTGCGAGAATACACGGACGACAATCATCGTCCTTCGTTGTTCAAGACGTTTCGTGGATACGCAGCCGCTTCTCCGGGAGGGGAAGGCACACCAGTTTTGGAGGTATCTCATCATGTATTCTCCTCGTAAACGCCGAACCGCTGCCATGGCCGGTCGATTCCGTCGTCTGTCGCTGGAATCACTCGAAACGCGCGCCATGCTATCGGTGTCCATGATCGAATTGGGGCCCTCCCGCGCCATCGACGACAAGATTGCCGAAGGAACGCATACGGGCAGCATCAGCCATTTGATTACGGGTACGGTCAACGATCCGATGTATCCGACGACGCTCGCCATCCCCGACGTGACGGTCACGATCACTGATAACGATGCGGCGGGCGTAGTGTTCTCTCGCGATGCGTTGGGCACCGAACCGATCGACTCGATCGACGTTCAACGCGGCGCTCAGACGCACTACTGGATCGCACTCACCAGCCAGCCGAAGCACGATGTGACGATCTTTTTCAGCACCGACAACGATGCGTTGACGGCGGTGGACGACGCCAACCCGACCAACGCTTTCGTCGATTTCACGGCCGGGGACTGGAACGTGCCTCGAGCGGTCCGGATCGCCGCTGGCGAGGAGTTCGTCGAGACTCACGTCACTCACACGCTGGTCAGTGGCGATCCGAACTATCAAGGAACGATGCTGTTGCCGGTCACCGGCTTCGACCCTACGCTCAGCGCCACCGTGGCTGACGGAACGCTGGCCATCGCCGATATCGATCCGACCGACACGCCCAACGAAATGACGGTCACAATCAGTGGGCAAGATTTGGTGATCAGCGATGCCAGCGAACGGTTCTTGGCCGCGCCGGAGGGCGGCACCCTCAGTTCCGACGGCCGGACCATCACCATTCCATCGAATCTGGTGACCGAATCCCTGATCGTCGGATTGGCCGGCGGCGTGTTGGCGCTCGATTTTTCCGGCGGCAACCCGATCCCCGCCGGGGGCTTGGCATTCCATGGCGAGTATCCGGCCAGCGGTTTGCCGGGCGGGACGCTGGTGCTGGACCGGGGAACGTCCAGCGGGCTGTTCTCCACGATCACGCACACCTTTGTCAACGCCAGCGACGGCAGCATCCTGCTGGATCCGGACGGCGGTGGAACGTCGGCCTCGGGTATTACCTACACGGGGTTGGAACCGATTAGCGATAGCCTGGACGCCGCCCACCGGGTGTTTTCGTTCACGGGCGGCAGCGAGACGATCGTGCTGAGCGATGCCATCGGGCCAGATGGTACGTCGCTGATCGACTCGACACTCGGTGAATCGGTGACCTTCGCCAACCCGACAGCATCGCTGATCGTCGACACAACCACAGGCAGCGGCCCCGATTCGATTCACGTGGAAGGTCTGGCCACCGCGTTCGACGCGGATTTGATCGTCCTGGCCAAAGCCGACGACACCGTGCGATTCCAGACGAACCCGACCGACATCGGCAGTGGCGATCTTCGGGTAACCACCGGCGACATCCGCTTCACCGCCCGGGTATCCACGACCGGCGCTGCCCGGTTGGAAGCGACCAGCGGTTCGATTCTCGGCGATCCGGACGGTGCCCAAACGGACTTGGTGGCCGCCACGGCGGAGTTGGTTGCCTCGGCAGGCGTCGGCCAGCTAGACGGATTCCATGGTAGCTTTTTGCAGTTGAGCGTCGAAAGGATCGAGGCGGATGGCGGCGCCGGCGTGCTGTTCGTGTACAACGATGGCCCGTTGATCGTCGGTGGCGTCACCTCCGAGCTGAACGGGATTGTGGTTGCCGACCACGCCAGTATTGCGGCGGACGGGGATCTTACGATTACCGAGCCGATTGTGGATACGGCCGGCGATAACTTCCTGTCTTTGAGCGGCCATACGATCCACATCGACGCGAACATCCTTACCGGAGGCAGTCTGCTGGACGTTGAGACATGGAACGACGGCGACTTGGTGCTTAATGCCACGATCGATACGGCGGGGAGGGATGTCTTCCTGGTCTCTGACCGTAATCTGATCATCAACGGCACGCTGCTCACGCACGGCGGCCAGTTGGCCGGACTCTGGGCCTTGGGAGACATCTTCTTCACCGCGGAAAGCCACGTTGATGCGGTAGTCAGTCTCACCCCGGGCCTTCCAGTCCTCGAAGTGGATGCCGGCGGGAGTATCCACATGGCCGATGGGGCGCTGATCGATGCGCGGGACGGCGAGATCAAGCTGTTTGCCGATGGTGACATCACGCTCGGCAGCCTGGTGTCCACTTGGTTCGTCGTCGTAGTGAGCCGCGAAGGTTCGATTCTGAACGGCGGCGACGCGTATCCCAACATCATTTCGGCAGCGGCCGAATTGCTCACCTTCGACGTCGGTGCCGTCGGCACGGCTGCCCATCCGCTCGACCTCCAAGTGGACGAACTGTTCGGAGAGTCTTTCGCCGGATTCTACGTGAAAAACGCCGGACCGCTGGACATCGCCTATTACGGTATCGATGCCGGTGGCGACGTGTGGATCGCGGCCGACGGTCCCTTGAACGTGACGCGCCCGATTCGCAGCACCGGTTCCCTTGCGGTCCTTGGCGTCGGGGAAACCGGAACGGGAGCTGATCGTGTTGGCATCGCCCTGTCCGATCTCGGTCAGATGGCTGCTCCCGCCATCACCCTGATCGCCGATTCCATCGACTTGCCGTCGGGCGCCTCGGTCGACGCCGGCGCCGGCAGCGTTGTTGTGCAGCCGCTGACGCCCGGCACTCGGATCGATCTGGGCGGCGCCGACGTGCTGACGGGCAGTCCGTTGACTTTGGGTCTGACCGCCGCCGAACTCGATCGCATCCAAGCCGCGACGTTGACGATCGGCGGGGCCGACAGCGGCGAATTTCAAATCACAGTCCCCCTGAATCGCGCGGCCGCCACGGATATGACGTTGGTCAGCGGCGCCGGCATTGTCTTCGATTCCGGTTCGATCGACACGGGCGGCGGAACGCTGGTTTTCGATCCGGGCACGGCGGTCCAGCCGCTGACTGGCGGCACGGATGCCACGGCTGGCAGCGTTTCGTTTGCGGACGGCGCGGCGTTGGCGATCCGGATCGACGGGACCGAGGTGGACACCGAGTATTCGCAACTGAACGTGGCAGGCGCGGTGGACCTGACCGGCGCCGTGCTGGAGATCAGCGGTTCGCACCTGCCAGCGGCGGGCGACGCGTTTACCATCGTCAACAACTCCGGCGGCGACCCGGTGATCGGCACGTTCGCCGGCCTGCCCGAAGGCGCCGTGCTCTCGGACTTCCTCGGTAGCGGGCTGGTTGCCACGATCACGTACGTAGGCGGCGATGGCAACGACGTGGTGCTCGAAAATATCGGCGGAACGCGGATCGATATGACGATCGTCAGTGAGCCCACCGAGACCGGCGAAGGTGGGCTACTTGCGGCTTTGCCCGCCAGTGCGGATTGGGTCCACGAGTGGCAATCGTTTTGGGTCGAGATCTGGGTCAGCACGCCGGATACGACTGCGCTGGGCGTTGCCGCAGCAAGCGTGGATTTGCAGTACTTCACGGACTATCTGACGGCACAGGAAATCGAACACGGCCCGGCGTTCACAAAGGACCCGACCGGAGCAATCCACGATGCCTTGGGGCTGGTCAGCGAGATCGGTGGTCGGACGGAACGGATGGACGCGGGCGACGATGCCTACGTGCTCTTGGCTCGAGTCCGCTTCGCTTCGATCGACGAGGACAACGTGCCGGTGGACCAAGGCGGAATAAGCATCGGTCCGTACGATATGCAACTGGCATTGGATCAGGCCCAGACCCGCTTGGTGGGCGTCGATGGACTTACAACGGCAGAGTTGGGCGATACTCCGGACACCGAGTTGTGGGCGGTGGTCTACGACATCGAGGACAACAATCAAATCGATTTCGGCGATTTCTCGTTCTTCGCCGCTGCGTTCGGCAAGTCGGTGGGCGAACCTGCGTCCGAACCACCGTACGTCTGGTGGGCGGATTTCGACAAGTCCGGCCGAGTCGATTTCGGCGATCTGGCGTTCTTCGCGCCCAATTTCGGCAAGACTCGGCTGGGAGTGCAATCGGGCGAACAGACGCTCGTTTTCCCGCCCAACTTCCCAGACGCCTGGCGAAACGGTGCCAGCGGTGGCGGCGCGGGCGTAGCCCAATTGGCCGACGGCGAAGGGGAAGCGTCGGATGCTGGTGGTAGTAAGGTATCATCCGACGATGGGCGACAGGCCCGGGCGTTACCTCGGCAGTCGACCTTGGCAGTCGATGAAGCTCACGCGGCCCTGCAAGCGGAACGCTCACCAAGTCTGTCTTGGCAACATGGGAACCTTGTTGGGAACGCCCGCCAAGATGCCTTCCTAGCGGAACGGCCACAGGGTTTTGTGTTGGGGACCACTGCGAGGCACGAAGCTCAGCCGGCATGGTTGTTGCGTCACGAATCGTCGGCGAGCCTGTATTCACGAAGTGACAGGCCCGGGGTTTCATCCGGCGAGTTATCGAGTCGCCAATTCGACGAATGGGAACCGCTGGACGAGATGCTGTCATCGCTGGTCGAACCATCGGCCGATCGGTTATCAGACGACCTGTCAGACTTCCACGATGCCCTCTTCACCCAAATGGGCGGCTGAAGCCACCGCCACCCGCTGCCAGGCTGCCCGTTCTCTTGAAAGAAGCTACAAGGAAACCGCGAAATGCTACCGTCGTTTTTCCCTGGAGACTGGGCCATCTTCTCCTTCAGCGGAAATTGCTGGTACCACGTGGCCGAATATCTGGAGAACCGTCGCCAGAAAGGGTTCAATGCAATCCTCTTCAACCTTATCGAGCACAGGTTCGCCGACGATTGGCCCAAGAACAAGTACGGTGACGGGCCCTTCAAGACGCCGGGGGACTTTTCGACTCCGAACGAGGCGTATTTTGCCCATGTCGATTGGGTGATTCAGAAAGCCAGGAATAAGGAGATCCTGGTCGTCGTGAACCGGCCGGCTCGACATCCGTCTTCGCAACGATCGCTGGTTCAACAACCTGTTCATCGGTGCGGGACTGGACGGAGCCCCGCAAGCCGAAGGCTTCCTGATCGACCACAATGTGTTCCTCGCCGTCGCGAAGCCCTCATCCTGGGCCGACAAGAACAGCCTTGTACTCGATGACGCGGCCCCTTTCCAGGTGCGCAGCGACGACAGCGGCGTCGTCATTTCTCTCGACCTTCCCGCGAAGCTCAGCCACCACCAGCATCCCGTGATCTCCCACGACTTCATCGGCGTGCGGCCTCATGTGAATCAAGGACTCACCACACCCGACGGCGTCGTGGACGTGTCGCTCGATCTGCTCGGTCGCCCGCGCGACGAATCCCGAACGATCGCCGGCCCGTTCGCCGTGATCCGGAAGGGCCGACACGAGGTCCGCCTATGGCCGACGGCGCAGCCAGCCAATGCGCCGAGATGATGACAACCCCCATCTTGCTCTTCCTTCGACTGCCGACGGCCTCTTCGTATGGCTCGCCCGAACCCGGAACCGGGCAGTTTTTCACGGGGTGCAGACCAAAGGGCTCGGGTGGTCTTGCATGCTTCCAGTGGGAGACCGTAAAATCAAAAGTGGTGATGGCGAATGGTCCCAAGTTCGTTTTGGAATGCTCGCGATGGAAACGAGTACACTGGATACCGAACTCTCGATCCTGACACGGCTCGTGTCGCCGGAACGACCGGATTTCCCGCCCGATGTGGCTCGTGCCATCCTCAGCCTTTCGTTCCCTCAGCGAGACACGGATCGGATGAACGAGTTGGCCGACAAGGGGCAAGAAAGCCCGTTGACCGGGCAGGAAAGCATCGAAGTGGAGAGCTACCGCCGCGTCGGACACTGGTTGTCGATCATGAAATCAAACGCACGCCGCTCGCTGGTCGTCGCCGATGTCGAGCCGTAGCTGCCAACGGTGAAACAATCGATTCTGATTGACGAGGGCGTATTTCCTCCCAATGCGTCCACTTCCGTGGTATGATCTATGGCCGAGGTGATACCCTTGACCATCCTGCATCTTTCGGATTTGCAATTCGGCCGGAATCATCGGTATCTGGAGGGGGAGCGGTCGTTGGATTGTTTGTATGCGAAATTGGCGGAGGATTTGGAGGGGCTGGCGGCGGAGTCGGAACTGCGGCCGGGGGTGTTGGTGGTTTCGGGGGATGTGGCGGAATGGAGTCTGCCGGCGGAGTATGCGGCGGCGCAGGGGTTTTTGGAGAAATTGACGGCGAAACTGGCGATTCCGCGGCAGCAGGTGGTGATCGTGCCGGGTAACCATGACGTGAACCGGAAACTGTGTGCGGGGGCGCGGCTGATGGCCGAAGGAGGCGGCGAGCCGTTCAACGAGCCGTTCTTTGCCAAGTTCGGCAACTACCAGCGATTCTTCAACCGGTTCTTCGAAGATGCCGGTTTGTTGTTCGCCGAGGACCGGCTGTTTCACGTGGTGTCGTTGCCCGAAAACGACTCCCGTGCCTTTGCCCCGAAGGGGCTCGACAAATCAGCCCAGGGCAAGGCGACGCGAGCTGAGCGAGCGTCGCCGTCGCCCTGGGTAGGTGGTCAACACAGCGAATTAGCCCTGTAAGGGCGTTACAATCGGTGAAGCGGTTTGTGTGCCCAGTGGACCCCCTCTTTCGCGACGGACCGGGTATGGGGTACGCTGGGGATGGAAAAACGGTGTTGTTTCTGCGGGGTCCCGCCCAGCGGTCGGGACCCACTGCCGTCGGGACCCACTGCGGTCGGGATGGACGGGTTAGGATCATGGGAAGGAAATTGCAATGACCGACAAGGCGAAGGTTTATTTGGCGGTGGATTTGGGGGCGTCCAGCGGTCGTGTGGTGGCGGGGCTGTTGCGCGAGGATCGGATCAGCTTGCAAGAGGTGTATCGATTCGAGAACGGGCCGGTGGTGGTCAATGGCCGCATGGTTTGGGATCTGCTGGCTCAATGGACGCATATCCAAAAAGGACTGCAAGCGGCGGCGGCCCAGTTCGGGGATCAGATTGTCAGTGTGGGCGTCGATACCTGGGGCGTGGATTTCGGGCTGCTGGGACGCGGCGGAGAATTGCTGGGTAATCCGTATCACTACCGCGATCGGCGGACGGCGGGGATGTTCGACAAGGCGTTCCAGATCGTGCCGCGCGATCAGATCTTCGCCGAAACGGGTTTGCAGTTCATGGAATTCAATTCCCTGTACCAGTTGTTGGCGATGAAGCTGGCCGATTCACCGCTGCTGGACGTGGCCGAACGCTTATTGATGGTGCCCGATCTGTTCCACTGGCTGCTGACCGGCGAAGTGGCCAATGAATTCACGGATGTATCGACCACTCAGTTGTATAACCCGGTTACCGGAGACTGGTCCTGGAAACTGATCGAACAGTTCGGGTTCCCCAAGCATATCTTCGGTCCGATCGTCGCGCCGGGCACGTCGCTGGGTCCCGTGCAAGACCACGTGGCGGAAGCTACGGACCTGCGCGGTGTCCAGGTGGTGCTGCCCGGGTCGCATGACACGGCCAGTGCGGTGATGGCGGTGCCGGCGTCGGGGGTCGTGGGTGCCGCGCCCGATTGGTGTTACATCAGCAGCGGCACATGGTCTTTGATGGGGGTGGAGAGTCCCAGGCCGGTGGTGACCGATACCTGTCGGGAACTGAACTTTACGAACGAAGGCGGCGTCGAGGGCACAACTCGGTTGTTGAAGAACATCGCCGGGCTGTGGTTGTTGCAAGAATGCCGCCGCATGTGGAACCAAGCGGGCAACGAGTTCGATTGGAGCTACTTGGTACAAGCCGCAGAGGGAGCCGACCCTCTGGTTTCGCTGATCAACCCGGACGATCCGTCGTTGGTCGCCCCCAAGGACATGACGGCCCAGATCCAGACGCTCTGCCGCAACTCGGGGCAACCCGTCCCGGAAGAGCCCGGCCCCATGGTGCGCTGCATCCTGGAGAGCCTGGCGTTGCGTTACCGCATGGTCCTGGGCTGGTTGCGCGAATTGACCGGGGCGTCGATCGAGACGATCCACATCGTCGGCGGTGGCACGCAGAATCGGCTGTTGTGCCAGATGGCCGCCGACGCTTGCAATTGCCGCGTGCTGGCGGGGCCGATCGAAGCGACGGCGATCGGCAACGTGATGGTCCAGGCGACGACGGCCGGCGACGTGGCGGGGATCGCCGAAGCGCGCGAGTTGATTCGCCGCAGTTTCGCGGTCGACGAATTCACGCCCCGCAGTTCGGGCGCGTGGCAGGACGCCTTCGGCCGGTTCCGTCAATTGACCGGCCAATCATCCGGCTGATCGCCGACTGGAATCCAATTTGGTCAGTTCCTCGTCAACCGCCTGCAAGGTGTCAGCGATCTGTTCGTCGGTATGCCGGGCCGTGATGAAGAACCGCAAGCGAGCGGCTTTTTCTTCCACGGCCGGATGCAGGATCGGCTGGACGTTGATCCCGCGTTTGAACAGATTGCGGGACAGCAACAGGGCTTTGATGGAATTGCCGATGATCACCGGCACCACCGGCGTGTTGTTGCTCAGTCCCGTGTCCAAGCGGTGGGCCTTGGCCGTCTGCAAGAACAGTTTGCTGCGCGACTGAATTTGGTGTACCCGCTGGGGATCGCGTTCGATCTTTCGGATCGCGGCCAGCGCGGCGGCTGCGTTGGGCGGCGAGATGCCGACGCTGAAGACGAAGCCGGGGGCCGTGTACTTCAGGTACTTGACCACCTCTTTACAGCCGGCGATGTAACCACCGCAGCTTCCAAAGGCTTTGCTCAGCGTGCCCATCAGCAGGTCGATTTCGCGGGGATCGACGTCATAGTGTTCGCAGATCCCATGCCCGCCCTGGCCCATGGTCCCGATCGAATGGGCTTCGTCGACCATCAGCAGCGCCTTGTGGCGTTTCTTGACGCGGACCAATTCCGGCAGTTCGGGATAGTCGCCGTCCATGCTGTAAACGCCCTCGACCACCACCAGCACGCGTTTATAGTTCCGCCGGACCTGTTTCAGGATCTGGTCCAGCGCTTGCCAATCGTTGTGCGGAAACGCTCGCCGCTGGGCATGCGACAGGATGCAACCCTGGATGATGCTGTTATGCACCAATTCGTCGTGCAGGATCAGATCGCCCGGATGGAACAGGTGCCCGATCGTCGTCTCGTTGGTCGCGTGGCCGCCCAGGTAGACGATCGAATCGTCGGCGCCCACGAAATCGGCGATGGCGCGTTCCAGTTCTCGATGGATGGTCTTTTCCCCCGACACCACGCGGCTGGCCGAAACGCTGGTTCCGTACCGGTCCAGCGCATCCTTGGCCGCCTGGGTAATCTCCGGATCACCGGACATGGCCAGATAATTGTAGCTGGAGAAATTGATCAGTTCCCGGCCTTCGATCGTGGTGGTATCGCACGTGACCCGTTCGTGGACGTTGAAGAACGGGTTCTCGACGCCCAGCACCTGCATCTGAGCCAACTGGCCCTCCAGTTTCTTATATTCCGACATCGTTTCGAAGCGGTAGAACTCTTCCGGAAGATCGGCCAGATCGTCGACCGCGGCCGGGGCCTGCGGCGATCCGGGAACGGCGACCGGAGATTCGGTAGCGGCTGTGGTTTCCGAAAGCGTGGCAGCGAGTTGCCCCGCCGATTGCTGCGCCTCTTGCCGGTCAATGTCAGCGGCGCAGGCGATCGACGCGACTCGATCCGCCAGATCGCTGCCGGTCATCTCTTCCGAGAAGGCTTCCAGAGGCAGTTCGATCTCCAATTCGGTCTCGATGCGATTCTTCAGTTCGATCGCCATCAGGGAATCCAGACCGAGGTGTTTCAGCGGTTGGGCGACGTCCAGATGATCGGGGCTCATTCCCAACGTCGCCGCAACGCGTTCCAAGGC
Source organism: Planctomycetaceae bacterium (assembly GCA_007121535.1). Classification (GTDB taxonomy): domain Bacteria; phylum Planctomycetota; class Planctomycetia; order Pirellulales; family Pirellulaceae; genus SKKK01. Next base: position 25,781 of record SKKK01000485.1, on the reverse strand, counting down.
GAAGCGGCGAGCCAATTCGGGCCGACGCTCGGCAGGGGCCGCCTGGAGCTGTTTCAGCGCGTCGGACCGTTTTCGAGTCGCTCCGGCTTCGGCCGCCGACGATGCCGACTGACGAGCCAGATCGGCCAGGAACGTTTCCCGCTGCCGTTTCGGGACCTGTTTCAGGAACTTGCGCCAAGCGATGGGCAGCACGCCGATCTGGGGACGGTTCTGGCGCAGCAGTTGACCCAGGATGTCCAACCCCTGATCGACCGGGATGGTTTCCACGCCGCTAGCCGCCCAGCGAGCCGCGTCCCGCTCGTCGCGATCCGCTGTCATGCCGATCGCATCCCAAGGTCCCCAGTTGATGCTGAGACCGGGCAGTCCCAGACGCTGCCGTTCATGTACCAAGGCATCCAAAAAGGCGTTCGCCGCAGCATAGTTCGATTGGCCGGGCGATCCCAGAAGCGAAGCGAGCGACGAAAAACCGACGAAGAATTCCAACGGCAAGTCTTGCGTCGCCTGGTGCAGATGAAAGGCGCCGAACGTCTTGGGCGCCAGCACGCGATCGAAACGTTCCCAATCCTGTTGGATCAGCACGCCATCGTCCAACACGCCGGCAGCGTGAAAGACCCCGCGCAGCGTCGGCAGATGACGGCGGATATGGTCGATCGTCTTCTCGACGTCCCCCTGCCGCGACACGTCGGCGGGCAGCACCGCGACCTGGACTCCCTGTTCGTTCCATGCCGCGATCGTCGCTTGGGCCTCGTCGCTGGGCTTGGCCCGGCGTCCGGTCAGCACCAGGCTGCGCGCCCCGCGTTGCACCAACCACTCGGCTACCTTCCAACCCAGGCCGCCCAGGCCCCCGGTGACCAGGTAGCTGGCATCGTCCCGGATCGGCGGCGCGTCGGCTTGCTGGTACGCGGCCAGCGAGATGACGACCTTGCCGACGTGTTTGCCCTGCGCCATCCATCGAAAGGCGCTGATCGCATCGTCGATCGAATACACGCGACACGGCAACGGCGCCAGTTCGCCCGATTCGAAACGCCCCATCAAGTCGTCCAACAGCCCGCGAATCAGTCCGGGCTGCTGCAATTCGTGCTCGCCCAGATCGAACGGAAAATAGCCCACGTCGGGGCGTTTCTCGCGCATCTGATCGGCCGTCCAGATATCGATCTTGCCGATCTCGACGAATCGTCCTTGGTCTGCCAGGACGGACAAGCTGTTGGGGATGAAGTCGCCGTTCAGACTGTTCAATACGATTTGAACTCCCTGACCACCCGTCTGTTGATCGATCTCTCGGGCAAAATCCAGAGTCCGTGAGTTCATCACGTGCGAGATCCCCTGGGCGCGCAAAAAGTCCCATTTGCCGGGACTGGCGGTCGCGAACACCTCTGCGCCGCCAGCGCGGGCCAGCGCTACCGCCGCCTGGCCGACGCCACCTGCGGCGGCGTGGATCAACACGCGGTCGCCGGCGGTCATCCGGGCCAGACGGTTCAATCCGTAATGGGCCGTCAAGTAGGCCAGCGGGATGGTCGCGGCCTGTTCGAAGGTCAGCGAGGAAGGTTTGGGGGCGACGTAATCCGCGTCGACAGTCACGTGACTGGCCAGGCTGCCCACGGCGAGTGCCAGCACGGCGTCGCCCACCGCCAGATGTTCGACCCCCGGCCCCACGGCTGCGATGCGGCCGGCGCATTCGAAGCCGAAGACCACATCCGCTTCGCCGCGAATCCCGATCGATTGCTCGTACTCCTGCAGCATGCCCAGTGCTCGCAGGCAATCGCGGAAGTTCAGCCCGGCGGCGTACACCGCGATCTCCACTTCGCCCGGCCCCGGGGTTCGGCGTTCGCTGGGTTGGACTTCCAGGTTGTCCAGCACGCCGTACTGAGTCAATCGCAACCGGAACGGTGAATCCTCGGGAACCTCCATCGCGCCCGGCGACCGTTCGTTGCGATGGACCAGGCGGGGAACGTAACGCACCGAATCCCGCAACGCCACCTGGTCTTCGTCGTCGCCGTCCAGGATCTCGCCGGTCAGCATGGCGATTTCGTCCTTCTGCGGTTGGGCCGCCAGATCGATGCGAACCGGTTGCAGTTGTGGATGCTCCCAGGCGATGACACGTGCCATCCCCCACAGCGAAGCCTGAGTGGGATCGACCGGATCGGATGGCGACGCGACCGACTGGGCGCCGCGAGTCACCAGCCACAACCGCGGCAACTCTTGCGGCAGCGTCTTGATCAGCGCTTGCAGCAGATCGAGGGTCACAGCACAGGTCAATCGCTGACCGACTCCCAACGAAGTGGAGGTGCGATCCTCGAAACACGCGGCGTTCAGGCTCCACAGATGAATCACACCGCGCAACTGGTGAATGTCGTCGCGAAAAGCCTCGTCCAGCACCCGCTGAAAGTCGCCCGATTCCACGGGACACAGTTCGTAGTCGTCCGGTCCCACGGCCGCGAAACGTTCGCCGGTGCGAGCCAGCACGCAACGATTGCCATGAGATCGCAACCGGGCCGCGACTTCTTCGCCGATGCCCCGATCATCGCTCAAGATCAACCAACTGCCGGTCTCCGGCGGGCTGGCCGCCGTGCGATCGCCTCGTGCTTTGGGACGCCAGTCCACTCGATAAAGCCAGTCGTCCACGTTGCGCTGCATCTGCCGCATGAGGATTTCGCGACGCACTCGCCGCAATTCCAGGCCGTCGATCAAGGCAACCACGTCGCCTCGATCATCCAGCAACCGGATGTCGGCGACCACGCTCTTGCGCGACGCGCCGGCGGCCGACGTAATCCGCACGTGGCTCCACACCGCTGCAGCGCCCGGCTTGAGCACGCGCAGCGACTTCAGCCCCAGCGGCAGCAGAGGCTGCCGCGTCTGGGATTCGGGCAGCGCGGCGGCCAATGTTTGAAAACAGGCGTCCAGCAACGCAGGATGCAGCAGATACCGATCCGCCTCGGACTGGACTTCCGCCGGCAAGACCACCCGGCCCAACGCCTGATCGTCACTCTGCCACAATCGCTGGACGCCCTGGAAGGTCGGTCCGTAGGCCAAACCGTTGCTGCGACAGACCTCGTACAACCGCTCGACGCTCACCTCCCGATCGATCGAAGTCCGCAACGCCTCGATATCCTCCGTCTCCGAGTCCAGCGACTCGCGTCGCGCGACGATCTTTCCCATCGCGTGACGCGTCCAGATGCTGCCCGCATGATTGGCCGTCTGTTTCGAGCTGTAGATCTGAAAAGTCTGGACGCCTTCGTCCGGGGCAGAGACCACCACCTGCACAAGGCTCGGTTCCTCGACGCTGACCACCATCGCCTGTTGGATGAACATTTCGGCCAGAGTCACGTTCTCGTCTTGCAGTGCGTCGCGACCAGCGGCCAGCGCCATTTCGGCCAAGGCGGCGGCGGGGACGACGACCGTATCAATGATGCGATGGTCCCGCAGGTACCGGGGCTGGTTCACCGAGAACGTCGTCTGGTAGACGGTCTCCTTCCCGGCGACGTGAATCCGATTTCCCAGCAGCGGGTGACTGGTGGCGTCCCCGGCGGCCGCGGCCGTCGACGTCGGACCGGTCAATCGGGATCCGACGCTGAAGTCGGTCCAACAGCGCTGACGCTGGAACGGGTAGGTCGGCAAACTGACCTTCTTACAACAACCGTCGGCATCGAACTGTTCCCAGTCGATCTCGACGCCCAATTCGAACATGCGGCCCAACGTCTCCAGCAGCACGCGGCCCGTGTCGTCGGGGCCTCGCAGACTGGGCAGCCAGACTGATGGTGCGTCGGGCGCACAGGATTTCCCCAACGCCGTCAGCACGGGCTTGGGTCCGGCTTCCAGGACGATTCCCGGCGCCGCTTCCATCAGGCAACGGACCGAATCCACGAAGCGCACCGGCTGGCGGATGTGTCGGCACCAGTAATCGGCGGTCAGGATCTCGTCACCGGCGATCTGGCCCGAAACGTTCGAGATCACGTCGAATTCCGGGGGAGAATAGGCGATTTCCTCGGCGACCCGTCGGAACGGCTCCAACATCGGCTCCATCAGCGGCGAATGGAATGCGTGGGAGACCGTCAGTCGGCTGCAACGAACGCCGTCCGCCTCCAAACGGGCAACGGCTTTGTCGATACCCGCATGGCTGCCGGAGATCACCGTCTGCTGCGGGGCGTTGATCGCGGCGATCGAGATTTCGCTGGCCAGGTCGGCGATCCGCTCGGCGACCTGATCTTCGGCCGCGAACACCGCCACCATGCTGCCGTCCCGAGGCAAGTCTTGCATCAAGCTGGCTCGGGCCGCGATCATGTGAATCGCATCTTCCAGCGAAAACACGCCCGCCACACAGCAAGCCACGTATTCCCCAACGCTGTGTCCCATCGCCACGCCGGGTCGGACTCCCCACGACTGCCACAAGCGAGCCAGCGCGTACTCCAGCGAAAACAACGCCGGCTGGGTATAAGCTGTATCGTCCAGCGGCGACGATTGACCGTCGGCGGGATACAGCACGGACAGCAAAGGCTCGGGCAACAGCGGACGCAATAGTTGATCGCAACGGTCCAAAGCATCGCGAAACACCGCATGCTGTTCGTACAAGGCACGTCCCATACGAACGTACTGCGAGCCCTGACCGGTGAACAGCATGGCGATCTTGGGGATTCGCTTCTTGCCTTGCCGACGCTCGATCGGCTCCGCCGTACCGTCCTTTGCGAATCGTTCCAGTTGATCCACCAACTGCCGGGCATCGGCGGCGACGAACGTTTTGCGGTAATCGAACTGCGAACGCCCGACGTTCGCGGTGAAACAGGCGTCGTGCAACGAGGTCTCGGCCGCCGTACTGGCGAATTGGGCGAATCGCTTCGCCGACTCGTTCAACGCCGGGACGTTCTTCGCCGTCAGGCTCAACACGTGCAGCGGACGTTCCGCAGGCCGTCCGTTCGGTTCGGCGGGCGCGGGCGGCTCCTGGACGATCACATGACAGTTCGTTCCGCCGAATCCAAAGGAACTGATCCCCGCCACTTTCGGCTCCGAGCCCGTATCCCAGGCGGTCAATTCCTGAGGCAATTCGAACGTCGTCCCTTTCAGCGAGATGTACGGGTTGAGTTCACGAAAATGCAAGTTCGGTGGGATCTGCCGGTGTTGCAACGCCAGGACCAGCTTCTGTAATCCGGCGACCCCCGCCGCCGATTCCAGGTGCCCGATATTGGTCTTCACCGCACCCAACCAACACGGCAGCCCGTTACTCCGATCCCGCATCAGCACGTGGCGCAGCGAACGCACTTCGATCGGATCGCCCAGCGACGTGCCCGTCCCGTGCGTTTCGATCAGACTGATTTCGTGCGGATGCCGCCCCGCGGCCGATAAAGCCATCGAGATCACCGCCTGCTGCGAGGGGCCGTTGGGCGCGGTCAATCCGTTGGTTAAACCATCCTGCGTCACCGCCGAACCGGGCAGCAGCGCCAGAATCCGGTCCCCGGCAGCCTGGGCATCCGATAGACGTTTCAGGATCACCACGCCGCAGCCCTCGCCGCGGACGTAGCCATCGGCCGCCGCGTCGAACGTCTTGCAGCGGCCGTCCGGCGCCATCATCCGAGCTTGCGACAAGGTGATCGTGCCCTCGGGAGTCAGGATCAGATTGACTCCCGCAGCGATCGCCAATTCCGATTCACCCAACCGCAAACTCTGGCACGCCAGGTGAACGGCGACCAACGATGACGAACATGCCGTATCGATCGCCATGCTGGGACCACGCAGGTTCAACGTGTACGACAATCGATTCGCCGCGATGCACAAACAGGTCCCCGTCGCCACGTAGGCATCGATCTCGGAAATGTCCTTGTACAACAACCGATAATCGCTGTTGCTGATGCCGACAAACACGCCGGTGGCGCTTTGCTGCAACCGCTCGGGGACGATCGCCGCATCTTCCAACGCTTCCCACGTCACCTCTAACAACAGCCGCTGCTGCGGATCGATCCGTTGAGATTCGCGCAGCGAGATCCCGAAAAACGTGGGATCGAACAATTCGACGTCGTCCACAAAGGCGCCCCAGCGAGTGTACATCTTGCTCGGGGTTGCCGGCTGGGGATCGTAAAAGGCGTCCACATCCCAACGTTGACGCGGCACTTCGCTGATGGCATCCACACCATCACGCAACAATTGCCAGTACTCCGAGAGATTGCTCGCCAGAGGAAGACGGCAGGCCATACCGACCACTGCGATCGGCTCGCCTTGTTGGTTCAGACCATGCATCGCTTGACCGCTCATGATTCATCCGCAAGACACTGAGAAAACGTTTCGATCGTCGGGTAGTCGTACAAGAGAGAAGGGTCGACGTGTCTGCCGAGCCAGTCTTCCAAGTCGCCGGTCATCCCGATCGCGGTTGCCGAATCCATCGAGAAATCATCAAAGGGAATCGTCACGTCGATCTCGTCGGGCGATCGTTCCAACTCGCGAGCCAAATAATCGATCAACCACTGCTGAATCTCTTCAGCCGTTCGACGAACCCCACCATCTTGTTCTTCAATACTGGTCATCATTTCCTTTCGAAAACCGAATGCGACTGCTAACCGATAACTGCCCCTGATTCCGTTCGATCCACCCGGCAGCAATTTCCTGAACCTCCAAAATGTCTGTTTTGGGCGCATTTTGGCCGGATCAGGACGCCTTTACTGCTACGACTGCTCTTATTCTACGCAATCCGGACCTTCACTACGATGCGAATTTTCGGGCCGACGGCGGTAGCGCGGATTCGCATCAACGCCCCCCTATTCGACCAGCGTGTAAATGGCGTCTTGCGGCAGATGGATGGACAACCCGGGACTCCAAGGTCGTGTGACCGCGCGCCTTTGGGTGGGGTAGCCGTTCTCGTCCAATACGTGGGGTGTCTTACCCGCAGCGCCGCGGATGGCGACTCGCATATCGATTCGCTCGACGTTCAAGGGATAGCCGCCCAGGTTCGTGATCCGCTGGTATTCGCCGTCCGGCTGCGTCTCGAATTCGTAGGGTTGGTCCCAAGTGGCCGTCTGCACCAGGATCCGCGAGCTGCTCTTGATCGGTTGGTCATCGAGCGAAACGACCAGAATGGTACCGTAACGATTGCCCACCTCGATGATCACGTCACTCAGGGCGATCCGACCGGCCTCGTTCAGAAAGCCGGTAGCTCCCTGGGCACGAGGCGTATCGACGGTGACGACGCCTTTGCCAAAATCCCACACCAATTCGCCTGTCATGCTGCGAACCACGTTCTTGTCCGCATCGATATAGCGGGCCAGATCCACGGTCTGTGTTTTCCCCTCGCCTTCCACGAATTCCTGCCGGACCGGGCCGACAAAAAACGCCTTGGGGTCCAACGGATAATCTTGGGCAGCTTCCGCGCTCTCCAAGTCACCGATCTTGGCGACCCACAGCAAATCCCTACCGCCGGCGGCCCAAAGCTTGGTACCCTTCATGGCGTAGGCGTCGGCCAGAGAGACCGTCTCGAGCACGGCGGGCGCGTCAGGTTCGGTTACATCGCCTCGGCGAAACATCAGAGCCGCGGCCGGGAATTGCCCCAGAACCGTCGGATTGTTCAGATCCCAAACGCTCATGGTGTGCTGCCAATCGGAGGAATCCAGCGCGAAAAAATTCCATCCGTCCACGCCCATCATCCGCGCATAAGTGGCCACCAAGAACGGCCATTCGGCCCGATAGCGAAGCGGACGCTCCCAGTTGTTTTCTGTCATCATGAACGGGTGTCCTGCGATCAAAGGCGTCAGCAACGGCCCCGGCGTAGCGGGTGGCTTCAATGACGACGCATATCGATAGGTGTCGCCTTGGTCCACCGAGTGGAAACGAGGATTCTTAGCGTATTCGGGACCGAAATATTCGTTGCGCAACACGACGTCCGTGGCAGCATGGGTGTAACGATCCAATCCACCCAACACCCTGCCATCGGCTGTCTTCCAGTTGCTGCCGGAGATCATCTGCCCTAACCCGACTTCGTCTCGCAGATCCCGTCGCATCGTCCGATAGAAGTCGATCGTGGATTCGATCATCCATTGCAGTTGGTCGGCGGCGCGGCCGGGCACTCGCTGGTTGACGGCCCAATCGGCCGATGTCAGATGCCCCGCCGAGTACAGCCCCACGCGACCTTCGGAAAGGCGATCGGGCGTGCGTACGTTGGGCGATCGATCCTGACCCCACGATTCGATGGCCTGCTGCAGCGAGCCGTGCTTCGCGGCCAGCCAGTCACCGAAATGCTTCTCGATCAAGTCGCGTTCTGCTGCCTGCAAATTCTTCGGGTTGAACGTCCAAAACAACAGATTCGACTCGTTCCAGATCTCGACGAACGCAACGGCGGGCTCTTCAGCCAGCGGTACGCCCGTGTACGGGTTCACCGGCGACATGATGTCGCGTACGTACTGCTTGTACCAATCCTGGAACCGCTGGCTGAAGATCAGCAGCCCGATCGCGTTATGGCCTTTGCCGAACCCTGGAAAGACGTCTTCGGTGATCCGGTTACTGGTGTGCCAGTACAGATGCCCCAGATAGGAATAGATCCCTTCGCGCTTCAGCGCGGCCACCACGTAGTGCAAACGCTTCAGCTCCTGATCGAACGCCTGCCGATCTCCGTTGACATGGTGATTGAAGAAATCGGTCAGTTGCATGCGGACGAGATTGACGCCGTACTTGGCCAACCGCCGCGCCCACCGGTCGATCTCGGAATCCGACATATTCCGCAAATTGGCTTGGACCATCCAGAAACGCACCGGTTCGCCATCGCCCAGCACAAACCGATCGCCGTCGCGTCGGACGAAGCCGTTGATCCCGGCTTCCGGTTCGTTCAGATATCGCAAATCGATCGGGCACCCGTCCTTCATCATGTCCGTGTCGGGTTCCCAGGCGAAAAATCCTTCGGCGGCCGTCCCTGCTCGTTCGCCCGGTTTCAGCTTGCCACGCGGGGTGAACGGCCCATCGACCAGGACGAAACAGTCGATCGCCCCACCGCCTTGATCGTCCAGCATCTCGATGTGAAACGTATGGACTCCTTGTTCCAGCGACACCGGACCGAGGAAGACCCAGTAGGCGCCCCAGTGCAATTCCAGAAAGGTATGATCGTGCAGTGCCAGCCGGTCACAGACCTGCCACGGGTCGTCACCGAAGCGCCAGCGAAACGGCCCGTGATGCCAGAACTTGCGAGTCCACAAGTTGTAGTCGCCGGTCTTCGGCACGTGGACTTCGTACTTGACGAAATAAGGCGTATCGCTCGCCGGCCCGCTGGGTGTCAGCCATCGCCCGCCCGAGAGTTTCGCCTGCTGCTCGGGGGTTCGATTCCCCGGCGCCCGCATATCGACGGGGTTCGGCAGATTGGTCTCTTGGAACTCCTCGGCCTCCCACCACACATACGTCTGCCCGCCCTCTTCGCCGGCAGCGATCGTGCCGCCGAGAACCATCCAGCAAACCATACCGATAGCCATTCGATGCATCCGCTTGTCCCTCCCGTGAAAGAATGCGTTGAATCTTCTCGATCCTGATTCTGAATCGCCAATGGCTCGTTTGCAAGAGTCTGTAATGCACAGCGGAACACTGAACGCATTTGACGCGGCCATCCAACACGTCTCGTCGTCTGGCGAATCAGTCGATCGTTCCGGCCGACGATCTACCGAATGGGAAGCGGGTCACCCGAAGACGACTCCCGACCTGGCGTGTTCAATTCATGCCTGTCAAGGCAAATTGGCGTGCTCCCCTTTTTGTTCCCATTCAGCCGCCGCATTTCCGGCCCCCACCGGTCTTGCACCGGTGGAGGCCAGGTTTGGCAACCACACGCGCCGGCCCCCCGCCGCCGCATTTCCGGCCCCCACCGGCGCAGGATCGCTGTTGGGTCAAAGGGAAGAAGGATAGGATGGGGGACGAGGTGCGCGGCTTAGTTTCCAAACCGGGCTCCCACCGGTGCAGGACCGGTGGGGAGCTTAGTTTCCAAACCGGGCTCCCACCGGTGCAGGACCGGTGGGGAGCGTAGTTTCCAAACCGGGCTCCCACCGGCGCAGGACCGGTGGGGAGCGATAGTTTCCGAACCGGGCTCCCACCGGTGCAGGACCAGTGGGGAGCGAGAGCGAGCGAGAGAGGTATTCACGGCAACCACTCACGGAACGGAAACGGGTATGCGAGAAACTGCGAAATCAGGCCAGAATGCGACAAATTGAACACGCCACTCCCGACCCCCGTTGCGTCCTCATGCATGTGTTCGGGATGAATCGGGGGGAAGCTTTGCATGCTTCGCGCGGGTCAGCAGGTCGGCAAACCTGCTCGCATGCGTTTGGTTGTCTGATCGGCATCGAAGGCAGCCGGATCGAAGGGGCCGCTCCATTCGAGCAATTCTTCGTGCTCCGGGTGATTCGGGTCGGCGATGGCCTCGACGAAGTCCGCAAAGCCCCACACGCCACCGACGTCCTCCGGCGGACAGGCCCGGTCGCCGTCAATGCACCGAGGGTATTTGACGCGCGCTTCGGCCTCGATCACCTTTTCCAAGACAATCGAATGCTCCCAACCATCGCCGAAGTCGTACTCGTAGTCGAAGCGCAGCTTGGTTCCATATTCGGCAACCAAATCGCTGACTCGCAACCCGGCGTAGCTTCTCTCGTCCAAGTCGCCCCCATCCATTTCCACGATTCGCGGATGGGTATAGCGGACACCATCGATCAGGAACTGGTGCAGATGCGAGTCCGTCCAACCCATGGCCGTCTGAATCAGTTCGTGCAGTTTCTCTAGCGTTACATCCTGCGTTTGCACCCGTCGCCAAATCGGAGGATGCGAGTCTTTCAAGCTGATCTTGATCTGGTAGACGGGACCTTTGGCGTTCGACGGTCCGGCATCACTTGCCGGAGGATTGGTCTGAACCCAAACTTTCCTGGTAGACACGAGGCGTTTCTTCCACTTGGGGATCAGGTCCGGCGAGACGAGTATTTCGATGGATCGGCTTTCTCCAGGCTTCCTGCGAATCAAGTTTTTCTTCTCCAACGTCTTCATCATCTGGTTGGCCGAAGGCGGGGACACCTTCATCGCGGTAGCGATTTCCGACTCCGCCGGCGGAAAGCCAAAGCCTTCGGTGTAAGCATGGATGAAGGCAAGATACTGACCCTGCTTGGGTGTGAATTCGGTCATCGGATGACCCCCTTTGTCTTACGAGCTACGGTTTAATCGCAATTATCCTCGAACGATTCCGTGAATCCACTTGTTCAACACTTCCGTCCCATTTTTTTCACAGCCTCGGTAAATGGTTCCCTTCGGCTGGTGGTCTCGATAACGTTTGCCTTGCCATGTGTCACGTCGCTGGAGAGCCGTTCGAACAGCGGCGTGCAGGCCGGGCTTGTCCAGGCACCATGCCGGCCCGATCAGGAACTCGGCGGGTGCGTCGCCGGCAATCCGGTCGACGATCATCCGGGGCGGCAGCCGTTCGAGGAAATCGATCAGCGTCTCGATGTACTCGCCGCGTTCCATCAGCGAAACCTCGCCGCCGAGCACCTGCTGGGCCAGTCGCGTGTGCTTGACGGCGTACAGATTGTGGATCTTCACCGCATCCAGATCCAAGCGAGCCAACTCGTCGGCCGTCGCCAGCATCTGCTCGCGGCTCTCGCCCGGTAAACCCAGAATCACGTGCGCGCCGATCTCGAATCCGCGTCCGCGGCTGCGCGCGATCGCATCCAGGAACGTTTGGTGATCGTGGCCCCGATTCATCCAATCCAGCGAACGATCGTGAATCGTCTGCAGGCCGAACTCGACGGTCAGTACGGTCTTCGCCGCGAATTCGGACAATAGATCCAACACGTCGTCCGGCACGCAATCGGCTCGAGTCCCGATCGCCATCCCGACCACTTGCGGATGCGACAGCGCTTGAGTCCAACACTCACGCAACTGAGAAACGGGGGCGTAGGTGTTGGTTCCCGGTTGAAAATAGGCGATAAACCGTTCGCATTGGTACCGGGTTTGCAGGCGACGGATGCCGTCGTCCAACTGGCGACCGATATCCTGAACGTTCAAACGACGGCTGGGACTGAAGCTGCGATTGTTGCAAAACGAACAACCGCCCACACCAGCGCTGCCGTCCACGTTGGGGCACGTCATGCGCGCGTCCAAGCTGACGCGATGCACGCGGCCACCAAAGCGATTTCGCAGGTGGAAACTGGTCGCGTGGTACCGAAGGCCCGCTTCGCGCCAGGCAACTCGCGAAACCTTTCCGGTGACCGCCTCGTTTTTTGTTGACTGGTTCATTTGCGTCGAGTAAATTGAACCGAGTAGGGTTACTTATTGGGGCGGGGTGTTTTCTCAGCGAAGGATAATTCATTCATGTGCTATCAGCAAGAGGAGCACGGTCATGTACGGTGAGTTGGTTCCATTGGGTGGTGGGGACCCGATTCCTTTGCTGCAGAAGAATCTGAGCATCGGGCGGCGGGAAACGTGCGATATCGTTTTGCGTTTTGCCAATGTGTCGGGCGAGCACTGCGAATTGAAGGTGGATGACGGTTACTGGTTCGTGATCGACCGCGGCAGTCGCAATGGCACCAAGGTCAACGGGGTTCGCGTGACCAGCACACGGAAGCGTTTGGACCCGGGAAACATTCTTTCGGTCGCCCGGCACAAGTACGAAGTCCGGTACTCGCCTGTCGACGATCTTGGGGCCATGGGGCCGCCGCCGCCGGAAGAGGAGCCGATGCGCGAGGTGCTGGGCAAGACGTTGTTGGACCGAGCCGGTTTGAATCGCCGCCGGAGGTAGAGGTCGTGCATGCCCAGTTCGTCCCTTGCAGCGCCGCGACGTCGTTCCCCGAAAATCGTCGCGGGGTGGTGCTTGCTGTTGCTTAGCATCTCCCGGGGGGGATACGACTGCGCGACGGTACAAGCGGGTGATCGACCGTCGCCCCAGTCAACGGCGCCCCAGTCAACGGCGCCCCAGTCAACGTCGCCCCAGTCAACGGCGTTGGCTGACCAGCGCGGCGAGTGGGTCGCCGATCTGATCCGGGGGATTCAGCGCGACTTGGATTTCCTACGCAGTTCCGCCCCGCTGCCCCTCGATTTGGCTGCGGTGCCCGAACCGATCCGCCAAGCGTACTTCGAACGGCTGGATCGGTACTTGAACGAGACGATCGACCGACTGGGCAGGATGCGGGACGATCACCATGCGGCGATATCCCAGCGGCAACAGGCGATCGAGACCATGGTGGATCATCGCCGACAATTGCTTCAGCAACTGTCCGAGCGGCAGGGTCAGCGGTGGGCGATCGGTTTTCGGGGCGATTGGCATCTCGCAGCTTGGTCCGGGTATTGGACTCCCGTGGTATTGTCGTTGGTTTGCTTTTGGATCGCCGTGCTGGTCGCGTGTCGTCGCTGGTGGCGCATGGTGTCTTGTCGCCGGAACGTCTTTTTACAGGCCGGTTTGCTGCTGATGTGTTTGATCGCTTCGTTCGTTCCCTTCGGCGTGGGGTTGTGGGCCGGGCGATTCCCCGCCGTTGATTGGGAAGACCAAGACCAGGGGCATCAAGCAACCGACGATGATTCGTTCTCGGTCGAAGCACCGCCGTCCATGGAACGCTTGGACCAAGCCTGGGAGCGGCTGATCGAAGAACAGCCCTTGTTGTCACCATCGATGCGTTCTTCGTGGCAAGATCTTCGTCAGCACTTGGGTGATTACCGGCAGGGCCAAGCAGAACTGCTGGCGATGGATCACCGCATCGCTGCCTTGCACGCCGATTGCAAGGGATTGGCAGACGATCTCGCTGCTGCTTCGGCGACCAATCGAACAACTCGGATCGTGGCCGGTTCTGCCGTGTTGATGCTTTGGGCGGGATTGGTGGTCGGCATCGGTGTTCGCCGATGGCGAGTTCGCTGGCAGTGCGCCAAGTGCGGGCATTGGGGCCAGCAGGCGGCGACCGGAGTCGCGGAGGTTCCCGAATTTCGATGCGAAGCGAAATGGGTCCATCCGGCGGACAAGCCGGAGGACAGTCGCGACCGTGTGTGCGGGTTCACCATCGAGGCTCGTCGAATGGGACTGCAAAAGCTGTACGTGCCGCTGGTCGGGCGCACCCATGTTGGCAAGACCCTATGGTTGGCCGCCGCCTATCAAGCGATCTTGTTCAACCAATATGATGCACGGCTGGATCTGACGCGGCTGAAGATGGGCGGGCTGGGCCCGGACCAAGAGGATACTTTGGACGAGATTATGGAGCAGATAAAGAAGACGGGACCGAATTCGGTCGGTTCCACCGTTGCCGACTTGCCCGAACCGGTGATCTTTCGCTTCGAGGACCGTGACGCTCTCTGCCGGTCGGGTGCCTTGGTGAATGTGGCGGATTTTGCAGGCCACGTGATGACGCACTTTCCGCCTCAACATCCCCTGCGCCGGCGGATGCTGCACGCGGATGGAGTAATACTATTCATCCAGTTGCAGACGCCCAGCCGAAGCGTCGAGGAGAACATCGAAGGCGCTTGGAAGCAGATCGAGGCGATCAACTCGTTTGTGGCTCAGGCCAGCGCAGGTTCACGCACCGCGCCCGTGGCGGTCTGCGTTTCGAAGCTGGACGAGTTGTTGCCGCCGGACCGGGAACAAAAGGGGGAACAGCAGGAGTTCTTCCGCGAACTGGCTCGACTGGAACGCGGTCGACCGCCCGGTCGGCAGCGCGTCGAAATGATCGAGGCTCGGCATCTGCTGACAGAAAAGTTGGTCCGCGCTTTGTGGCCGGGCGATTTGACCCGCGAACTGAACAAGTTGACCGGCCGAAAGTTTCGATATTTCCCCTTGACCTCGTTCGGCTTCAACCGTCCGCTGGACCCGGGGCCGGAGAGCGGCAAACGGCCGGGGCCGATCAAGCCGTGGGGCGAGCTGGAACCGTTGTTGTGGATTCTGCATATGCACGGGTTCGCGACGTTTCCCCATCCGCGATCCGAGGGAAGCGAGTTGCCGAGAGCCTGATGCCATCCCTTCCGCCGCCGAGGAGCTGACCCGTGCGTTGGCCGACCGAGAACGATTACGATCGAATGTTGGAGATCCCGCAGGAGACGTTCCTGGATGCGCGGCTGCGATCCTGCACGATGGTCTGCGATCGTCAAGGACAGCCCATTCGTCTGGTCGGGCGTTCGGCGGTCGTCTACAAGATCCGCCTGGGACCGCCGGAAGCCCCTTACGAGATCGCGGCCCGTTTGTATCAGAACCCAACAGATGATGCCAAACCCTGGGCAGCCACCCGCGGGCAACAGGTGGCCGAATGGTTGATGCAGACGCAGGGCATCCAGCGGCGTATGCCCGAGGCGTTCGAATTCTTGAGCGAGGGACTGCGATGGAAACGAACGGTCCTGCCGATGACGATCATGCAATGGCTGGACGCTCGACCGTTGCCCCAGTGGCTGGCCGAGCAATGTCGGCGGCGAAACGGTGCGGCGATCGGCGATGCCTGCCTGGAATGGATCTACCTGCTGAACGACCTGGCGCAGCACGACCTGGTCCACGCCCAGATCAAGCCCGGCCATCTGCTGGTGGAAAACAGCGGCCGATTTCGCTTGGTCGACAGCGACTGCCTGGTTCCCGCCGAGGATGCAAGACAACTGCAAGCTTCCCAACTGCCGTTGGCCAATCCTTATCGACACCCGGAACCCGTCACCGGCGATACCTTGCGAAAGCTGGATGTTTTCCCTGCCGTGACGATCCTGGCCGAATTGCGAACGTTGGCGTTGCTGCCCGAGCGTTGGGAGGACCGGCAGCAAGACGACGGGCAACGGTTGTTGATCGCCGAGCGAGACATCGAGGCGCCCGGTTCGTCGCCCTTGTTTGCCGCGCTGGATACCAGCGGCGACCCGGCGTGGCGTTCCCTGCGCGCCATGCTGGTCGATTTGTACGAGCGGACGCCGGACCAACTGCCGACGATGCACGAAATGATTCAGGAGTTGGAGTCCATCCCGTGGGATCCGCCTCGATCGCCATCGGATTTGGACGACCAAACGCGCCGGGCCGCTGGAAGCATATTCATCCAGCCCGACGCACCGATGGGAACGTCGGGCGGACAAGGCCACGAAGAAGCATCCCCCGCTGAGCGAGATCCCGTCAATACCGATGCCGGTACGGAAACGCGATGGGGTGATCGCCCACCGGACGCTCCTCCCACAGCACCGCGCGCATCGCTGCCCCCTGACGCTTCGCGATCGCCGTCGACTCCAACCGCGGCGGCGGCCGGTTCCGGCCGCTGCCCCTTGTTGTTACACGCGATCCGAGCCGGCGATTCGGCTCTGGCTCGGCAATTGTTCGATCTGGCGGATATCCAACGGGCGCACGATCATCGACAATTGAACGAACAGGATCAGGACGATCTTTCGGGTTGGACACAGCAGCATCTGCGGGCTCGATCGTCGCTGGGACTGGCGGCCGCCTATCCCAACGCGGAACTGCTGTGCGTGGCCCCCGGCGAATACGAATTGGATTGGATCTGGCCCGAGATACGACTGGCCGACAAATGTCTGTGCGCGGTCGCCGAGATCGAACCGGCCGCGGACAGGACCCCCGAACAGTTGCGGTCCCAATTGGTATGGGAGCACGAGATCGGATACGAGCAACGGGCGCAGATCAAGCTGCGAGTCCGATCGGGTTGGCAAGCGGATTTTGTGGTCGTGGTATGGGCTGTGATCGACCTGGGCTTCCACCGCGTCTACAGCGAGAACCTGTGCTTCGAGAGTCGGCTGCGGATCGTCGCGCCCGTACGCCGCAAAAGGCGGAAGAAACATCGTTGATCCGAAATCATTGCGTAGGATCGGCAAAGCAACAACTGAGCGGAATGGCGCTAGCCACCGTTCCCAAACGGATGAAGGAAACGGCGGCTAGCACCGTGCCGCTCAGGTGAAACGCCAGGAGGAAAAGGCATGGCCCGCGTGGACCAGATGTACTGTACGCACTGTCTGCCGCGAGACGCGGTATTCGGCGAGGAGTACACGGTGCGCGCATGCTCGCTGGCCCAGCTTGCGGAAGTGAAGAGTCTGTATTTTCAGATGATCAGCGAACTGTTGCGAGAGAGCGGTTTCTACAAGCCGCCTCGGGACATGCCCGCAGAGAAATGGGCCAGCGGTCGAGCGGAAAACATGCCGGCTCGGCTGGTCTCGATCCCTTCGTATCGCGGTTATCGAATCCTGAGCCACGTCTTCTACCGGACCTACGACAGCTCCGGTACTCGCGTCGGCAGCTATTTCGCTCATTTGCTTTTCCAGACAGCCAGTGCGGGGCAACCTTGGAGCCCCGAACAGTGCCTGCAACTTTGGCTGGCTAACGGCTGGAAGCGGCAAGACACACCAAGCGATCCGAAATCGCTGGATGCTTTCGAGGATTTCGTCACGGCTCGCACCACACTGCTGGCCGGTCAGGAACCCCAAATCGATCATCAGGGCTTGCACCGTTTCTTGACGGCCAATGCAGATCAGGCCGCCTGCTTCGCCGATCGGGACGTTCAACGTTTCTGCCGCCAGACGCCCGCCGAGTACCGCCAAAGTCAACTGGCTGCGCTCATGCAAGGCGTGCTGCAAAGCGACCCCTCACGCCGCCCGTCGTTGCTGCTGGTGGCTGACCCTGGCGTCGCGGCATTCTACTTCTTCGGGACGCTGGCATTATTGCCTGCCGCAACAATCCCGGCGGAAACCAGTTTTTCCACGTACGAGACGCGTTTGGACCAGCCGCTGGCCAACTGGATCGCGACGACGTTTTACGATCCGATGCGCAGCGACTTGACCGCCACAGAGCGGCAACAAGCCGCTTTTTGGTTGAACGCCTTTCGAAATCAACATCCGTCCGTACAGCCGCATCCCTTTCCCGAACAGATCATCCGCACCTTTGTCGAGGATCCGGGAGCGGCGGCAAAGATGTTCGAGCGGTGCCGGATCCTCCAAGTCCGCTCGCCGTGCGAGTTGCACGACTTCGTACGGCTTCATCAATCGTCTCAGGCGCTGCTGGACGGTTCCCGGCAGATCGCCGAAGAAGCGTTCGTTGACGATTCGACAGAAGACTACGCTGCCTGGTGGGTACACGATCATCTGGTTGCCCAACCAGTCACCGACGCGCGAATCGCGGGGCTGGCCGTTTCGCCGAACGTCCAATGCATTCTACGTGTGCTGCTCCGCAAGGCGGAGGGAACGCTCGAGACGAATGATGCGATGCAAACCGCCCTGCGTTTCTTGCCTCATCTGAGTTCTGCGAATCTGGCGGATCTCACGAAGATGTCCGTACCGCTGGATTATCGCTGCCGTGCGCTGCATGAATACGCGGATCGGGAAAAGCGGTTGCCCGAATGGATGCAAGCATCGCTGGCGACCGTTGATAAAGCAAACCGACATCCGTCGCCGGACGAACGTGACACGACCAGGCTGCTGGACGGGTTGACGCAGTTGAGTACGCAGGATCTGTTGGTCGAACTCCAAAGCCTGGCGCCTTCTCCAACGGCTCGAAGTCTGTTGCAGGCCATTTTGCGTAGCGGCGATCAACGGCGAGCCAGCCGCCGAGCGTTGTGGCAACTGCTTGCGGGCGCCGGGAACCTGGAGTATGCCGATTTCAACCAGCACCAGGCTCGGACGGTCGGCTGCCGAGCGGTCATCGAAGCCTGGCAGCAGGCCGCTTCCCCGGCCGCTTTCGCCAGGCTGATCGTCGCGTCGAAAAACCCTTGCTTGATCCTGTGGTTGCCGATCGCCGCTCGCGATCCCCGGACGTCTGTCGAGCAAGTGATCGAGGTGACCGACGCGTGGTCCGAGTCGTTGCTTCAACGATTGGTCGACGACCGTCACCTGCCCGTCAAGTTTCGCGCCCAGGTGCTCGCTCGCCGGATCGACCAAGACCGCTTACCCCCCTGCCTCTTCCAAGCGTTATGGCGCCCTCGTTCGACCGCGATGGATGATGACACTTCGAAGTGGGACAAATTGCGATCTGCCCTGTTTTCGTACCTGGATGCAGCCAGAATCGCAGGGGAGTACGACAAGCTTCCTGTGGGTGAAGATGCGGTCTTCCTGCGTTCGCTGTTGCGCGCGATCAACGAAGCGACTTCCGGTGCGACGGCCGAAGCGTTCACACAGATTCGCAACACGTGGTCGCCGGAAGCATTCGATGATCGGGTCATGGCCCACGGCGCTCTGTTGGTCGATTGCTGCGATCCAAAGGAGTGTCGTAGCGATGCGGAACAACGGCTGCGTGACTTGACATCCGCCGACTGGAATCCACGAACGTTCTCCCAAACCATCGATGTGTTGGATCATCTGGTCCGACGGTTGGACGACCGGGATATCATCAGGCAGCGTAACGAGGGGTGGCAACGTCTTCGTAAACTACTGGCTGACTTCCCGGACGCATTCGACGGGGAAAAAAGAAGTGACGCGAACGAGCAACACGATCTAGTTGTCCGTTTGGCTCGACGGATCGCCGATACCTTCGCTCAGGCCTGCGATGCTTGCGGATTGAACGATTACGCGGATCGGAAACGTCGGATCGCCATACTGGTCGAGGACTTGGTAGTCGATCCTCCGAATCGTCCGATGTTGAAAGAAGCTCTGCAGGTCATGACTGTCCGCGACGGCGTCGAAATGGAACTGCTGCCGCCGGCAAGTCCGGGAGTCGATATGCTTTTGGAGACGAAAGACGAATATCCCGGAAAGAATCTGCGTGTCGACCTGAGTTTTCCGACCTTCTTCCTTTCATCGGTGACGATTCGGATCGAGATTATCGTGAAGGATCGAAGAAGGGCGACCAGCGAAAGACGGTTGGAACTGGAACTCAGCCAATTGCAGCCGGACGAATACTTTTTTGTATTTCCAACGAGCCTGGGAAAGAAGAAGGGCAAACAGGAAGCTTCGTTGGAATTGGCTGGGATTGCCGCTCAAGAGCTGCGGAACTACGATCTTGAATGGGTCTGGTCGATCGAGTCGACATACTGGTCGGAGCCGCTACGAACGTCGACCTTGCGATGGAATTTGGGCCGATTGAAGACGCATCATCGAAATCGAATCATATTGAAGGACGGGCAGGGGCGCACCCAGCGCGACCATGATTTTCTGTCCGGTCTGCTGTCACGTGAATGATCCCTGTGAGAAGCGTTCGGAGCCCGCTATGAAATCGTCATCCAAATACTTGTTGCTGTTGGGGCTATTGGGGTGCGGATCGATCGTTTGTTTGGTATGGGTCCTGTGGCGAACGCCGAGCCGCGACGTTGTTCTGCCCGAACTCGCGCCGCCTGTCTCGTTGCCGGATTCGCTTCCCGAGCTAGACGCTCACGTCCTGGACGCGATCGGCGATTCGACCTTGTTTCAACCGGTGAATCTTGATTCAGAGGACGGTGTGTCCGACCAACCAGCGTCGCAGCTCGTGGCCTCTTGGCAGCGCTACACCGCCGTGCATGACGCTTTGATGGCCGAGGCGACGGGTTCGGACGACCAGCAGCCGCCGGAGGAACGGGTTCGGACCTTGGATCGATCGGCGGAACGGTTTGCGGCAACGGACGCTCCCAGCGACGTGCCGGCCGCATTGCAGGTATCGCCGCAGATGTTCGAGGCCGATCGGGCTTTTCTGACGCGGCGTGGCGAATTGTGGTCGGCGGTCCGGGAAGCTCGCCAAGTCATCCAAGAAGGGATCGAAGCCTTGGAGAAGATGCGGGACGATCATCGTCAGGACCAAGAGTCCGCCATCGCCCGGGCAACGGCCGCCCACGATCGATTGATGCAGCCGTTTACACAGCCGGGTGAATCGGCAGCCTTTGTTTCCACGCAAGCCGTAGCCCACTTCTTGGACCATTATCTGCGCGAGGCATCCGCCGACGATCCGCAGTCGCGTATCCGGCAACTGATGGCCCTGCATCCTCGTTACTCACCGGGGCCGGAGGAACCCCTCGCTTCGATCCGAGAATCGCTGCCCGCGTCGGAAAGGGAACGCCTGGATCGGGCGGTCCACAGGGAACTGGGAACGCTGCGCATCGCGTTCCTGCAGCAGGTCGCCCTACCGCTGGATCGATTCCTGGATGCCGCGTATCAGATCCGGCGGCAGCATGACGAAGTGCAGGTGCGAGATCGTCTGCGGCAAGTCGTCAACGCGCGGTTGTTGGCCGAATTCCCCAAGATGAACGAGCCCGCGTTGGACGAGGGCACTCGCGAAACGGTGACGGCCGTCGAGCACTTGATCGTCCTGGGCGCGTACGAGGTCGATCCGGACGATTCGCTCGTCTTCCGCTACTGGTACTCGTTGCTGGACCGTCGCAACAAGCGGCCTCATCGCAGCTTCGTGTTCTTGGGCGGGGAATACGCCGAGACGGAAACGTCGAAACAGGTGCTCCGGCCGCCGGAAGTCCCGTTCATTCTGCGCGCCCGGCGGACCTATAACCAACTGGTCGCCGACTTGCACGACGATCCGCAGAACCGAGACGCTTGGCAGGCTCTGGCCGATACGTGTCAGGAACTGGAACGGCAGGCGGCCGAGTACCGTGGATATGTGCGCAAGAACGAAGCCAAACCCAACGCCGTCTTTCCGGTCATCCACCGCCAGGACTACGCCGAAATCTCCTTTGCCCAGCCGGCCGAAGACGCAGCCCAAATCACCGCACGCCTGCATCAACTGAACGCCATCTGGTCGGTCTGTTCAACTACTCGCCCAATAAGCACCCGGCCAGATATTTCTTGGTGGAATCGGGCGAAAAGGGGTCGGGAGTCGTTTTCGGGTGACCCGCTTCCCACGTGGTAGATCATTGGCCGAAAACGACTCCCGACCCCGTTGCGTCCCCGTGCAAGGCTACCGTCAATTGCCAAGAAACTTCTGGCCGGGTGCTTATCGCCAAGGACGACGATCGCCCCGCGTTCGGCGCGGGTCTCTGACCCCGCCGAAACCGCCGACCGCGGGTCTCCCGCGGTACTGGAGACCTTCGGTCGGCTGGGGTAGCTCGGTCAGAGACCGGCCACAACGCGGTCAGAGACCGACCAGCAGCGTTTCCACGTAGCGCCACGTCGCCGCGACCATCAGGCAGACAAAGATCCCCAGCAGCAGAGGCAACACCGATGCGACAAAGGTCCATTTGACGCTACGAGTCTCCTTCCAGATGGTGTAAATGGTCGTCGAACAGGGATTGTGCAGCAGGCTGAACAGCATCAGGTTCACCCCGGTCAGCAAAGTCCAACCGGCGCCGATCAGAACTTCGCCCGTCTGGCCGGCCGTTTCGGTTTCGAACATCACGCCGTCGCCCGAACCGATGTCGGCCATGCCCATCGTGGCGACCGTCAGCATCAGGATCGTGGGAATCACGATTTCGTTGGCTGGGATCGCAACCACGTAGGCCAACAAGATCACACCGTTCAACCCGATCCAAAGCCCGACGGGATCAAGCTGGTGCACCAGGAATTGGGCCAAGGAACCGTCGCCGACGGGAATGTGCGAGATCAACCAGATCACGGCGCCCGCGGGCACCGCGAACACCACCGCTCGCCAAAGCACGAAAATCGTCCGGTCGATCAACGACGTGTACAGCGTTTGGAGGATGCGCGGCGGCCGATACGGCGGCAACTCCAGGTGAAACGCCGACGCCTCGCCCTGCAACAAGGTTTTCGAGAGGGCCCAGGAAACGGCAAACGTCACGACGACGCCCAGCAAGGCCACACCCACCACTGCGGCGGTCGAAACCATACCGGCCAGATAGCCCGGAAACAGTGCGCCGACGAAAATCGTGGCGATCAGGATCTGGGTCGGCCATCGACCGTTGCAGAGCGCAAAGTTGTTGGTGATGATGGCCAGCAGCCGTTCGCGAGGGCTGTCGATCACGCGAGTCGCCACAACCCCCGCCGCGTTGCATCCGAACCCCATGCACATCGTTAACGCCTGCTTGCCATGCGCGCCGCAACTGCGGAAGATCCGGTCCATGTTGAAGGCCACTCGAGGCAAATAGCCGAAATCCTCCAGCAACGTGAACAGCGGAAAGAATATCGCCATGGGCGGCAGCATCACGGCGACCACCCACGCGGTGGCTCGGTAGATCCCATCGATCAACAGACCGTCCAGCCACCAGGGCAGATGCAGCCAGGCGGCGGCCGATTTCAACATCGGATGGACCGTTTCGATCAGCAGCCAAAAGAGAAATTCGGAAGGCACGTTGGTCCCCGCCACCGTCAACCACAACACGACGGCCAGCATCGCGATCATGATGGGGAATCCCGTCCAAGGGCTGGTCAGCAGCCAATCCAGGCGACGATCCCAGTTCGCATCTTCGCGTTGTGATCCGCGGCGCACCGTGCGGTCGGCGATCCGCCCGGCTTCGGTGTAAATCCCTTCGATCAACGATTGGTGAAACTCCGGGCCTGCTTGCCACCGAAGCTCCTCGGTGGCTGCTAACACACGTGAGACGGGCAACGATGGATCTGACGAAGCCGGTTTGTCCGGCAAAGCAACGGCCGGTCCGGTATCCAAGGCTGATGAGTCGAGAGAAACGATCGGGTCGGTTTCAACCTTCGGCGACTCGAGGGACACGTCGCGCTGACCCTTCGTGTCTCGACCGATGTCGCCCAGTTCGCCGGTGCCGATCGCTTGTTGGATGCGAGGATCGCCATCCAGCAATCGCAACGCCACCCAGCGGGAATTGGGCAGCCCCGGGAAGGCTTGCAGGATCAACTCCGACATCTGGTCCACTAAACGCTTCAACTGGACCGTCTGACCGCCCACCCGGAGCGGAGAACAGACCGTACGTCCCGTGGCCACATCATCGATGCGAGCCAGCAAATCGGTCATCCCCTCGCGATATCGAGCCGCCGTGGCGACCACCGGCACGCCCAGCTCGCGTTCCAACTGCGGGACGTCCACTTCGACCTGCTGCCGCCGAGCCTCGTCCATCAGGTTCAAACAGATCACCACGCGATCGGTGATCTCCATCACCTGTAAGGCCAGATTCAGATTCCGCTCCAAGCGGCAGGCATCCAGCACCACGATCGTCACATCCGGCTGGCCGAACAGCAGGAAGTCGCGAGCGATCTCCTCGTCGGCGCTGGCGGCCAGCAGCGAGTAAGTTCCGGGTAGATCCACCAACTTGTAGCTGCGACGGTTATACAAGAATCCACCTTCGGCTCGCGTCACCGTCTTGCCCGGCCAGTTGCCCGTATGCTGGCGCAGACCGGTCAGCGCGTTGAACACCGTGCTCTTGCCGGTATTCGGATTCCCAGCCAACGCGACGACGTATTCGGAATTCTCGACGCGCACTCCCATCCGGATGATCTGCGCTGGCTGGGGCGCCGATCCGATCGCCGTTTCTCTGCCGCTTCGCCTGCGAATCATGATGGAGCCCCCTTCCATGGCTGCCTGGTTTCCTCGGCGCCCGTTCGCACGTAGATCAAGTCCGCTTGATCCCGGCGCAGCGCGATCATGGCGCCTCGGATGCGATACGCGGTCGGATCGCCGCCCGCGCTTTGAAGTTCCGGGCGAACCCGAGTCCCCGGCACCACGCCCAAATCCAGCAACCGCCGCCGTTCGATGCCGCGGCACGCCGGCGAAATGTCCACGACCAACGCCTCGTCACCAATCCGTAGCGACGACAAGCGCCGATCCGGGGCCCGAGCATCCAGCACGTCGCCGATCGGCTGCACCGTCAGGTTGGCCGCGACGATCGGCGCCAGAACGTGTTCCTGCAAATCCGCCTCGATCCGCAGACGATCCCGAGTCTTCTGCAAGACCC
Organism: Planctomycetaceae bacterium; assembly: GCA_007121535.1. Lineage (GTDB taxonomy): Bacteria > Planctomycetota > Planctomycetia > Pirellulales > Pirellulaceae > SKKK01. The sequence continues at coordinate 1,137 of SKKK01000485.1, read as the reverse complement.
GTACCGTCATCCCCGGGTACAATCGAGCTGCGATCAATTGAGCATACACCGCGTCCGGTTCGTCCTCGACGTGGACAATTCGAGCAGTGGCGCCGGGTTCGAGTGCCGAAAGGGGCAGCCCCTGAATCGTCGGCAATTCGCCCTTGGACGTCGGGATCGGGTCGCCATGCGGGTCAAAGACCGGATGGCCCAGTTCGGCAGACAAGTGCTCGACCTGTTCGGGGGTCATCTGATGTTCCTTGCGATCCGCTTGATGATGCCACTGTGATTCACGCACCCCCGTTCGATCCGCCAGGAATCGCTCCCACAATCGATGAATGCGAATCACCCTCAACGCGTAGCTTCGCCCCTCGGCGGTCAGGCGAATCCCTTCCGTATCGCGGGTGACCAGTCCCAACGACTCCAATCGGGCGGCCAGTCGAGCTGCATCGTCGCGGCCGATTTGCAGAACGCCCGCCAAACTGGCGACGGTGGCCGCCAAGCGCGAATACTCGAAGTTGTAAAAGTGTTTCAACGCATCCTCGATGCTGATTCGTTCGGCCGCCTCTCGGCCCCGCATCCACTTCCACAGCAGACCATTCCGCGGCCAAAGCAGAGCGACCGACACGATCGCGCCCAAGATCAGTAGTATTAGTGTCGATGGCATCAAGACCCCACGTCAGAAAAATCGGATCGCATCGCCCCCATCCTCAGTAAATCACAATAGCCCAAATTAAATTTTTGATTTATCAAGATTCTATACTGATCGTGGTAGTATTGGCAAGCCCTGTTTGCGATACGACCGTTCGGACCATTTTCGTACAACACCATCGGAAATCAATGGCAGATGCTTTCCAATACGTGAAATACCTAATGTGTGCTTGGTAATTTCAGCTTCCAAGGTGGGTACCAGCCGTTGTCTTGGGTTGTGATTCCGCTTGGACGGGTCATAATGCAGTGAAGGATTTGGTCAACGATACCTTCCTGAGCGGCACGGCGCTAGCCGCCGGTTTTTGTCCCATACCGGCGTCTAATGCGTTGTCTAGGCGAAAAATGCGGATTGTGAGCGGCACGGCGCTAGCCGCCGGTTTTCGTCCCATACCGGCGTCTAATGCGTTGTCTAGGCGAAAAATGCGGATTGTGAGCGGCACGGCGCTA
>SKKK01000602.1 GCA_007121535.1 Planctomycetaceae bacterium | reverse complement strand
GCCGGTGGCGTCCAGAACCGGCGGCTAGCGCCGTGCCGCTCACAATCCGCATTTTTCGCCTGGACAACGCACTAGGTCCCAACACATTATCGAAAAGGTGAATGCTGTGTTATTAACCTTAAAAGCGACGCAAGGTGCTGCTGGTGGCCGGACCGTCATCGTTCGCGATGGTCAGACGATCCAAGTCGGACGCAGCAGATGGGCCGACCTGTGCCTTGACGATGACCAGTTGTCCGAGGTGCATTTCGAGTTGCAATGTGACTGGAAGGGTTGCCGCATTCGGGATTTGCAGAGCGCCACGGGTACGTTCGTCAACGACGCCAAGGTGGACGTTGCCCCCCTGCAATCCGGAGACAGCGTGGTGGCCGGGTCCACCACCTTTGCCGTGAGCATCGAGGGCGAACGGCACGCGGCCGACGAGGTGGCGGCCGCCGCCGAGGCGGCTGCTGAGCCAGCGGCCGTTTACTGTCGGGATCTGGATTGGAGCCAGCCGGCACAACAACTGCTGCAAGAAGACCTGGCGCCTGCCGATTATCTCGATCGGCTGATCGCCGCCGACTTGCTTGTTGATGCCGTGCGTTTCCTGGCCGCCTGGCTGCCCAAGCCAGCAGCGGTTGCTTGGGCCTGTGGTTGTGTGCGGAACGCGTTGGGCGATTCGATGCGGCCAACGGACCAAGCGGCGCTGGAGGCGGCGGATGCCTGGGCCGCTGAACCCGATGAATCCAAGCGCCGTGCGGCGGATGCAGCGGCCGAAGCGTGTGATTACTCCGGTCCGGCTGCCAGCGTCGCGCTGGCCGCGTTCTGGAGCGAAGGCAGCTTGGCGCCGCCCGACCTGGCCCCCGCCCCCCCTCCGGAAACGGCAACGGTCAAAGCCGTGACCGGCGCCCTGATGGCGGCCGCTCCTTACGGCAACCCCAGGCAAGCATCGCAACGATACCGACAGTTCCTGGACGCAGGCAAGGGGCTGCAGCAAAACCTACCCAACCGCCCGGTGAATGGTCCCAGCGCGTCGTGATCGCGATCAGTGGACTCCACTACATCGGTGCATTCGAGCTACCTCAATGGGTCCAGTCCGTAGGAGTTGACAAGTTCTCTCATGACCTTCAACTCTTTCTCGGCACTCGCTTCTTTCAGTCGCTTCGTCAGGGCTTTCACCTTCTTGTTGATCACTTGCTTGGTGTTCTCATCGCCTGAGTTAAGTTTCTGCTGCAATTTCGAAATCGCACTCTCCAATTCCTTGACTTCTTTCTTCAGTTGATCGTATTCCTTCTGCTGCGTCGGAATCACAGACGACTTCTTGCCATCACTCCCCGTCCTGGCTTGCCCGGGCATTCCGGAGACCTTGCACTTGATTCCCTTGGCTTTCAGCAGTTTCCAGACCTTGCCAGCGAATGTGTCATAGTCATAATTGCTGTCGGGCGGGGCGATCCCGCCAGCCGCTGTAAAACAGCCTGACAGCAAAACCGTGCCATTGAAGTCTTTGGACAGGTTCTTCTTTGGATCCTTCTGCTCAGTCAGGAAGGCGACGATCTGTTCGGGAGTCATCTTACCCAGTTTCGTGCCCAGCGTGATGCCCGAGGCTTCGACACGGCTACCGTGGGCGGCCAGGACGACAGTACCCTTCGTGATCCCGCCAAAATCGGCTTCGTCTTTACGCTGCTCGGTGGTCTTGAATAGCTTGGCCTGCTTGTCGGCCGCGCGATTGATGACATCATCGCCCTTATAGCGAGCCACGAGGGATTTAAAGGCCGGGTCCGACTTGATCTTGCCCAAATCGCCGCGATGCCTGACTGCCAACGCTTGCAATGCCTCTTCGATCTTGGACCAATCTTTGGTCAGGTTGACCACCGCATTCCGATCCGATTCCAATTCTTGTTCGAGCTTTCCCCAGTCTTTGCGAATAATGACGGTCTTGTCGAAATTTGCAGGTGGTTTACCGCTCTTCGGAGGGGAGAGAATCCCGAAAACCGTTGCAGACAGGTTGCCTTTGGTGTCGATTCCACCAATCACCTTCAAAGTGGGCGATGTGCCCATCTCCTGCGCCGTCTTGCTCTTCATGGCACTCTTCAGTTCTTTCCTCGCGGAATCAACCATTTTTTGTGCGTCCTTCAGCCCTGGGAGTTTGATTCCTTGGGCCTGCAGATCCTTCTTCTTAAGGTAGTTACCAACCTCGGTCGAGATCGCGGCGATATCGGCTTTGTCAACATCAATTCCTGCCTTGCCGCCATACAGAATCGTCTTGTACTGCGTGCCCATATTGGGTACCTCCTGATTTGATGAGTAATCGAAAACTGTCTCTCTAGGCCATTAATGCTGAACGCCGCAGGTGCTGAAGTGCTGCACATTCGAAAGAGAGAAGCATCCGGAAATTCTACGTCTTGCCCGGCGACCCGACAATGGTCCGACCCGAAAAGTTGTCCTAAACCTTTAGAGGCCGAAAGAGAAAAGCGAGCGGAGAGTACGGTACAGGCGGATTCCTAGCGGTTGGGGGGCTGCCGAGATCTTGGCGCGGCCGCGCGTGCCGATCGGCAGTGGGCCATGATCTTCGTCCAATGCCACTCGCGCTTGATACGACGTGGCAGCGGGGCGCGGGGTTCCTTCGCGGTCGAAGTGCACCAACAAGTCGCTCTGTTCGGCCAATTCCCGCGGCGCAATCTTCAGATCCAAGCTCGCAAATTCCACGATCCGCCCTTGCACGATCCGACGGGGGCTGGCGTCCACCTGCAATCGCACGCGCTGGCCGGGGTGGACGTATTGAATCTGCGACTGGTCGATGACCACCAGCGCTTCCAATGCTCCCGGGTCGCCGACCAGACACAGCAGCGAACCTACCTCGAGATAGCTTCCCCGAGCCCTGGCGTCCAGCGGCGTGTTGTACGCGTCGGGCAGCACACTGGGGCGATAGAACGACGGCAGTTGCCGAGGCGGTGGGATCACGATTCCCGCCTCCGGTGCGAGTAAGACCAGTCGCTGCGCGTCCTGTTGCAGTTGTTGCAAGCGACCTTCCAGATCCTCCAAGTCGGCCGTGGCGGCGGGGATCTGCATGGCGGCCGCAGGATCTTCGCCCTGCCGGGTCCGCAGGTTGGCCAGGTGCAGGCGTTGCAAGTTGCGTTGGCTTTCGAGTTCGACGACCTTGCGTTGCAGATCCAGGTTGACCAGATGAGCCAGTTGCTGCCCGGCCGCTACCGATGCGCCTGCGGGAACCGCTTCCTCCACCCGACCCGGCACCGTAACGTAGACGCGGCGAGCGTCCTGAGGCTGGATGACCGCGGGCGCGACGATCCGGTAGGGTAAAGGCACCAACATCAAGGCGCCGACGACGACCAACGCGGCCAGGATCGCGAACCGAATGCGACCTCGACGAAGCCGCTGCCGGTTTCCCGGATGCTGGAAAAATCGCAGGCATTGCGAGACGGGAACACCGACCATCCCGATCGCGGCAAAGGACACAGCGGCCGCGCCCAACAGTTCGACATCATGGGTCTTGGCCAGCCGGTAGATCATAAACAAAATCGCCGCCACCACGGACCAGCGATAACAGGTGGAGGCCACGGCGTAGCATGCCAGCAGCGGCCGTCGCCCGGACGGCAGCGATCGATCTTCCGCCTCGTGGTGATCCAGCAGCCAACGTTGGACTCGGCCCCACAACAGGGCCCGCGACTGCTGGCCCAGGTTCGGAACGCCCAGCAGGTCGGCCAGGATGTAATACCCGTCAAACCGCAGCAGCGGATTACCGTTGAACAGCAAGGTATTCACCGAGCAGACGACCACCAGGTTCAGCAGGATCGCGTTCAGCAGGCCGGGCTCGGTGAACCACCAGAGGATCAAACAAACGGCGGCCAATACGATCTCGACGATAATTCCGGCTGCCGAAACGGCGATTCGCTGCCAACGATTGGGGAACAGCCACGCGTCGGAGACGTTGCAATACAGGCAGGGCATGAACACCAGCAGCAGGATGCCGATCTCGTGGCACTCGCCGCCGAAATACCGGCAGGTCAGCGCGTGTCCCAGTTCGTGCAAGCATTTCGCGAACGCAAGCGCCACGACCAGCCAAACGAGATTTCCCGGCGAAAGGAAGGTCGCCAAGTCGGGCAGGCGTGCCAACAGCGATTCGAATTGCACGGCTGCCAGCAACACGGCTCCCATGACCAGCAGCGCACAAGCGGCCAACAGCCAGACGGAGAACAACCAGTCAAGCTTGCTTGCCAAGCGCCGCAACCACGGCTCGGGATCGAACGATGCGACGCGGATTGCCAGCAGGTTGGTCAACAGCCCCCACCGTGCCCGGCGGCGAGTGCGCAGGTGGCTCTCCCAAAGCTGGTGACCCTGACCCGATGCATCGGCGACCACCAGGCCCGACTGATACAGGCGGGCGAGGAAGGCCATGATCTGCGGCGGTTGCAACTGCATGGGGGCGAAACGCTCGGCGAAGGCGCGCTGGATCTGGCCCAAGCTGGCGCGTCCGTCCAGCATCTGCCAAACGGCGAACTCCTCGTCGTGCAATTGGAAATAGCGCAAAGACACGGGGTCCTTCAGCACCCAGCCCCGCATGTCGCCCCACTGCTGTGGGTGTACGGAAACGTCTTGCCTGCGGCGCAGCGGCAACGGCCGCTCGACCGCTGCCAAGTTGTCGTTGGCGACAGCCGACATCTACGACTCTCCGTCGGGCTGCAGTCCGGACGACCGCGCCGGGGGCCGGGTGAGTTCGTCCAGACTCATGGACGCTCGCATTCCCGGGCGCAATCGCAGATCCGTGTTCTCGACTTCGACCCAGATGCGAGTCTGGGCGTTGACCGGATCGATCTCGGGGTCCAAGAATACGACCTTTCCGGGGAACATCGTGCCGGGGCCATCCGGCAGATCGACTCGCAAACGCACTTGCCTGCCCTGCAGTTCGGGTCGCGCATCGTTCGCCGAAAGGTAGCCTTCTGCCCGCAAGCGATCGATGCGCACCACGCGCACGACCGCCTCGCCCGGTGTGACCCATTCCCCGGGGTGTCGTTTGATCTGGACGACGATCCCGCTGAACGGCGCCAACAGTTTGTGGCGCTCGACCCTGTCTTGGGCGCTGCGGGCCACGCTCTCCCGAGCTTGCAACGTCAACCCTGCGATCGTCTGCTCGTGCTCCGCCTGTTCCACCGCCAGCACGCTGCGTTCCACAACCAGATGCAGACGATCCATCTCCGAATCGGAAACGCTCTTGGCAAAGGCCAGGTTGGATTGTTCGGCACGTCGCAATTCCGCTCGTGCCACGTCGACCGATTTCCGAGCGAAACTCAGGTTCACTTCGTTCGCCGCATTGACTCGAGCGATCTGGACGTCAAGGCTGGCCTGTTCTTCTTCCCACCGTGCCTGGGTGTCATCGATTTGAGCCAGCAACTGGCCCTCTTCGACCATCTGCCCCTCGGTCACCTCGACCGACGCCAGCAGACCGGCCTCGCGTGCCGGGACTTCGACCTGCTGCACCAGTCGCAGCAGCATCGACGAAACCTCGGCGGCGTGAGCCGCATTCGGAACGAAGACACCGGCCGATGCGGTGAAAAATGCGACGAATAGCATGAAACGAGTCATAAAGATTTCCTAGAATAATAACCAACGACGAACGGCATTCAGCAAATCGTGAAACCAGACGTACCCGAGCGTTCGACGGCCACAGTCGATCTTGGCGACGACGTTGGCTCCGGGGATCGGATGAGGGATCTGATCCCGTTCCAGGGCCACCGTGGCCAAGACAAAGGCACCGTCGCGCTCGCTGATTTCGGTCCGCAGCCCCACGCGATCCAACGTCCCGTAGTGTTTTCTCGCCGGATCGCTGGCCAGCAGAAACGTGACCGGCAACGCGTCGCCCGATGGTCCTCGAGCCGCCAGAACATGCGACACGCGGCGGTCCGGAATACGCAACTCCAACTGCCACGGTCCCGCCAGGTCTCCGATGGTCAGCAGGATCTGACCGCGCGCCACCGGACGAGCTTCCAACAATGGCTGGGGGTTCCAGGTCAGCACCTCGCCGGCCATCGGGCTGCGCACCTGGAGTTCTTCCTGTTGCTGTTGCAGGATGGCTTGTTGAGCCTCGAGCCCCGAGATCTGCTGGCGCAACTCTTCCTGCTCGGCGGTCAAGCGCCCGTACCGCTGCCGTTGCTCGGCGGTATCCCGCAGGTTCTGCATCCGCTCGGTCTCGACCGCGATGAACCGCTTTCGCGCCGTCTGGAGTTCTCCCAATACCTGTTTGAATTGCAGATCCAGTTCGGCACGCCGAAGCACGGCCAGCACCTCGTCGGCAGCGACCTGCTGGCGGTGTCCGACCCGCAGTTCCCCAACGACGCCGTCGGCCGGCGCGAACACATCGCGAACGTCCACGGGCTGGAGTTCCCCACGAGCCTCGACGCGAAAGTCCGCCGGGATGACGGCCAACGCCACAAAGACGGTCAAGAGTGCCACTACTGCCAGCAAGATGCCCCGTCGACGGCCGGGGGTAAACCAATCATGGCGCGCCAGCGAGCGCAACAGTCCCAACAATGGGATGCGGTCTAATTCGCGAGCCCTCTGAAGCGCAAGACTACAGTGGCCTTGAACCGCCTTCACCTGCCACCGCAACGGTTCGTCGAGCGCACCTTGAAAACGTTCGACGACCAGTACTCCCACCGATTCGCTCGCAGTCCGTTGGGCTTCGTCGGAATTCGGGCAAAGGGGCGCCACGACGATCACCTTGGCATGCGACTCGTCTAAATGAGCCTGCAACGACTGCTCGACTTCCGGCAATCGGTCGTTGCCGCCATCGGGATACCACAGCGGTTGCTCCGAAGTGCATACGCAGTCGGCCAGTCGTTCCAATTGCCGCACCGCATTGGCGCGACGATGGATCGTGGACACTCCGCTGACGGCCAGCAGCCGGCAACCGGTTGCCTGTCGAACCAACACGCTTACACGATCGCATGCGGTCAAGTGGCGAACCTCGTTGGCGATCGTAAAGGCGGTTTCCTTCAGGTCCAGACTCCGATGGACCTGTTCAGAGAACCCCTGTAGTCGCTTCAAGTCGGTTGACCACAGGCGGTAGTTCCGCAACTGACGCTGGCGGTGGAAATCCGCGATCAATTCTCCGACCGCCTGAAGGAGTTCCAAGTAACCACGTTGGGCAGACGGACTGATCCCCGGCGACTGAAAGATCTCCAGGACACCAGCCACCTCGTCGCCGATCGTCCAGGGACTGAGCACCAGGCAGAACTCGGTGGTGTTCTCGCCGCCCGTCGTCGCGGTACAGCCGGGTGGAAGGACGTGGCCGCTTCCTCGGGCTAGTACCCCCGCTACCAACGGGGCGTGTCGAGCCGTCCAGTCATTCTGGGTCGAGTTTAACGCTCGAGGCACGATCCGGGCATCGATCCGCATGGAACCATTGGCTATTCGCATCCAGATGACTCCACCTTTTGCACCCAACCCGGCGACGACCCGCCGCAGGCACTCGGCATGAAACTCCGACGCCAAGCATTCCGATTTGGCCAGTTTCGCCAGATCGTTCAACAGGCCATCAATCTCTTGCCAGACGCCGTCAATCGTTTCGAGTTGGTTGGAATCACGAATGGGGGACATTCCAGTCAGTATACCAAGTCCGGTGCGAAGATGGGGATGGGTTTGCGGGCGGACGGAAACCGCAGGGTGCTAGCAGCCTGCGGTTAGATAGTGTGCCGATCCTGACGAATATTCCGAAAAAAACGGACAGTCAAACCTCATCACGCCGAAACTAGAAGATGTGTTCTTGGAGGATTGAAATGCGCGTGGAATTGATGCTGTCATGAATCGAGCTGAAGGCCGAACGTGGATCGGACTCATCGTCCTCTGCTGCCTGCTATCAGGCTGCATGCGCTCGCAGCACGTGTTTCGAGATCCTGAAGCGGTCGTCGCTCCCTTCCCAACCTCTGTGACGCGAATCGAGACGCCGATCACCGATGGTTCTCATTTCCAGGATCTGATCGGCTTCGGCCAGCCGCGCGATCTGCTGGACAGCGACCAACTGGAGTATGTCGACCTTTCGCTTCAGGAGGTGCTGCATCTGGCCTTGAGCAACTCGAAGGTCATGCGGGACTTGGGCGGCACCGTTCTGCGGACACCGGAAAACACCCAGACGGCCTTCGGACCAGCCATCCAGGAAACAAGCCCCCAGTTTGGCGTCGAGGCGGCTCTCGCGGCATTCGACGCAGAGTTTTCTGCCAGCGCGTTTGGCGAAAAGAACGATCGCCGTGTCAACAATCAGTTCCTGGGTTTGGGCGGCTTTTTCGAACAGGACACCAGCGTCGTGCAGGCCCAGTTGGCCAAGCGAACGGTCACCGGCAGCCAATTCGCGTTGCGGCATATCATCAATTACGATTTCAACAACAACGTCGGCAACGAGTTCGATGGATCTTGGGACGCGATCATCGAGGGCGAGTTCCGGCACTCGCTGTTGCGGGGTGGCGGCGTCGAATTCAATCGGATCGCGGGTCCCGGCAGTCGGCCCGGCGTATACAACGGAGTGCTAATCGCGCGTCTGCGAACCGATATCAGTCTGACCGACTTCGAGATCGGCATCCGGGATCTGCTGAGCAACGTCGAGAACGCCTACTGGGATCTGTACTTCGCTTACCGCGATCTGGACACCAAGATCCGGGCACGCGACGCGAGCCAGGACACGTGGCGACAGGTCCATGCGTTGTTCGAGGCGGGAAAGAAGGGTGGGGAAGCAGAGAAGGAAGCCCAGGCTCGTGAGCAGTACTTTCGCTTCGAGGAAGACGTGCAGAACGCTCTGATGGGGCGTCCGATCGAGGGAACGCGCACAAACAACGGCAGCAGTGCCGGCACCTTTCGCGCAACGCCGGGCGTCTACGCCAACGAGCGGAAACTGCGGCTGTTACTCGGATTGCCGCCCCAGGGAAGTGAACTTCTTCGCCCCAGCGATGAACCTCCCGTTTCGCCGGTGACGTTCGACTGGATGCCGATCGCCACCGAAGCGTTGATGCGGCGCGAGGAATTGCGACGTCAGCGATGGAAGGTCAGGAGCCGGGAATTGGAGCTGATCGCCAGCAAGAATTTCTTACAGCCCAGCTTGGACTTGGTGGGCCGTTATCGTTGGCGTGGTTTTGGCGACGATCTGTTGAATCCCGGCGGCGGCGCAACTCGGTTCGACAATGCTTACCAGGATCTGACAAGCGGCGATTTCCAGGAGTGGCAACTGGGCGCCGAGTTTTCCATGCCCCTTGGTTTCCGCCAAGGCCATGCTGCGGTGCGGAATGCCCAGTTGAAATTGGCACGCGAGCGCACGCTGCTGGTGGAACAAGAGCGACAGGTAATCAACGATTTGAGTGCCGCGATCGCCGAGCGGAATCGCGCTTATGCGGTATTGCAAACCTCGATCAACCGCGTTGATGCCGCTCGCCAACAGTTGCAGGCGGTTCAAGCCGCCTATAATGCGGACGAAGCCAAAGCGGACTTTTATGTACTCCTGGATGCCCAGCGGCGTTACGCGGATGCAGAAATCAGGTACTACCAGGCGCGTGTTGAATACGCCTTGGCCATTCGAAACGTCTACTTCGAGGGCGGAGCGTTGCTCGATTATTGTTCTGTCGCCCTCTCCGAAGGCTCGTGGCCGGGCGACGCTCGCTGGGACGCCGCCGAACGCGAACGATTGCGAGGCCGACCTCGGCGCATCGACTACCGTCTGAGACAACCGCCGCAAGTCAGTCTCGGCGGCCAGCCGACCGTCGAGCAGCCGACGGCCGAGCAACCGACCGTCGAACCGTTGCCGACCCCGGCACTCGAAGCATGGGACGTTCCGGGCGTCGAACCGCTGGAAGAACGCGACGGGCCGGCTCTTCAGGAGCCAAGGTTCTCCGAACCGGCAAGTTTTCCGCCGTCGTCTGCTGATCCGCCGCGGTTTTCCCCGCACGAGGTCCTGCTGGAACACGGGTCTCGAATCCAAACCGTCGGGTACCTGCGTCCCGATGGATCATCACCGTCGAATTCGCCATCGGAATCACCTCAGTTTCGTCGTCTGCCGGTGATTCACGATTGACCGCGCCCATAAGTACCAACTTTGCCGCCGCCGGTGAGCGACTCGGCCATGCGTCGCCGAATCGACCGGAGACGCGTGGGCGGCCGGTAATGGCTTCAGTCCATAAAGTACAACAAATGGCTGTTTTTATGTGTTTTATTGGGGTGCCTGCATGATGAAATAGGGGGAACGGCACCAAATTCTGTCGTTGTGCAAAGAAAGGTGGGTGGCACCTATCGAGGGGCACTACCAGCGCATGGTGTGACGGCGATCCGATGGACAGACGGAGTTGGCGGTGTGGTGAAGCCTTGATGGGCCGGACGACGGGGATCATGTCCTGTTCCACTGAGTCCAACGGGATCACCAACCCGATTCGTTCGCTTGTACTGGTCGACGCATGGGCGTAGATTGGAAAGTGGACGAGGCTGAAGCGGCCACTGCGGATTCTGCCAGTTCGATGGTTCATCTGGAGGCGGCCGGTTCTGGGGCACAGCTTGTCGGTCGCGTCTGGCCGGGGGCATTTTCAAGGAGGCCAGCCATCAAGGTCGTCATCTGGATCTTGGCGTGTGTCGTGCTGGTGGGCTGCGAGTCACGACGGTTGGAGCCACGGAGAGTGGAGTCGTCGAATGGTGTTACTCTCGAGTTAGCGACGGCAGTCCGACGTGCCCTGGAAGCCCAATGATGCCGCTGGACGTGGACGGGTCGGATCTCCATCCGTTGGCTGTTGAAGACTACGTGACCGAGCGTGATGTGGAGGCGGCGAAGAACCGATGCGCTGTTCTGGCCCCAGAGTTCATGGCGGTCGAGCGATCACCACCGCACAACCAAACACGTGGAAGATCAGCAGTAAAAGACGCAGCAAAATGGCACAAAGCGGCAAAAAACGGGCCAGTCAAGTTCCAGGAGGGTTGTAATCTTGGCGGACGAAGTCCAAAATTCTTATCAGTCAGTTTCAAGTGAAGGAGGATTGAGCGATGAGCGAGAAGTCAAGCCGGCGGCAGTTCTTCGGGAGGACGCTTGGTATTTCGGCCAGCGCCGTCGGGGGCAGCCTCGCCTTGGAAGACCAGGCGCTGATGGCCCAGTTGGTGAAACGCTCTGACGGCCGAGCAGACGCCCCGCCCATCGCCGGCTTGCACCAGGGGGACTTCTGCGGCCTGAAAGTCAGCCGGCTGATCATCGGAGGCAACCTCATCAGCGGCTCAGCCCACGCCGGCGATTTGCTTTACCAGTCGGCCCTGATGACGCACTACTTCGATACGGCGAAGATCCTGGAAACCTGGGAGCTGGCCGAACAAAACGGGATCAATACCACCCTGATGCGCTGCGATCCCCACATCATCGAACATTACAACAAGTACCGTAAGGAGCGCGGGGGCCAATTGCAGTGGATCGCCCAAAGCGCGCCCGAACAAGGCGACCCTGTCGAAAACGCCAAGCGAGCGGCCGACAACGGCGCGGTTGCCATCCATTTCCACGGCGGCCGTGGCGATAGCTACGTCGAGCAGGGCAAGGTCGACGAAATTGGCGAAATCGTCGCCGGCATGAAAAAGGCCGGGCTGCTCGCCGGCGTGGCCGGTCACAAACTCGAAACGATCAAGGCCAGTGAACAGGCGGGCATCGATCCCGACTTCTACATGGTTTCCGTCAACAAGGTCGGCTATCTCTCTAGCGATCCGGACGAAATCGGCGACTACATGAAGAACGTTGCCAAGCCCTGGATCGGCTTTAAGGTTCTCGGTGCCGGGCGTGACCGGCCAAGCAGCGGGTTCCAATACGCTTTCGAGAAAGGGGCCGACTTCCTTTGCGTTGGCATGTTCGACTGGCAGGTCCGCGACGACGTCAAACTGGTCAAGCAACTCCTCGATGCCGGAATCGAACGGCCCAGGGCGTGGGTTTGATAAATCAGGATCATTCCTGGGCTCAGACCCTTTTTCGGTTTTGGTGACTGTTTCGACGATCCTTGCCGCCAGTTTTCGGTCTTGGCAAGACTGCGCCAAATGCTTCTCGGCGCGACGGCTCAGATTGCGCACGCTGTCTGGATGGGTTTAAGCCAAACGGAGCCGCCTGGTCGCGGAGCGTGGCGGTTGTGTGACGATGAGCGTACTGAACAGTGGGAGACAGCGCTGCGGAACCAGTTGTCCCAAGCGCGGGACGGCAACGCTGTGCTTCACGATCAACTGGTACGGCTTCAACACGAGAACCAACGGCTCCGGGACGAGCACCGGCAGTCCGCCTTGGCCGCGAGTACGCTGGAACGGGAGTTGGTGGCGCTGAAGGCGGATCTCGTTCAGGAGCGGGAAACGGCCGCTTGGCTGACTCGCGAGTCACCAACGTGGGTCTCGATAGTCCGCGAAACCACCCGCTTACGTCCATCAGACACCCCGGCCGATGGCGCCATACGGGTACTAGGCGTCTCCGACTGGGTATCGGTACGGAGGAGGGTGGTGTGTGGTGGTCGGGCGCTGGATCTGATGGCCGTTTGGTAAATTCCGCCCAACTCGCCCGCAAAATTTGCGAAGAATTATCGACCACGTCCGGATTCGGTCTCGTGGCATTGCTCCTGACACGTCGGCCCGAAACGCAGTACGATCATTCGAGTTTTCTTCGATTCTGTGTGAGTACTTTAGTACGGCGTGATCGTTATATATCACGTCCGCAAACGATACGGAGCGTTTGATCGGATGGCGTAAAAGATCGTTGTGATCAATCGCTTCATCGAGTTGTGCTGCGAACCATCCCGCAATGTCTCGCCAACGTGAAGCGGCTTGTTGCTGCGCAGATCCGGCGGTGCGCTCTTGCGATTTCACCAACCTGAACGCGTGGCCCACAATCCCCAGAGTAAAGGAGTAGTACGGAGTCCAAAACCGCCCTCCCAGGCAGTTGGCCACGAGAAACGACACCATCGAGGAACGAATGATCGCAGCCAACTGCCAACCGCCAATCAGCAATTGGCCCACGCCTTTCAGCCCCTCCTGCATCTTCCATGGAGCATTGCATGACGACGCCGCTGTCAACGCTTTGACGTGGTTCGCCCATCGCGTTTGGCCCGAACTGACACTTCGATTGCCACAGGCGACCTTTGTGATCGGGGGGCGGGGCAGCAGGCACCGAGTTCAAGAGTTAGGCATGATTCCAGGAGTTATCTTGGCCTGTGGCGTTTTTGAGGAGAGCATCTACTTCAGTGCGGCTACCATTGCTGTGTTTCCATACCGCTATGCTTGTACAGCGCAAGAAGACGTACTGCATGCCTTGGCGATGAGGAAGGCCGTGATTGCCACGCCGGTAACCGTGGACGGCTTGGGCCTGATATCGGGAGTTCATGTGCGTGTGGTGAATACCACCTCAGACTGGATCGCCGTGACCTACCACTTGATGCTGCATCCCGAAGTCTGCGCCGAGTTGGGGAGAGCTGGCGGAGATTGGGAGAACAGAAACAGCGATGCAAACTACAACTCCGGCAACCGGCAACGGCCCGGCTCGCAGACGAACTGCTGCGACCCCCAGCACACTCAAGGCACTTCCCCCACGTCTTCCCACCGTCCGCCAGTACCCGCCAGCGGCGCAGCGAATGAACTTTCCAAGGAAGGCATCTAGGCTTTGGGCCTCACAGCGGTAGTTCGTCCTCAGACGCGCTTGGTGAGTTCGGTGGGCAACGTCTGGGAGTGTTATCCGTAGCAGGACGCCCACGTGTGCTTGCCGCCGTTTGGTAAACTCCAGCAAGTTCACGGAAGAATTAGCTTGCTTCTTCCGGCGCTCGAAACCGGCTGGTTTTTGCAAAACGAGGCTCAGCAGTCCCGGTTTGGTACAAATCGACGTTTTCCGCGCGGTTGATTGTGCAAGGTAACTGGGGGCTGAGAAGGCTCATTCTGTACTCTTTCGGGCGTCGAGTTCCCACCAGGCACGAGACCGATCAGCAGATAGGCATACTTCACCGGTTTCAGTTGCACGGAATACCGAGGGCGACGCGGCGTTTGGAGCCCCCTGGATCGGGCGTGAACACACTTGGTCGGCCTATGCCGCTGGGCGGCACCGATTCGTCGCCGCTTCACCTGCTTGACGGGCAAGGGATTGAAGCGATAATCGTGGATTAGCGGCAGGCGGAATAGCCCGCCGCCCCGGTCGGCCTATTTTTGGGTGCGGTATCCGAGATAGGCTGTTCTGGACAATCATTGGTTCGGCCGATACCTTCTTGGAGTCGCCATCTCATGGAAGTAAGCGTCCGGGTTAGGCATTCTTGACAGGCGGGGTAGCTTGGGGGTGTGTTTGTTTTTTCACCCTTAGCTTCAGGAGGTGCCAGACTTATGGCTCGCAATGTGGATCGTAGACTTTGGGAAGCATGGCAACGAAGAATCGACCAGCAGCAACGAAGCGGTTTGTCGATCGTGGCGTTCTGCCGAAAGGAAGGAGT